>DATKHH010000038.1:0-2404 GCA_035510315.1 Candidatus Saccharimonadia bacterium
AAGTTATAGAGATCGTCGATGTTATAATCTATTTAGATTATGGCAATAATAGCTATTATTAATCAAAAAGGGGGAGTTGGTAAAACTACTACCGCTATTAATTTAGCGGCTCAGCTTGCTAGTTCAAAAAAGAAAGTATTATTGGTTGATTTAGATCCTCAAGCAAATGCAACAAGTGGACTTAATATAGAAAAGCAAAGCACGACCACTACTTACGAAGTTTTAATTGGCAGTATTAATTTGTCAGACGCTATAAAGCCAACAAATTTAAAAAATCTAGATATATTACCGTGTAACCCAAATCTTACAGCAGCAGAACTGGACTTGTCTCAAAGACCAAATAGGGAATATTGTCTTAGTAACGCCCTAAAGCAAGACAAGGTGCATGATTATATAATCATAGATTGTCCACCTGCCTTAGGCCTTTTAACTATTAACGCCCTAACGGCCTCTAATTTCCTTATTATCCCAGTTCAAGCTGAATATTATGCTCTTGAGGGGTTAGGACAGCTTCTAGATATAGTACAGAGAGTTAGAGAAGGCTTAAATCCTAGCCTTGAGCTTTTGGGTGTACTTATTACTATGTATGATAGAAGAACAAGTCTTTCACAAAATGTTAGTGATGAAGTTAAGAAATATTTTAAAGATAAGGTTTTTAGAACGGTTATCCCAAGAAATATTCGTTTGGCTGAAGCGCCCAGTTACGGAAAGACCATTTTTCAGCATGATAGATGGAGTAAGGGTGCGAGAGCTTATAAGCAATTTACCAATGAAGTATTAAATATGGGGAGAAATAAGTAATGCCAACACAAAAATCAGGATTAGGTAAGGGAATAGATAGCTTACTACCTCAAAACTTTGATAGAAGTATATTACTCGATGAGAGTGAGAGAATCCAAAAGATTGATATTGGTCAAATTGAGACTAATAAGAATCAACCAAGACAGAATTTTGATAGTGCTAGCATGAAGGAATTGACTAGCTCCGTTAAAGAACACGGTATACTCCAACCAATAATCTTAGCTCCTGATACTAGTGGTACTAAGAAATACATGATTATAGCTGGCGAAAGGCGTTGGAGAGCTGCAAAAACAGCAGGGCTGAAAGTTATACCTGCAATTGTCAGAACCTTAAAGGATCTGCAGAGGTTAGAAATAGCAATTGTTGAAAATGTTCAAAGAGTTGATTTATCTCCACTGGAACAGGCCACTTCCATTGAAAGACTAAGGCACCAATTCAATATATCCTATGTAAATATTGCTAAACGTTTAGGCAAGGCAGAATCGACAATCCAAAATACGGCAAGGTTGCTACTTTTGCCCAGAGAATGCCAACAAGCACTAAATAATAAAGATATTACTGAGGGACACGCAAGAAGTTTAGTTGCGCTCAATAACGATCCCGATAAACAGAAACTACTACTTGATAATATAAAGAAATATCATTGGTCAGTTCGTCAGGCTGAACAGTTTGTTGTGGGAGCCAAGAAGGAAAATAAAACAGTTAGTGAATTACAAAACCATATGTCAAAAGAGACTATGGAGACTCAAATGCTCTCTAGAACTCTATCGGCTCCAGTGACTATTAAGAGAATGGCAAAAGGTGGCAAACTAGAGATTGGTTTTAGCTCAGATGAAAATCTAAAAGAGATTATCGATAAGTTACTTATGTAAGAGCCTAAAAGAATCTTAGGCTATTAAAGGGGTAAATCCTCATATCTAGCTTACCAACGATAGTATTGACGTTAATTGGTCCAAAAACTCTTGAATCTAGTGAGTTTGTTCGATTATCACCACAAACAAAAATTTCGTTCGCTGGCAATGTGAGGTTTATTGTTCCGGAAGTGTAGGGAATAGTTTTACCATTATAGTAAGACAGTGTTTTATCTGGATCAAATCCTTTTGGGTGCTGCTTGTTATATATAGTTATCATACCGTTTTTAATCACTATATGATCACCAGGTAACCCTATAACCCTCTTTACAAGTTGTTTTTCAGGTTGGCCAGCAGCGTTATATAGACCGTTTTCATTAAATATTATTATACTTCCTCTGCCTGGTATATAAGGATGACCGGTAATTCTAGCCCATGTTCTTTGATATTTTACGACTATAAGCCTATTTCCATTAAATAGTGTAGTTTGCATGCTTGGTCCATCAACCTGATATTGCTGGAAAATGAAGGTAGTAAGCAAAAAGGCAATAACCAATGCAAACAAAAACATTAAAGCAGTGGAAAGTAATCCTTTTGACTGTCTAAGTTTTATATTTGGTTTGTCTTTAAGGGTCTTATTAATTTTTTTAGGTTCTTTATCCATAATTACCTAGACTACTATACGCGAAAAGATGTTTATAGAGAAATAAACAGAGAATAATAAATAATATGTATTAAAGTACTAGCAGGAT
>DATKHH010000039.1:0-2988 GCA_035510315.1 Candidatus Saccharimonadia bacterium
TATCTATAATTAACTAAAGTCGTTAACAAAAAAATGAGTCCATTGCAAAAAGACCAGGATATTTATGGAATACTAAGTATTATTCTTGCTGTTTTTCTTCCACCAGCAGGATTAATTATCGGCATAATTGGCATTAGAAAAAGCAAAACAAGAAAATAGAAACTCAACCCTTTCCAAAGTAGGACTAATTTTAAGCATAGTGCTTTTAGTTTTAGCGGTGATAGCAGGAAGTTGTTGGGTTGGTATTACTTTATAGTCTACACAACAGTAATAATGTTATGCTTTATTAACTAAGTTTTAGTTGATATAGCAATAACCGTGGACTGCAAATACGCAACTTATACAAGGACTAAATTAATCTAGAAGCAGACTCTTGAACCATCTTGTAATGTCTGGCATCCAACTATAACGTTTCGTTTAGGTTTCGACTGATTATGATGATGTATGAAGTAAAATATCAAACAAGCTGAAATTAATAAAATAACAATTATTAATAAAAATGGTGTTTTTGTTTTAGGCCTCAGGCGTGACACAATTTAAATTATACACTTTGGCAAATAGTAGATACAACCACCACCGTGGCCCTCATTTCTTTCGGTTTTCCTTATGCTGTTTATATCTACGCAGCCAGTGTTTGATATGATATAAGTATGAAATCCGTAACTACTACTATTAAGGTTGATGAATTAACTGACATGGCTAGGAAGATGTATGGCAATTTAGTGAAAGCTGTTGTTGATCTTGAGAATAACAGCCTTGTAGTAGATGCTGAAATGCATGCCGACGAAGAAGAACACCTACTAGAGCGAGGTTCTAAACAGAGTGATCTGTGGGGTATCAACCTTTATCCAGCTAAGTTTGGTACAGATGAATTTATTGAATTTGATTCAATGATAAATATTCGACCAAGACAACAAAATATGTCTCGAGACGTTGAAGATGAAGATATAAAACAACTTATCATTACACTGGTTAAGCAGAAAGTAGCTCAATGAGCACTATTTATGCAGTGAACCAGAACCGTTGGGCTAAGCTAGGTATACTTGATCAGATGGGAAATATATATAGTGAGGTTGGGCGATCGTTCAAGTCTAAAGACCAAAAAGATCATGATGCTGCTGTGACAAGAGCTATAGATTTATTCGATTCAACGGTCAAAGGCTTGGTCAAACAAAGATCACCCAGAGCTAAAGAAGTTCTAAGAGCAAAAGAACAATTCTTGGCAATAGTAAGTGACAGTAACTCTACTAAGGAATCTATAGAAAGTCTAGATCGCTACTTCATGCAGTTTGCTATTGCTGCACGAATTAACCGTTAAGATTAACAAATAGTAAAACTAGATAATATTAAAATTAGTTCTTATTTGAGTGGAGATAAGCTGTACGATGGACCTCCAATAAATTCGTGGTTAGACTATTGGAATTGCTTCAAGAAATTCGCTAACTTGCTTGGAGAAATTAATAATTTCCTGGCCACCCATAGGCGGTTTACCAAAAAAAGCGTACTCTATCGCTTTCCCAGAATATCCTAAAGGTGATATGGCTAATCGTTGTAGCTCTGGCTCACAATCAAGTTCTTCCCTATTGAAGGCTGCGTTACCTTCACCCCCAATGACACCCCTTATATGAAACGAGGACAGCTGACCATTATGATTTGGGTATTCAAAGCCCTGGTCTTTCGTAATCCTTACCTCATCATCTCCACGAAATACATGAATACTTGCAGTAACAGCTTTGGGTAAACCTAGTGAAGTCATATCAGTAGCTACAGTTGATAGAACAACAGCTCTCTGTTCGGCGCTAAATAATCGACCATTATGCAACTCTTCATATACAGGCTTGCCTGTTTCTAGACGTCTCCAGTCGCCTGCAGTTTGTCCTTCTTCAATAGAATTAATTGTTACCATTGCTCTCAGTAAGCGATCTGATACGACCCTAAATGCTACCTTACGTAAGTATCCAGTCATTGATCTATCATCACTGGGTGCTTGTTCGGTTGCTGCTGGTATAAGTTCTGCTGCTCTAATTAACATCATTTTTCCCATTAAACTGTCCTGATAATATATCCTGCATGGGTGTACTAGCAAGCAGCAGCAGTTTACAATTATCGGCTCGAAAACTAGTAGATACAACTGTTACCGTGGACTTCCAATATGGTTATGCCATTGCTCTATAAATTGAAAGCTCAGATGGTGGGAGTTTATCAAGTAGTGCTTTTACTGTTTGTTTGCTTCGCGGATCAACAAAATTAGGAGCCAAGTCACGCAAAGGCTTAAGCACAAAGTCCCGTTCACTAAAACGAGCGTGCGGAATGTGCAACCCAGTTTCATTTATTATTTGATCATCATAGAAAATAATATCTACATCTATTTCCCTGGGACCCCAGCGAAAACGCTTAATGCGGCCAACTTTCTCTTCAACGCTCTTAACAAAGTCGAGCAATTCTTTGGGACTTAGATTTGTGTTAGCTCTTATAGCAGTGTTTATGAAATCAGCTTGATCGGTATAGCCGACAGCTTTGGACGTATACCTAGGTGCTTCTTTGGTGTCGGTGAGCCTGTTTTTTAATAGCTGTATGGACTCATTAATATATGTATTACTATCACCGACGTTGGAACCTAAGGCTAGATAAATTACCGGCATGTATTTATGGTATCATTTGAGTAGGAAAACAATCTATCGCTATATCAAAGTAGTTAGCTTCAAAAGGCCAGTCGGAATCTATTTCAGCTAATTTGAAGTCAATGTTATCAGTCATTTTTTTAGTGGCAGCTAAGTTTTGGGCAGCCATAATGGCTTCGTCTATATACTCAAGTGCATACGCCTCATAGCCCATTTGGGCGAGATAGTGTCAACCTCCCCAAATCCCGAACACCTTGTCTCGCTATTTCAGCGTAGCGGCGTAAGCCGCTGGGCTCATGCCTAATGCGCTGTGAATGCGCTTGGTATTGTAGTAGTAAATATGCATGGCAATGGCTTCGTGGAGCAG
>DATKHH010000040.1:0-4699 GCA_035510315.1 Candidatus Saccharimonadia bacterium
AAGAATCTAAATATTTTGCAGAGAACATATAAAATGGAAGACAGAGTAGCAATTAAAGTAGAAAACGTTAGCAAGACCTTTATTTTGCCACATGAAAAACGTAATTCGATAAAGGGTGCTTTCATAAACATGTTTCGTGGCGGTAATCGTTCGTTCGAGAAACAAAGAGCCTTGAAGAATGTATCATTTGAAATCAAACAAGGCGAGTTTTTTGGTATAGTGGGCAGAAACGGAAGCGGCAAGAGTACGCTACTAAAAATGTTAGCAGGGATCTATTCGCCGACAAAGGGAAGTATTCATATAAATGGAAAGCTAACTCCCTTTATTGAACTTGGCGTAGGTTTTAACCCAGAACTAACTGGGAGAGAGAACGTATTTTTAAATGGAGCTCTACTTGGCTTTAGTCGCAAAGAAACCAGGTTTATGTATGAAGACATCGTAGAGTTTGCCGAATTGGAACGTTTTATGGACCAAAAACTTAAAAACTACTCATCTGGTATGTTAGTTAGATTAGCCTTCTCAATCGCTATACGAGCCAAAAGTGACATTTTAATATTAGATGAGGTTCTAGCAGTTGGTGATATGGACTTTCAGCAAAAATGTTTTGATTACTTTAATACACTCAAGAAAACTTCTCGTACCGTAATATTGGTTACACATGACATGGGGGCTGTATTGAAGTTTTGCGATAGAGCGATGCTATTAAATAATGGAGAAATGCTAGAGCTTGCATCACCAAAAAAGATAGCGGACTCCTATATCGATATGAACTTTGAAAAGAAACAAACTTCAACCGATACACAAGCTCCAAAAGAACATAAAAATGCATATATCAAGAGCGTTAAGATCACTCAAGATAGTGTATCTAAATCTAAATTTGAGAGTGGTGAAATGTGTGACATTAATATAAGTTTTGTATCACCAAAAAAAGAGCCAATACATCTAGGTGTACAAATATTTACGAATGAAGGGGCTTACTGTTACGGCATAAATACTAAAGTTAGCGGATCAGAAGCAATAAATAAATCCGAGGGCTCAGCTACGTTATCAGTTAAACTTGATCTTGTGCCTGGTCAATATAGCATTACTGGTGCCACAATGGGTGAGAATGGTACAAATGTTTATGACTATAGACCGAACGCCGCAACGTTTCTTATAAAGAGCACAAGTGCAGTCGAAGGTATAGCAAACTTAAAACATTCATGGAAGGTTTAAAGACGTGTCCTACTACGCCAATAGTGAATATGTAGATGACGAGAATACACCTTGGTTCAAGGCGCTCAAGTTTATGAATCAAAACGTAAAAGTTTTAGATATTGGATGTAGTAGTGGGAACTTTGACACAATTATTATGGATCGAAAAAATGCCACTGTAGATGGTGTTGAATTGAATAAAGAAGATGCAAGAATTGCTGCAACTAAGCTACGAAAAGTTTTTAATATTAATGTAGAAACTGATGATCTCAAGGCTATAGACACTAACTATGATGTTATTTATCTAGGTGATGTCATAGAGCATCTTGTTGATCCCAGTTATGTTCTAGAAAAGTTAAAGCACAATTTAAACAAGAGAGGCGTGGTTATATTTTCAATACCGAATATGGCTCATATAAGTGTAAGACTGATGCTTTTATCTGGTAAATTTGAATATGGAGAGACAGGATTATTAGATAAAACACACCTTCATTATTACGATAAAGTAGAGATTGAACGTTTGTTCCACACGGCTGGATATAATATTGAAAAATTAGATTGGGTAAGCAGAGATATACCCAAAGATATATTGCAAAAAGAGTTAAGCCAACTTGGTCTCACTGCTAATGATAAATTTTTTAAACTAGCGAGGGACTTAGATTCAGCTGCATATCAATATATTGGTGTTGCTGTACCAGCAAATGGCAAGATTAATCCCACAGTATTACCAAAGGTAAGTCCGGAGATAGATATGTTTGAAAAACATTTAGCTGATATAAAACAATCATATATAGAAGATGTTGAAAGGCTACAGAAAAAACATGCTGGCAGCAACAACGCTGATATCGAATTATTGACGCGTCTAATCGATGATTATGAAAAATCTACATCATGGAAGATAACCAAACCGCTACGAAAAGTATCAAAAGCTGTACATAAAGTTAGACCTAAATCATGAATTCAATATCTAAGATGTTATTACCCCCAAATAGTTTTAGACGTAAATCGGTTAAGGGGATATTAGTTAAGTTGGGTATAAAACAGAATGTAATAGCTGGATATTATAATACTTGGGTATATCAAAAGATCGAAAATATAAGCCTACAGATAGTAAAAGATTTTAAGAACGGACCAGTAGTATCGATAGTTGTTCCAACGTATAACACGCCAAAGAGATATTTAGATGAGCTTATTTACTCTATAATTTCACAGTCATATACCAATTGGGAATTGATTTTAGTTAATGCATCTACTCATGAAAAGACCAGAAGGATAGTTGGTAACTACGCTAATCACGACACAAGAATTAGAATTGTCGACACTATTAATAAAGGTATATCGGATAGTACCAATGCTGGAATTAAAGAAGCTAGGGGATCCTATATTGCATTCTGTGATCATGATGATTTACTAGACCCGTTTGCAATTTATGAAGTTGTAAAAAAAATTATTGAAGAAGACGCTGAAGTTATTTATACAGATGAAGATAAAATATCTGACGATAGTACGATTTATTTTGATCCTCATTTTAAGCCAGATTGGTCACCAGATTTATTTACAAATGTAAATTACGTGAACCATTTAACAGTAGTAAAGACAGAGTTAATTAAAAAAGCTGGATTATTAAACCCGGAGAGAGATGGCGCACAGGACTACGATTTTTTATTACGCATAATCGACTTAAATCCCAAGATCTCGCATGTCTCAAAAATACTTTACCACTGGCGAGCTGTTCCTAACTCAACGGCATTTAATTTCTCCTCTAAACCCAGTATTACGGACGCAGCTAGACTATCTTTACAGGAACATTTTATGCGAAAAAGTGTTGAAGTTGAAGTTGAAGCTAAACCTGATCAACCAGGTTTTTATAAACTTCAATTTAAATTGCAAGAAAAAATAACTCTAATACTTGAACCATTTGCATCAGACGCACTGTTAAGGCTTTTTATGGAGATACTATTGTCAGAAACGAATTTGGATAATATTAAAGTTGAATTAATAGTACCAAATGGAGCTCAACCAAGATTTGAACACAAAGCTATTAAAGTAAAATATTTAGAAGCAAGCAAGGATTACTTAAAGCAAGCAATTAATTTAGCTGACACAAACTATTCCGTGATAATCGGGCAAGTCGTACTGCCACAATCACCTGATTGGCTCAAGGAAATCAGTAGTCCATTAAATCTTACTCATATTGGGGCAGTGTCACCCTTAATAGTTAGAGACGGAGCAACTATCGAAGATGCTGGACTTGTAAGAACAGCAGATAACAATCTAATTATGTTGTTTAAAGATCAGACTGCATTTAACAATCAAACGTTTTTTGGAAACACAAATTGGACAAGGAACGTTGATGCACTAACTGGAAGTGTTGTTGCTGTTAGAACCAAGGAGTTAGTTAAGTTTATTAAACAAAAAGACCCCAACAATATAAATTTGATTACCGAGTTTAGCTTGCAACTCAATCAAAGTGAACAGTACAATATGTTATTTACACAGGTTATATTAGACAATCATTCTATCCGCATGGTGCCAAGATTAAATCATGATCAAGTGACTAATTTTTCGACAAATTTAATACGTGTCGGCAAAGATTATGAAATATATACACCGGAGCAATCAGCAGTAAATATATTATTAATACTTAGTGAAGTGAATAAAACAAATGATTAAAAGTTTACACGCTATCCCATCAAATATAGCAGGAAAGGTCGCTTATATAATTGTTTCTTGGAATAACCAAACTCTACTTGATGAATGTATAGACTCAATAAATAAGCAACAATACACAGGTGCCAATAAGATTATACTTGTCGATAATGCATCTAGTGATAACACTGTGGAATATGTTGGTAAAAATCATCCTAATGTTGAGGTAATTGCCGAAAAAAAGAATTACGGGTTTGCTAAAGGTAATAACATAGGAATAAAGAAGGCTCTAGAAGACGACAATATAGAGTACATAGTTTTGTTAAATACAGATGCACGGCTTGAATCTAATTGGACTCAGTGTCTAGTAGATTCTGCTAAAATTCGACCGATGGCTGCAACAATGCAAAGTGTAACACTAGATTATTTTGACCCTGGAATAATTGATTCAACTCATATTTATATCTCTAAGTTCGGTCAGGGTACTCAGGGTTCATGGCGTCAACCAATTGCATACGCTAATAGTGTGTCTCCTCAGAAAGTATTTGGATGTAATGCAGCAGCAATGCTTATTACCAGAAAGTTCATTGAGACCCAACCATTTAGAGAGTTGTTTGACGAAACGATGTTTATGTATCTAGAAGATGTTGATTTGGCTGCAAGGGCTACAGTAATGGGTTGGGACAATTTTGTAGTTCCAGGAACGAAAGCTTATCACATGGGCTCAGTCAGCTCAAACAAGAAGGATCCAAGCTTTAGTATCTACCTAAGTTTCAGGAATAATACTGGGTTATTAATCAAAAACTTACCGTTTAAAATTTTAATAAAAATTTTAATAAGGATGCCACGTGCCGAC
>DATKHH010000041.1:0-18540 GCA_035510315.1 Candidatus Saccharimonadia bacterium
TGTTTACTCAGATAGTCGTTTAGCTAAAGCTAGTTGAACTGCACCAACTACTATCGCATAAACTCCTACGATCCAAACAAAAGCTACACTTGCAGAATTTGTTTGATATAAAACTAGGATTCCAGCTACGATGGCTAGAAAACCAGAAAACACACTAACCTTATCATGACCAACATCTCCCGAACCATTAAAGACCATAGAAACAAGCTCTATAAGCCCCCTTATGATAAGTACAAAGCCAACCAATGTTATGAACGTAGAGAATACCTCAGTAGGATGACGTAACATCCAAACGCCAAATCCTAGTTCGGCTGCTCCTAAGACTGTTGTCAGTAACCACCAATTCTGACGATCATTCATCGTACTAACACCGGACCCGATATGCAAAACACCACTTACCAATAAGTAGGCACCTATAATATAGAGAAGGACTGTTGTAGTTAGGTGTGGCCAAAAGACTGCCGTAATACCGAAAGCAACCGCAAAAAAACCTTGCCAGAGTAATAGCTCTCGTACCTCGTTTGATATAATTTTTTTCGCCATAAGAACTCCTTCTTTAGTTAATACAAGCTTGTTATAATCCTTTTTCATATATTTTGTCAATAGTGGAAAACTTGTGACTGATTTTTGTATATAGGAAATGAAACCAATATAAGTTATTCTTCAAATTATGGAATACTTTAATATAGATGATCTACTTGAAAATACCGATCTGAATGATGAGGAAGAAGAGGACAGCGATAAAGAAACTCGCAGAAGTAAGCGCAAACGTTTAGCTACATCAATTATTGAATTCATAATTGAGGATGCGGATTATCAAAATGAAAATAACCCACTTGCTGATCTCTTTGGTGATTATAGACAAAAAGAGAAAGAAAATATTAAATTACTAGCTGAGACTGAAGACAAGATCTCACTAGCAAGCAAAATAGTACAAGATAAAATAGATCTTCTAGAAGAAGATATTCAACAACATCCAGACGACCAAGAAGAAATAGACATCAACCTAGACAAAATAGATAAACTAGAAATTATAAGAGACTTTCTTGCTGAAGATGATACAGATTCAATCGACCCACACATAGAGAAAGAAAGTGATAGAGATAAAAATAATACTAGGCCCACCACCAAAACAAAAAAAGTTTCTCTTGGCCATCATGACAATAAAGTAAAAAAAAGTGATGAAAGAATGCAACGACTAAACCAAAAAAATATATATCCTACTGAATCAACTAATGTATCCAGTCAAGCAATAGATTTTAACAAAGGCCCTGAAGATATATCCGCGACTTATCCATCACTAAAACCTGAAGTTAGGACCAATTCACTTACACCAAGGTTTAAACCAGAGATCAATCACAAAATACCAGAATCGCAAGAGTCTAAAATACACAAAATTGAATTAAAAGATGTAGAAATAAAAAAGATTAGAGCCTCAATAGATGAAATTTATGCCAAACAAAATCATGGCAAAAATAGCGAAGTTGAATTAACGTTGACTTCAAGGCCAGAGCCAATTAAAGCCATAAACGAAACCATACTTAGCCCAATTGAATATGCTAAAAAAATAATGATTGGGCCAAAATCTCTCAATGAACTATTTAACGAAGAAAACATACCGGAAAGATTAAGATTAAAAATATTAGAAAAGATTTCCAGTGGAGAAATACCAAGGAAAGTATATGAAAGAGAACTCAGAAAATTCAAAAAAGGCGCTTATCCAAATTTAGGCAATAATTACGTAATTAATAGAGGCGCAGATACTCAAAAGATCAATACACAAAATTATACTCAAACTTCAATACAGCCTATAGGAGATACATCAATAAAGAACATTCTTATCGCTTTTTGCTTGATAGCTCTAGTTGCTGTAGTCGGTCTTATAGTTTTATTGATACTAATAAAATAAAACTACTCTATATATAAAAAAACATTTATACTACTAAAGTATTCATTAAAGACTTTAGGAAACCAAGATGAAAAGAATTTTAACTGGTGATCGTCCGACAGGCAAATTGCACATTGGTCATTATCTTGGCACACTCGAAAATAGAGTCAACTTACAAAATAAATATCAGACCTTTATAATGCTGGCTGACGTTCAAGCATTAACCGATAATTATTCCAATCCAAAATTAGTTCATGATTCTGTATACCAAGTTGCTATGGATAATTTGTCGGTAGGTTTAGACCCACAAAAATCAACTTTGTTTATCCAATCAATGGTGCCAGAGCTTACTGAATTAACAATATATTTTATGAATCTTGTGACCGTTGCAAGACTACAACGTAACCCAACTGTAAAAGATGAGATGAAACAAAAAGGCTACAAAAATAATATTCCCGTAGGATTTTTAAACTATCCTGTTTCACAAGCAGCAGATATCTTAGGTTTCAATGCTGATTGTGTGCCAGTTGGTAAAGACCAACAGCCAATGATTGAGCAAACAAAAGAAATAGCAAGAAAGTTTAACGAGCTATACGGAAAGACGTTTACTATCCCAGAAATATTACTCGGAAGAGTCTCAAAACTTGTAGGACTTGATGGTAGTAATAAGATGAGTAAGAGCCTAGGAAATGTCATCTACCTATCAGACGATTCAGAAAAGGTTAGATCCAAAGTTAGATCAATGTATACAGATCCTGCAAGGATTACAAAAGACACTCCCGGTAGGCTAGAAGGTAATCCTGTGTTTATATACCTTGATGCCTTCAGTAAAGAAAAGAACCAAAAAGATTTAGCTCAATTAAAAAACAGGTACACTGAAGGAACAGTAGGTGATGTAGAAGTAAAAGATTTCTTATATGAAATACTAGAAGAATTTTTAACGCCAATAAGACTAAAACGAAACGAACTAGAGAAAGATAAAGATATTATAGACAAGATTCTTAGCGAAGGCACAAAAAAAGCGAGAGAAGAAGTTCAAAAAACCTTGCTCATTGCTAAAAAGAATATGTCTTTAGACTATTCATTAATTTAAGCTTTTTTATTTTCTTTCTGAGATCGCTATATATTCTTTAAATTGACCACATGTATACATGTTTGTTATATTAACAGCGTAAGACACAAGTAAAAATAACAAAGTTTAAAGAAACAACTAAAAGGTAGTAATGAAAAAAAGTAATGGTCCAATGTCAGGATTTAGGGACTTATTATCCGACCAAATGCTTCCAAGAGACGCAACGATAGAAACCATCAAAAATATATTTGAACTTTATGGTTTTGTTCCATTGAAAACGCCGGCATTGGAACGTTTTTCAACTCTTAGTGGAAAATACGGCGAAGAAGGTGACAAGCTAATGTATTCGTTTGAAGATAATGGTGGACGAAAAGTTGCCCTTAGATATGACTTGACTGTCCCCTTGGCGAGAGTTATGGCACAGTATGATAGAAACTTACCAAGACCATTCAAAAGATACGTCGTTGGTGATGTTTGGAGAGGGGAAAGTCCACAAGCTGGTAGATATCGTGAATTTACTCAATTCGACGCCGACATAGTTGGAACATCAAGCTATCTAGCTGATACTGAGATAGTCGCTATGATGTCTGATGCTATGAAGGCTCTGAACTTAGAAGTTATTATTAGGGTTAATGATAGAAAAATCTTAGACGGCTTAAGCACTACATGTGGCATAAGTTCAAAACAAGATTTTCTTAAATTCGTTGGAACAATAGATAAAGTTGAAAAAAATGGTGTAGAAGCAGTTTTAGAAGAGCTAAGTAAAGTTCTATCCAAAGAGGCAACTGGAATAGTTAAAAAATATCTTTCTATCAGTGGAAGCAATCAAGAAAAACTAGCATCAATAAATAAATTATTAAATAGCAAGAACACGGCAGAAGGTGTAGATAATATAAGTAAAATCCTAGATACTCTAGAATTCGCTGGCTACAGAGAGTCTGTAGTATTTGATCAAACGATAGCTAGAGGGCTTAATTATTACACCGGAACAATATATGAAACTAACTTAAAAGATTATCCAGAAATTGGTAGCGTCTGTAGTGGCGGTAGATTTGATCAACTAATCGAACAATTGGGAGGGCCTAAGACTCCAGCTGTTGGAACTTCTATTGGTATAGATAGACTTTTAGCAGCAATGAAACAAATTGGATCATTTAAAAATTTAAAAACAAAAACCAGAGTATATATTACAAACGTTGATGAAGATCTAGACAAAGAAAGATTTAGGTTAGCTCAAAAATTAAGATCTAAGAAAGTAGCTACTGAACTTGTTTACGATAACAACAGACTAGGTAATCAGATTCAAGCTATAGACAAGATCGGAGTAAAAGACATAGTTATATTGGGCCAAAACGAAGTTAAGACTAACTCGGTAGTTATCAAGAATCTATCCAGTGGATTACAGAAGAATATTCCATTAGAAAAATTTATAAAAGAGTTTTAAAACAAAGTGGTGCTTGTTAATTTTAAAATCTTTTCGTATTAAGTATTTATTTGAAATATAAATTATAAAGTTGTAATCTATTTGTTATGTTCAAAAACAAACCAAACCACTCTTTTGAAGGCAGAGAACCATTTACACAAACACTATCTGCTGCGCCTATTGTCTATCTCACTGAAATAATGGTCCAAGAAATTGATCATGATATCGCTTATAATTATAAAAGACAGAGGTTTATGTCTAAAGCTGGCAATATGGCAATAGAAGGATTAATTGTATTAGCTTTTGCATTTACCGGTCAAGGAGATACAAGAGCTTATGAAGAATACAGAAAAATCAGAAGTAATAATAGTTAATTAAACTCCTTAATGAAGTCTATAGTAAGTTCACTTGGTAATATTAGATGTGCCATACAAACTGCTCTATATTTTCTATCAGGATTATCACCTTGAGGTAATAGATCTTCTAAACTCTCTGGTCTATAAGCAAGACCCAACCAATCACTGTATATTTGACTGTTGTGCGCTATAGCTTGACATGTTGGGCCACCATTCAATACTGGATATTCACAATAAGCTGGCATCAGAGTAATATCCGCTCCAAATCTCCATGCATCCATAAATATTGGGAATGGGTTCAAACTAGCAGCTAGATCTAAACCAGCAGCGTGTACTTCTGTTATCCCATTTTCTCCCCAGTGTCTTATGCTTTCAATAAAAATATTACTAAGCACTTCTCTTGACAAACTGTACCCAAACATATGAAATTCTTCAAGCATTACAGTAGATATCCCATTACTTACTAAAGAAGCAGCGTCTATGTCTGCTAGCGAATCAACTATCTCACATCCAAAAGCATCACTTTCTGAAACTCCTCTTGGTTGGATACCTTTCTGTCGAATATCTAGAGAAGGCTTATAAGCTGCATAAGGTCTGTGTGTAGCCTCAAATCTTCCCATTAAAGAATGCAATTCTCTGGTCTTACCCGACGCCATCGGTCCAGCATACACCTTTACATTTGGAAAATTGTCTATGTTACCCATTTAAGTAAATATTGTAGCATGTTATTTTATGTGTTATAAAATGCTTATGCTTGGCGCGGGCTTGAATCGGTATTTAGAACTTTAGTACCATTCAGCGTCTCGTAGCTCAGTATGTGATATTACGTTTTCAACTCTTGGATGAGTATAAAAAACAGATTGTCTTGTAGCCATTGCACCTATTACATAGATACGCTTATCTAGCTCAACTTCACTTGAAGCTAGAGCCATACCAAATTCCGTAGAAGCTCCAAGCAGTTCTGGATGTGCAAATAGTGCAAATATCTCAGCAGCAGTGGCAGCTCTTAGCATTTCTACAGCCAGTGGTGCATTTTCTTTAATGTGTTCTAGGTAGGGTTTGGTAACGTCTTTCATATCCCACCATGGGCATATGTTGGTATGACCACGCCGCTCAAGTTCTTCAGAGAATTCCTTGAGTACACCAATAGCATCATTACCTAGTACTTTACCTGCTAAATAGAAGCTCTTAACCATCTAATTAAATAATACTATTCTTTGTTCAAACAACCATGAGCTTATTGGCTCAGCCTGCTGATCAAGAATCCCATGTAACGATATTGCAAGGTTAAAAAAATAATTCTATATAACTAAGCAGGTGAAGTTTGTTTGGCTCTTTTTGGGGATATCCAAGTGTTAAGGCTCATATTAGTATTGAGTATATTTTTATATAATCTCAAGGATTTAAGTATTGCAGATATCTGCACAACATCCATAATATAAAATACTCCGTAAATCCAAACAGCAGATAAGCTCATTTTTATTTTGTCTGAGAGCGATAAATGTTCATCTGGCCAAAGTGCATTCATAACATAAAAGGTTATAGTCATATAGGCACCAATTGCTATACCTATGGTGTGGTAGCTAATTGACAAATAAATAACATATCCGAGTAAAATCGGTTCAAGTAACAATAGTAATTCACTAACTAAGGCCATGGGCAATCGATACATTGTTAGCATACGACTATAATTTTTTGGGTCATAACGACCAATTAAGGAACGATACTTAAATAGATTTTGTAAGTTTCCCATCTTCCATCTATAACGCTGTTTTAATAAATCCTGGAAGGTATGTACTCCTTCAGTCAATGCAACGACATCAGACGCATAAATAATTCTTCGACTCTTATTACCATTTTTGGCAATCAATTTAATACTTAATCCAATATCTTCGGTCATTGTGTCATTATCATAGAACTTAACTCTTTTCAATGCGGTTCTTCTATAAGTCGAAGCAACTCCTCCAACTATAAATTCACTGTTAGTAAGTGTAAAAAACTTCTTTGATCGATATCCAATAAGATGTTCAAAACGCTGGACCTTACCAAGAATTGATTTACTCTCAATGATCCTTACATTGGCGGCAACACCTATCACGTGATTATCTTTAAAATATTCAACAGCTCTTTTAATAGCTTGTGGATGCAAAATAGAATCTGCATCGAGACACATTATAAATTGACCTTTTGCATAGTTTTTTATTGCATTATTCATTGCCGCAGCCTTACCTTCATTAGCCTGGGTTATAATCCGAATTCGGCAATAACGTCTAAATACCCAAACCCAATGAATTTTATCTGCAAAAAGAAGACCATCTTGGTTAAATGGTGACTTAATACGAAGTTTGGACCGGGTACGAACCCTTTTAATGTAATCCTTAACGATTTCTTTAGTTCTATCACTAGATCCATCATTAACAACTATTATCTCAATCTTTGAATAATTACTAACCAAAACTGAATCGAGAGTGCGACGGATAACTTTTGCTTCATTATGTGCCGGAATTATTACACTTACCAATGCAGGTTTGGGTATTTTTTTCGTGTTTTTTGTGAGGTTTTTATTTATTTTGTCTCTTGCTTGTTTAAACTTCTTTACGTCATAAAAATTAGCACCAATCGTATAAAGCCCAATATGCAAAACACAAATAAGGTTAGCAACTGCTAAAAGATATAAAAAGACCAACTTCATGATTGCTAGACTACTTTTTCCAGATTAAAGGTAAAAAATTGACGATACTGATAAAAAACTCCAGTACAGGTTTGAAGAGTTAAAATCGGTTTGCCACGGTAGCTAAAGACACTGTCATCCAACGGAGTAGTTGTGCGAATACTGCTTAGTTGATAATAAAAACTATGGTTATTATTAGTCATCACAATTGCCTCAGCTTTAGGCTGAATTGTATGAAGAGAAGCAAATATAGCCGTTCTATCATGCCCATACAAAAAAGTATTGCCTTCTAGGTTATTAGGTTCTGGGGTAATGGTTGCATACTCAACCTTATCTGTAGTCAAGGTCCAGGTTTGTGATTGTTTGTCGTAGTATCCCGGGATAATAGACAATTTCATCTGCAAACTAGGAATAATAAGTTCAGTTGGCTGCCCGGTGATTTCTTTAACGTTTGAAGGAACGACGTAAGAAAAATTACTCAAATTTTTCGGAGGCGTTAAAATAGCACTATTAACAGCCTGTGATTTTAGAATAAATAAAAATAAAGATGCACCTATAATAAAAAACAGGGTGCCAAAGATTATACCGAGTCTAGTTTTGGTCATGTTGTGCCTAAAAAATAGGGAATACTTAGACAAAAATAATCGCCTAAGTAAACCCTCTTTTCAGTAATAGTAAGTCTTAGCCTCTAGTGTAGACTTTTTTTGCTACCCATCGACCTAAAATCGATAGTAAAATAACTGCGCCAATCGTTATGCTAGTAAGAGCAACGATAGTTAAAATGATATGTCCACCTGTGTTTGGTAATACAACTGCACCTCCTACAATGCTAGCTGCTCCGCCACTTCCTAAACCTCCGTACATATTGATCCTTTCTTAATTTATTTCCAAAACTTGACTCGAAGGAGAACAAAGAAACCCAAAAAAACTGGGCTCCTGAGTTAACCCGGACTCAATTACATGATATTGTACTGTATATGAGCTTTTTTGTAAAGTATATTATAAAATACTAATGCTTAAGCCATATTTTTATAGAGTTAAACAATCTATTTGTAATACTGATACATATATGGTATAAATAACTACATTGTAAAAATCGGTGGGCTAACCAAGATAAACGGAGTGATTTATGTACATGGTGGCCAAGCAAACCCTTAACAAATTCAATAGAACCAAAAGTCGCTTAACGTTGGGCGTTATCGGCCTTCTTTTTGTTGTAAGCACTATAAGTTTTAGTTTTTTACCATTAATGTCTGCTCATGCAAGTTCCAACGGAACTGCTCTGTCTCCAGCTGCTAGAATTTCTTTCACTTTCGACGATAGTTTAGCTAGTACATATACTAACGCCGAGCCGATACTCGCCAAATACGGATTAACAGGAACAGATTATGCTATTACAGGCTGTGTTGGCATGACTACAACTCCAAATACCTGTGATGCCAATCAAGACACACCTTATATGTCTTGGGCACAGCTACAAGCATTACAAAATACAGATGCCTGGGAAGTAGGCTCACACACCGTTGACCATGTGTGTTTGGCCAGTAGCGCAGAGACCGATCCAGGTGACTGTGCCAATCCCACGCCACTTACCACAGCTCAAGTTGACGCAGAACTAGCAAATAGCAAAGCAGCCCTAGCATCAAATGGAATTAACGCAACAGACTTTGCACCTCCATATGGTGACTACAATAATAACGTACTGGCTCAAATTGCCAAATACTACGCATCTATGCGTAATTTCCAAAACGTTGCCAACAACGCCAATACTTGGCCAAATAGTGATTATTATCTACAAGACATGACTGTACTAGAAAAGACTGACCCAGTGTCAAGTGTAGAAGCAGCAATTAATGCAGCAATAGCTAATAATACCTGGTTGGTGCTGACATTTCATAACATTGAGACCAAGCCAAGCACTAATCCAGACAACTATGAGTATGGTACGACCGAACTTGCTCAAATTGCCGCCTACGTGCAAGCTAAACAAGCGACTGGGTTAATTCAATCCGTACACGTAGATCAAGGTTTAGTTACAAGTCCTATTAATCTGTTAGCTAATTCATCTTTTAACAGTGGTATTGCCGCCGGTTGGACGACTGATGCACCAGCTAATGTAACACTAAATACCGGAGATAATGGCAGCTACCCAGATCCAACCAATTCTATTAAATTTGTTTCTTCTACAACACCAATTCATCTTTTTTCACCCAAAGTACCTGTTACTCCTAGCACAACATATATACTAAAAAACTTCTTAAACGTCCAACAAATTACCAGCGGGGAAGTCGGTTTCTACATAGATGAATATAATAGCAATGGCCAATGGATATCTGGCAAATGGCTCAAACAGGAGAACTCACAATTTGTCGAAGACATGAATTTTACCTACACACCCACATCTCCAAACGTTACACAAGCCAGTTTGCAAGTAGTAGTTACCGGGAATCCCGGTATAACGGCTTATCTAGATAATTCACAATGGTTTCCAGAAGAATCTTCATCAACAAATTTCACTAATTTGGTAGCTAATGGCACGTTCACTAATGGCATTGCCGATGGTTGGACAACTGACAACCCTACCAGCATTACAGCAAATTCTGCAGGTAATGGTAGCCCAACCAATCCGACATACTCAGTATCACTTCAATCTGGCTCTACCAGCAAAAATGGTCATTTATTTTCCCCAAAGGTAGCAGTCAACTCAACAAATACATATAATATTAGCAGTTGGCTGAATTTAATTCGGGATACGAACGTAGTTGGAGGTGGAGAAGTCGGTTTCTACATAGATGAATATAATAGCAATGGCCAATGGATATCTGGTCAATATAAAACCGGAGATTATACTTTGGGAGCTAACACTATAGGATTCAACTATACACCGAGTTCAGCGAACGTTACTCAAGCCAGTTTGCAAATTATTGTGGTCGGCAATTCTGGCATTCAAGCATACCTTGACAATGTAGATTGGTATCTGAACTAATAACCTAATTCAAGTTAACTCTAAGTTTGATTTTGGCGCTGTTCTCTAAGTTTTTCAACCAATATTTCAGCAATTTCATTTCCAACGGCCTCAACGGCACTTGGTCCTGATACACTACTTACTACATCAACTATCCTTTTACGCTCATCAGCTCCAAATACTGCCACAGCACCCATATTTTCTACAACAACTTCTAAGGGTGCAGGACCCTCTCCATTGCGCCCTCTTTTTAAGGCCCAAGTAGCAACTCCGATATGTCTTGGGTCGTGAGTAGTTCTTTCAAAAGGATTATCAGGAATCATATCGCTCAACTTCCTCCAGCAAATCTAGATGTTCGGCAGTATCATCAACTGATTGCTCTGCTCTAAGTATAGTTATTTTACTTAATAGTCGCCCAAGACCGCGACTTGATGCGTGTGCCTCTATTGCTGTTTCAAGCTTATCTCTGGCTGCTCTTTCTCTAAGCCAAGCATCATTTGCTGCTTCATGTATGTTTCCATTTTTCATATATTAAGATTATACAACAATTACCTGTATTATTCAAGTATAGCTATTGTGATTGCCGTAATAGTCAAAAAACCTTAACATGGCAACAATTTTATATATTGGTCTAGATTTTTATTTAGAGGGGAAGGCAATTGCGATGGAGTGAAATTAGCTGTTAGTGACTGAAGTATAAAACGAATGTATATTGAGCTTTCTGGCACTTTATGTTTGCCCTTCTCAGGATGTACAGGCTGATAAAGTACAAGCTGATAAAGTAGATGAATCAAATTTGTTTTATGATTGGTAAGTATTGGTGGCATGGGCAGTATAGTCAAATATCCTTTGGAAGTTTCACCGGAACCTTGAAAAAGTTCTATTTGCGCGCCTGTTTGTATTGGAAAATCAGGTTGGGATCCGGAAACTATAACTGCATATCCCTTTATCCAATAATAAGTGCCTTTGCTATTTTTAGTAGTATGTTTGCAAACATAACCATCGTAGATTGCTTGATAGTTGGTTGATGAGCAATTAGAAGCTGCCGGAGTAGGATTGCACATATAACCTTTGCCTAGTAACGTATAGCTACCTGCGTGGCTACTATTAATTGGGTGGTTACGGTTCCATACATAATAGCCAACGCCAAACACCAGACCTACAAAAAGCAGCATCAAGATCAATTCAACGTGCGAGAACCCTCTACTATCAAATTTCTTGTTAAAAATTTTCATTGTTAATTATTTACTTATTCTACAAACCTAATTTATTAAAACTCTATTGTTCATTAAATTGTGCTTGAGCTAGTCCTAAAAACACACTTCTATAACCTACCGCATTTTCTGCCATCAAGTTTACGTTTCCATTATCAGGTACAGTAAACGTATTCAGATTTACAGATTTAACTGTAATTTTATTAGCAGAGATATTATGAATATCTGATGCTGCTATGTAGACATATCTATTTTCATGTTCAGTATTATAGTTTTGATAAAATTTTACAAAATAAACATGTTGAATATCATTTAAGTAATATCCCTTTATTGTGATGGTGGTACCGCCACTTGTCGGCCCAGCTGTCGGACTAACGCTAGTTATGACTGGAGATATGTTACTGTTTACTGTCGTTTTGGGGAACATTTTGGAAATAATTCCAGCAATTGCAAGTGAATACCTATATGCTCCAGAACTATATACCGAACAATAGAGTTGAACGTGTCCACCTGGACCAAACTTATATTCTGAAATTGGGCAAAAATGTATTAAATCCGCAGACCTAACTACATTATTTTGCACGCCGTTTACCACAGGGCCAGTACAATTTCCAGTATTTATCTCAACTGTTAAGCAAGGTAAGTCTACAGTGAACGCTCCACTAGGTGTAAGTACAGAGCTATCAGCACTATCTGCATAAACAACATTCTTGTAATTTAATGAGCTAATCACTGACTTATATACACCAGCCAACTCACTATTCGTATTCGGAGTAGAAGTACTTTGAAAGGCATCTGGTGGTGATCTATCTACAACTATATATTTAGTACCTATAGCCTCTAGATGCTTTATAGCTGTAGTTAGATCTGCGGCATATTTGTTTTCATAAACAGAGTTAGGTGTAGCATACGGTGCCATACAGGGTGAACTTGAATTACCGGCAAACTGAATCACGGCAGCATCAGGAGCTGTTGCCTTAGTTAGATTTCCTATGGGTCCTAATGCATCACAAATAGCATGTCCGCCATACGCCCAAAAAGTAACAGAATCATTAGATACATCAAAGTCACTGAGTAAATACGGTTCTGCTTGCTGTGTAAAAGAATCACCAAAAAAATCAATCTTTACTTTAGTGCTCGAAGTAAGTGGTGTGCTATCGGCGAAGGCTTTATTTTTATTGTATATATAATGACCTAACAAAACTAAGGATATACCCACTAGCAAAAAAACAAGTAGTTCAATATGCCCAAAACCATTTTTATTTAAATTTTTATATTTCTTAACTAGTAAAGACATAGCTAAACATAATAATAAGCATGTTGCAGCTTAAAAACAAATTAATTCTATAATCTTACATGCAATAATGGCAACGATTTGTCTATAATTCTTACGCTTAGAGTATAGGTCAAGAAATTTATATACTAGAAAAGTTACTACGTTCGCTGAAATCTTCTGGATTAAATGGTAATCTCAGAGCCAACCTGACTACTGCTTCAGCTGGACGCTGCAAGTATCTCACTCTCCAATCATCACCCTCGCCAAATGGAGCTACTAATACAGTTAATCCGTATTCAGCTCTATTAGCACCAAGAATATCTTTAAATAACTGATCACCACCAAAACCCATATTACTTCCATGAACGGATAATTTTGCAGCTAATTCGTTAAAGCCTGTTATAGATGGTTTTTTGCTAACTCCGTCCATACTTGATGTAACAACTACAAGATCGTAATCAATTCTTTCACTAATATGCTCTGCAATTTCCTTAACTCTTCTAGCTCTCTTAGGACTACTCGCATTGCAAAGAATACCTTGTTCAAAACCACATTCAGTAAATTCTTTTAACTTAGCAACATGGTTATTTGGGACAATTAGCTCGTCATAGCCAATTAAAATTCCATCCAAATCCCAACCAAAACCCTCTAAATTTGGATATTTCTGTCTTATAGTAGTCGGACTAAGTTCTACAATAGAACCCACATGATACGATGGTCTAAGTTTAATCATATAACCAAACAATATCATATTACATGGTATTTGTAAATGTTTAACTCTCTCTACTGGGAGCACTTCCAACAACTTACTATTATACTGTTGATAGTTTCTTTAACGATGGGTGCAGCCGACCCAACAACAGGGGCGGCGCACTCCTTGCAGCAATTCAGTAACTGTACGCTCAATATGATTTCTTCTGGTCTCTGGTTTTTTGGTAGTAATTGTCCAACAAATCCACTCATTACGTGCTAGTGGTGTGAGATCCTCCCACCTTTCTAACGCAGATTCATCAGATATCAGAGCTTTACGTAAATCCGCAGGTACTTCATGCACCACACCATTGGCGATTTTCTTTTTGGACATAATTAAACTATATCAAATTAAAAAACATTTCCCCAAAAGTACTTATGCTTGTCTCGAGTTAGAATTGAATTTTATAAAAACAATAAATATAGCTACCTAACAATGGGATAATCTGGATATTGGAAAGGTAACATTGAGAGGAACAGGAGTACCTTCCCAATTCGAACCTTGCGTATTCATTTGGATGTAATGCGCCGAACTCACATAATGATAAGCAATGTTCATAGTTCGAACTGCCGACGGATATGTAATTGAAAGTTTCTGCCAGATTAATGTGGATACTACTGTACCGCCATTATAACCAGAGATGAAAGCATAAGATCCTTTAGGAAAGGTCGAGTCAGCAACTGCAGCACCTTTGACATAAAGGATGTTTTTGGAATTAGTATACTTGCAAGCCTTACCAGTATAGTAACCACTGAAGGTCGAGCAACTGCTATCAGTACAAATCTTACCTCTACCAAGAATTGTCCAACTCCCCGCCTGTGCTGTAGTTTTTGAATAATTATGGTTCCAGACGTAATAACCAACACCACCCAAAATTACTATCAAGAATATTGAGAGTGTTAACTCAACGTGACTAAATCCTTTAGAACTTAACTTTCTGCCAATTAGTTTCATATATTATTTCTTTTATATATATTTAATGTTTAGTTTAGCATAACCACAAGCACTGACAAAGTTAGAACCACCCTGGCATCATCTTTTTAATAGCAATGCGCCAAATGATATTAATTATAATCATGGCTATCACATATAAGATTTGGACTAGCAAATGAGATGATTTTTTGTTTAATACTCTTAGTAAGACTATAAGCAATACTAGTGCTATAGCAACATAAAGTAATTGAAGCCCCCATATAATAATTGGTATATTTAATAAATCGCCTAAAGTTCAAGCCCGAGTACCTTTAGCTTAGGTAAATTCCTCCTAGCAGCAGCAGTCATTTTAAACACATTTTCAATCGTAAATTTTCCAATAACAGAACTTGCCTCAGGGGGATATAGTTCTGGTAATATAGCTATGGCCAAATCTTCTGGTACTTCAATTGAATGGCCATTAAATCCACCTGTGAGATTTAGCTGAACTTCGTGACGATTTCTTTTAAAATATTCACTTTCCTCTGTAATACGACTTGGTTTAGATAAGACAACACAGCCAGTTTCAAGTATGTTGCCGACTTGTAAGCCAGCCGGTAATGTTATGGGCCTATCACAGAGAAATTGCAAGGGAATACGAGCTGCGACTACCCGTTCTGAACTATCATCCATTCTTAAACCAACCCCACCGTTTCCAGCATCAAAGGGAAATCTTGCTATTTCTAAACCAGTCGCCAATACATCTCCTGGGCGTAAAGTATGAGGTTGACCAAACTCATCAGTCCGATACATATTACTACCATCACCGTGATGTTCGATATAACTTTCTAGACCATATAATTCACTACCAAAATACATGCTCTGATTTTAAACCTTACTACAATTAAACCAAAACATAAGCAAGAATAAAGACCCTCGATTAAGGGTCATAACGCTTATACTTGAGCCCAACTAGCAGACATACTGAGAACTAAATATTTCGACATAATTAAAAAACTTGGGGAAAATCAAATGTCACCCAAGCGCATCGAAAAGCGATGGGTCTTTAACTCTTAAAGAGGTAGCCCCATCTCTTTTTACCCAAGTAAAGGCAATATGTTCATCTTCTTTCAGTCTTATTAAAGTTCCACCGAGTAAACGACATTTTAGGTTTGTAACATGGACTGTCTTCCCATCAAGGGGTCTAAAAAATGACCATTCACCAACTCTTTCCCCTACTTCAATATCTTCCAATCCAAGTTCTTCTGTAATTTCTCTACGTAGGGCTATCTCCAATAATTCTCCATCTTCAACAAGACCACCTGGTAAGTCCCAATTATTCGTATCTCGAGTAGATGGATTACGCTGTAGGAATAATATTTCTCTTAATTTATTCTCTATCACTGCTTTGACTGCTTCAGTAGGTATATTCATTTTAAACGTCTTTGACAATTTACTGAATATCAAGTTGGGGCAGGACAAGTCCCAACAAAACACCAACGCTTCTCCACTCATTCATTTGTCCATTACTAATTGCAGTTATTATTTCGTTGGGCGACATCCATGTCACACTAATGTCTTCACCATGTTCTAGTTGTTGGCCCCCAGGTAATTCTTTATAATCTCGGACTACCCAATAAAATAAATCCCATTGTACAGTAGAGCCAGCATTAGCTTTAACTAAAAAAGTTGGGTCTTTTATATCTAGCCCAGTTTCTTCTGAGCCTTCTTTTATTGCAATTTCCCTAACAGCATCCAAAATATTCTGGCCATTATTAACCAATTTATGCCATTCTTCAATACTATCCCGAACTTTACCACCAGGAAGTCGTAAATCTATACCATCAGTCTCGGTTCTATGTTCTTTAGTGATAAGAATTTTATTTTTAGGAGAGATAATAATTAATCTTATACCTGGTGCCCGACGATACTGTTCGAAGACTCTTCCGTCCTCTTGCTCAATATGTACAACTTCACCAATTTTGCCAGTAAAAGCGATAGATTCTCTTTTCATAAAATAAACAATACGACATAAAGTGGTATATGTAAATGCTTGGCTCAGCGATTGGTTCAAGAATATAATTTTGGAATGCGATTTTGAACTAACAGAATCTGAACTGAACTCATTGTTGGGTAGTACTAGGCGTGGGTAACAGAACTTCAAGTCTAAAATTTGGGTTACCTTTATCGTCGAAGGTTAAAAGTATGGACTCGCCTGGTCCACTTACACGAACCGTATTGACATCAAAAACTGTAATTCCCCTTACTACATCAACATATCTAAAATATTCTAATTGTGTACTAATTGCTGGCTTGTTAGGGTCTGAGACTTCAACTGAGCCTGGAGGTTCATCATCTGGCCAGCAATCTAACTTTAGCGTTGAACCTTCAGCCGGGAAAACTCTTACTTCAGTATGCTCGGGTAACAAATCTACTAGATATCTTACTGTAGCAATATCATATTCTTCATCGCCGACTTTAAGGCCTTTAAAAGCTTGTGATAAAAAGTCTCCAATTCCCGGTACACCCACATCTTCAATTAAAGTATCTAGTGCATGTCTTCTAAATAGCTCTAATTCTGGATCAACATATTCAAAAGTCTTCATTCGATATATTATGACAGTAAACTATATAGCAGGCAATTCTTGGCTCAACGATCAGTTCTGGAATATAACTTTGGATGATGTAGATACAGAGTCGGTAACTTTAAGTTTCTGGGACGGGTTGTTCAGAGATCTCAATAGCTCTACAAATGGCCGCTGCAACGGTGAAGGCACCTTCGAGATAAAGTAGTCTATCATGAAAACTATCATCTGGTCTTATTGGCATATCGTGTATAAATTGAAGAATGTTGGGATAGTGATCTCTAAGATACCACATTGGCATCTGATGGGCATTTCCCTTCATTGCATCATTATTAGCGACATCAACAGTTGCTTGAAGTATCTCTGGACTAAGGTTCCTTAAGCTCGGACTCGTACTCATAACATTAGTATGCAACAAAAATACTATATATGCAAATCATGGCTCCCCGAAGTGATGGAAGTTAGAACTATTCTTGTCCAGGTTTATATTGTACCCAACCGGTAGCAATGCCGTTTACTTCAAATATATTATGAGCATGCGCGGCAAAAGTTTTGCGTAATGTACCACTAATAATTCTTGCTCTATCTTCTAGTGCATCTTTAGCTAAGTCTGGTGCTAAGTAAAGTCCTGTTCTCGCGTCTTTTGGCCAGTTGTCTGAGCCTTCGCTAATTTCAAGCTCATACTCGGCATCAGAATCTGACAATTCGGTATCTAAAACCGGGACAAATAAGGAAACATCGCCAGGCTCAAGGTCTACCTTGCCGTAATGGACAATGTTTACTATGTACTTACTTATGTCGGCAAGTAGCCGTTTTTTATCGGTGTCGAAATCAGTTAAAAAACGCAGTTCTATTTGTGCCATAAAACTATTATACTTCAATAATAGCAATCTGTCAATACTTGGCTCCCCACGATAAGGGAAGTTATAACCACTATTAAGCAAGATTTAGTTGGTGCACAGTATATTTAAGTTAGTTATTGCCGTAGACTTTCTAAATCTTCTTTCAACGCTGCTATGATCTGTAACTTCGTCCGCTGTGATATCTTAAACCGGCGAGTACGCTCGTCTAACTTCTCTTGCTGTCTCAGCAGTGTCTCCTCTTCCATTATCAACTTCCGCTCTAGTTTATTGATCTTGATCAACTGTGTACACGCGTAATACTTCTTAGAGTTTCTGGAGTACTTCTCCCTCTCCTGGGTTAAGTAATAATAGTCATGGTTATTTGCTGACAAGGTTGACATGGAAAACTACCCCTTAGATTTACAAGTACATTATAAGCGAAAATGCTATAGCTTACCAGCAAAAGTATTGAGTAAACCTTGTTTTTCACTATTTATAATTCAGTATGTTTATTGCTTAATAGTATCTTAATAACATGAGTTACAGATCACAAGTGGGTATTAAGTCAAGAAAAAGGCTTACTAT
>DATKHH010000042.1:0-8639 GCA_035510315.1 Candidatus Saccharimonadia bacterium
GAAAGTATGTCTAAGAATCCAGAAATTTTATATGCCACAATTGTTAAACTATTAAATGATGATAAAAAAACTAGTGAATTGAGCCATAATATTAGATCATTTGTAGTTCCAAATTCATCGAGGGTAGTTGCTAAGATGTTACTTGGAGACAGTTAAAATGTTTTTTCGAAGTAATAAGAGTTCAAAAAAAGGAACTAAATCTTTAAGACATGTCAAATTAGAGGATGGCCAGGAACGTAAACAATATATGTATCATTCTCAGAGGCTTGATAAGCTTAGAGATACGAACAGGCTTAATGACAATGTTGATAAGGGTAGATTTAGATTAAGTGAGCGTTCGTGGTTTAGAAATTTGCCTACTATACTCGCTTTCCTGGCTGTTTTAGCAACAATAGTTTATATTTCTACATTAAACGATAGACCTCAGATAATAGTCGAAAATACTTCTCAAATCAATTTTTTACATTCAAATGATGATTATCAGTCATCAGTTCAAAAAATATTAGACGGATCTTTACTTAATAAAAGCAAATTTACTATAAATACGAATAGTATAGAAACTAAACTTGAAATGGAATACCCAGAATTGCAGAAAGCGACTGTCATTATCCCTTTGACTGGGCATAAACTACAATTAGTTCTAGTTGCCTCAAAGCCCGTTGCTACTCTAGAGAATAAAACTGGATATTATTTGTTAAGTGATCAAGGTGTTATTATTATGAAGTTTAGTAGCTATTCTCAAATGCTTAAAGTTCATCTACCGTTAATTATAGATCAATCCAACTCTAAGGTCAGTCTTGGAACAGGTTTTATATCAAGTGAGTCTATTTCTTTTATAGAAAACATTATTTTTCAATATTCTAAACATTCGGTTGATATTGAACACTTCAACCTTCCTGTTGTGCCTTATGAAGTAGATGTTCAGACGAGGGGAGAGAATTATATAACAAAATATAATTTACTTGCTGATTCTAATTATCAAATAGGTACATATTTTTCTACCATTGAATATATAGAAAAAAATAATCAACCTACACCTACACAATATATTGATTTACGAGTTCCGGGAAAAGCGTTTATTAAGTAGCTCTACTATTGCCCTGTCTAGTTCGGATTTTGTTCACATATGTAGCAGCTATTATTTAATTGAACACATTACTGTGTTTGATAAATATGTGTATGAATAATTTTATGTGTTTTGATTGAAGGGGAGTAGGGTAAGAGTAAAATCAAAAAACATATGAAATAACACAACCTGTGGAAAAGTCAAATACAACATTTCACGGGTAGTGTCAAATATATAAACGAAACACTAGGCGTTGTTAAGATATACATGTGAATAGATCTATACTTATACCAGAGATCAAACCCTAGTGGGCTACATTCATTAAATTGACTAATATTCATTGCTCTATAGGTTTAATCCCCTACGAGAGAGCTATATACTGTCAAATGTTATAACTATTACCATGTCGCAAAAGGTACATTGTGCGACATGGTATCTTGCACGATATGCTGGTTTCTATTGCGCTTCTCCACCTTTGCAAATAATCTAAAACTTATAACCTAAACATTTTATGTATTGCTCTACTCTTTTATAGGTAGGTTTGTATCTTAATCCTACACTTCAAACCTATCTTAGTTACCTATTCTTTGTTCGTAAATTGTTTATTTTTAATTTATGATAAGCTATTTTATGCTTTGTCTAGCCCGTATGTCGCTTTTGCAACTCTTTTAAACTGTGCTTTTCCTTGTAGGTTTAATAAGATAGTAGTTTCTTTAACAAGACGGCTTTTTAATACTTGTTTAATAATTTCATCTCTGTGAAGTGGCTTGCCAGCTTTTTTCAATACATCAGCAATAATATCTGATACTGTACCTTTTTCGTAACCCCATTCTTTTAGAGCATATATGCCTCTTCCTATCAGTACAAATCGTTTATCTTTAATAAGTTCGTTATGTATTGCTTGTGTCGTTACGTCTTTACGTTTGAAATCAGATTGTTTAATAGCTTTTGATATTTCGTTAAAATGAAGTGGCTTGCCATTTTCTTTCAAAACCACATATATTTTATCTCTTATGTTCTTTGGATTAACTGTTGGCCATTTAATTAGTCCCCATTGACCATTTAGTGTGGCAAGTTTCTTAGATAAGCTAGCTAAAGCTCTCACTTGCTGTACACCTTGACCGTTATCATCAGCTTTTGCAATAGTTTCAATTTTTGCTTGTTTCCCAAGTGTTGAAACAGTTTTTACTACGTGTTCTACGAGTTCTTTGATTTTTCTATCATCATGCAAGGCTAAAATACCTACCCCTTGGTAGTAGTCATCATTATCTGTGATTACTACTAAATCTGGGCACATTTCACAAATAAAAAACACTTGTGATTGATCGTTTTTTGAATTATCTTTTGTTAAATAAGAGCTTAAGTCACTAATCTTTACTACCCCACCTCTGTCGTTAATAGCTTCTTTTAAGATAGTTTGAAGACTATCTAGGCCAGGTAACTTCCCTGCTTTCGCATTGGCTTTGAGTTTAATTAGAATTGCTTTTTCAAGTTGACGTACTCTTTCTCTAGTAATACCAAGTAGCTCACCAATCTGTTCGAGGGTTTCTTTCCTATCAAAAAGCCCAAAGCGTCTTGAGATTATTTCTCTTTCTCTCTCTTGTTCTATGGTCTTTAAGATATCATTCACCGTTTGTGTGATGTCTACCTGAATATTATTCTCGCTCATTCTCGTCTCCATATTGATTGGTTACATTTATTTTAAAACAAATTTCCCTCAAAGTCAATACTAAAGCTTTCTAATACTATTGTATCACTAAATAGACATCATGACACAAATTATGTGGAGACAATATTACTACACCATAGTTATTGGTATCTGTGGGAATGTTTTCTTTTAGTTTTTATAAGAATTTAACTAGAGTTTTTTCTTTTTAAAATATCTTTTTTTATTTGGCGCATCTTTAAGGATCATTTTTGCTTCTTCTTCGGTGATTTTCTCTGCTTGCTTATCCTTTGGAATTTTTGCATTCTTCTTTCCATTCGTGATGTATGGTCCGTATGGTCCGTTTAATACCTTTATGCCACTTGAGAATTCTTGAATAAACTTCTCTGCTTGCTTAATCCTGTGTTTCTCAATAAGTTCCCTTGCTTCTTTCTCTGTAATAGCTCTGGGATCAAGTGGCTTTATGGATATGTATGTTTTATCAATCTGTATATATGGCCCGAATCTGCCTATATTGGCTGATATCTCTATTCCCTCTTTTGTAGTCCCAACTTTTTTTGGTAAATCGAACATAGATAAAGCTTCTTTAATAGTTACGGTATCCATAGTTGTGCCCGAAGGTAATGAAGCAAAAACTGGCTTCTCATCATCTGTTGCTTCTCCTTTCTGTAACATAGGACCATATCTGCCAAAACGTACAAATATTGGTCTACTTGTTTTCGGATCATTTCCTATCAATCTGCTTTGAGAGGTTTCCATGCGGCTGACCTTATCTGAGTTGACTATAAGATTATGAAATTTTGTATAAAAGTCACTTAGCATGGTTGGCCACTCTTTTTTACCTTCAGCAATAAGATCAAAGTCTTCTTCTGCTTTTGCAGTAAAGTTATAATCAACGATTGGTTCGAAGTATTTTGTTAAAAAATCAGTTGTCACTTCTGCAGTTGATGTGGGTATAAGTTTATTTCTATCTGCGCCATATACTTCATCTATAGATGATTCAGCTATCTTATTATTTTCTAAAACCAGTTGATGGGCCTTCCTCTCATTTCCATCAAGATCTTTTCTCTCTATGTATCCCCTAGCTTGAATAGTAGATATAGTAGGAGCGTATGTTGACGGTCTACCTATACCTAATTCTTCAAGTTTTTTTACTAAACTTGCTTCAGAATATCTTGCTTTTGGCTTGGAATAAGTTTCGCGGACTATTATTCTCTTATTGATCAATTTGTCGTTTAGATTTAAATCTGGCAGTAAAACATCTTGTCCAGCTTTACCTGTAACTTTTAAGAAACCATCAAAAACTACAATCTCGCCTTTCGTTTGGAATGTCTCGGCCCTTTTACTTATTGCTATCGTGACCTCTGTTCGTTCCAGTATGGCATCTTGCATCTGTGAAGCTATAGTTCGTTTCCAAATAAGCTGATAGAGTTTGTTTTCCCAGTTATCTTTCACTGAGTTAATTATAAAGTTGGTAGGTCTGATAGCTTCATGGGCTTCTTGTGCCGAAGAATGTTTTGATTTAAATTGTCTATACTGGTAATAATTGGCACCATATTCTTTAATAATGTGTGCTTTAGCATTATTGATGGCCAATGTTGATAAAGTTGGACTATCAGTTCTCATATATGTAATGATCCCGGTCTCATAAAGTCTTTGCGCTAAACTCATAGTTTGTTTAACACTAAAACCTAGTTGTCTGGCTGCTTCTTGTTGAAGCGTTGAAGTAGTAAATGGTGTTGAAGGTGATCTCTTAGAAGGTTTTTTATCTATTTTATCTACTATATATATTGCATCTTTGCATGCTTCAAGAAATTCTTTTGCTTGCTCAAGATTCCTATATTTTTGGTTTAGTTCAGCCGGTAGTTCAGTTGTTTTTGCGTTAAAAATGGCTGATATCCTATATTCGCTTGAGGCTTCGAAATTTTTTATTTCTCTTTCACGGTCTACAATAAGTCTCACTGCAACGGATTGCACTCGTCCAGCACTGAGTTGAGGTCTAACTTTCTTCCACAAAACAGGACTTAATTCGTAACCAACAAGCCTATCCAATATTCTTCTTGCTTGTTGAGCATTTACTAAATCAATATCTATATTACGAGGGTGTTCCAAGGCGTATTCTATAGCTGATTTAGTGATTTCATGAAAGACTATCCTTTTAGTTTGTTTTGGGTCAAGTTTAAGCGCATAACACAAATGCCAAGCTATCGCTTCACCTTCTCTATCCTCATCGCTTGCTAGCCATATTTCTGAAGCGTTTTCAGCATGCTTTTTTAAGTTTGAAACAATTTTTTTCTTATCGGCAGATATCTCATATGTTGGCTTAAAACCATTATCTACGTCAATATTAAGATGTTTTTTGGGTAAATCGCGAATGTGACCAAAACTACTTAATACTTGGTAATCTTTACCTAAGTACCTTTCGATAGTTTTAGCTTTTGCCGGACTTTCTACAATTACTAAATTCTTAGTCATTTGTCTCCATTGGATTATTGTTATAGCCGTATAAACTGTAAGATTACTGGACTGTTTGTATTATTGCAAGTATAGCTTTAGCATTTACTAATATTTAGTGACAATTGACAAACAGCCATATTTAATTAATAGTATTGACAATAAAACATATATTTGCTAATATGGCAATCTGTAAGCATGGTATACATGACTTATGTACCTTATACCCCTATTCTAACTTTAAGTTAGATTGTTTTAGAGCGTGCCATAATAAGTTGTTACCCTCCACTATTTATGTGCGTTTGTCTTTACAGACTAAAATGCGCTCTAAAACATACTAATCCCTTTAACTACTCCTCCCTTTTATATTTATATGAAAGATTGGACCCTTTTGGTGCGGTTGGCGAATCCAACAAGATGATCATTTAGATCGGCGCTTTACTTTAATGTTTTATGGTATATGACGCTTCGCTGAGGTGGGTTGAAGGGTATATTGAGCCTACAGCGGTGCCCACCCCCTCTGTAGGCTCATTTTTTATGTAAGAAAAGATCTGGTTTCATTTTGTAAATCTGGAGTATAGATAAATTCGGTAACTAATGAAGCTACTTCTTTTTTAAGAATTTCAATTTCTAATAACTGATCTTTACTGAATTTTTGAAGCACAAAATCGGCACTGTCAATTCTTGTTGGTAATTTGGGACCAATGCCAATTCTAATTCTTGGAAAGTTTTCATCAATTTTATCGATTATAGACTGAATACCATTATGTCCAGCACTCGAGCCATCTAATTTAAAGTTGATTTTTCCAAAACTGATGTCTAATTCGTCATGCAATACTAATATTTGATCGGCTTTTATTTTATAAAAATTTGATGTTAACTCTACTGCTTCCCCACTTAAATTCATCATTGTAGTTGGCTTAATTACAATGACTCTTGTTTCACCCATTTGCCCACTACTTTGAAGGGACATCAAATCTTTTTTGTTAATCCAATCTGACATTTCTGAATAGGTGTCAACAAATTTGTCTGCGCACTCGAAACCTATGTTGTGCCTAGTTTTATCAAATTCTTTACCATTGTTACCAAGACCCACAATTAAAACTGTTTTGTTTAATCCTAGTGTATAGAAGTATTTACTATCACTTGGTGTTGGTTTATTTACAAATAGTGCCATACTAAATTTTGTTTAAACTAGTCTTCTTTAGTCTATCAACGTGCTTTTCAAAATACCATATTTTTATTGCGGTACCATCAAAGTTGAAGCTATCTCTTAATTCTCTCTCGATGAATCTTTTATAGCTGAAGTGGATATATTTTGTTTGTGAGCCGTATATCTTAAAGTTAGGATCTGGCGAATCGTCTTCTTGAATTATATAGTTGAGCTTTGGATTGTAGCTTCTCAAACCAGCTGGTGGATGTTTAGCAACTGTTCTTTTAAGCCAGTTATTTAAAGTAGAGGTTTTTATTTTAGTATTTCTTGATTTTATGATTTCTAAGCTTAAGGGTAATAATTTGGATATGTTTTGGCCTGTTATGGAACTAGTAAATATTACTGGTGCCCAAGGAACAAATTCATAATTTCGTTTAATGACGGGCATAAGTTTATCATGATCAAACGGACCCTTTTCTTCCAAGCTATCCCATTTACTAATTATTAAAACTAAGCCTTTGTTAGCTTCCTTGACTAACCCGGCTATTTTTTGATCTAATTGAACATCTAATTCATTTACATCAATTAGTAAGAAACAAATATCTGAGAACTCGATTGCTGATAATGTTCTAATAACAGAAAAGTGTTCTATGCCAGTTTCAATTTTCCCGTTTCTTCTAATTCCAGCTGTATCCATTATCTCGATAATTTTATTTTCATATTTTACAGCAGTTCGGTTTACGTCTCTGGTTGTCCCGGCCCTGCTAGAAACAATGGCTTGCTGTTTTTTCAGTATTGAATTAAATAATTGTGATTTTCCAACGTTTGGGCGACCAACGATTGCGATTTTAATAACTTCATCTGATTCTTTGTGTTTTACTTTTGGTATATTGGTGATTATTTTATCAATTAAATTTTCAAAGCCTTTGCCTTGTGTGGTAGAGGTTTCACATATATCTTTAATGCCAAGTTTTAGAAAGTGGCTAGTATCTATTTTATTTATTTTATCTATCTTATTAATAATAAGAATTACTGGCTTCTTACTTTTTAACGCTAATCTTGCAATTTGTCTATCCTCGTTTGTTACTACAGTATCTGATTCAGTTACGACACAAATTACGTCTGCACTATCGATTGCTTGAAGTATCTGTTCTTGAATGGTTGCTTCGAAGTCATCTTCAGGGTTTTTCATGCCCGCTGTATCAACAATCCAGAAATCTTGTTGGCTTAAACGTACTTTAGCCATTATCGAATCTCTGGTGGTTCCCTCTTCTCGCGCAACTATTGCATCGCGCCTCTTTAGTAGCGAATTGAATATACTGGATTTACCTACGTTGGTTCTGCCGACTATGGCTACTATTGGTAATTTTTTCATAATAAATACCTTATCACTTAGCTTTCAACTTTACTATATTATATCATTAAAGTGATACTTTTACTAGGTACGGCTAGATTAACTATCATTCAAGTTGATTATAGTAAATGGTCTGCCTTCCAGCTGGTCAATATTATAGGGCCCAAATTGTATCCTCTTGAGATTCAGTATTTGATAGTTCAAGTTATTGAAAGTTCTTCTAATTTGACGATTTCTGCCCTCGTGTATTTCTATACTATATTTATTTATTCCAATCTTAGATATTTTAAGTAGGCTTGGTTTATTATCTAACTTGACGGAACCGTTTTCTAGTTTTAGTTTATCAATTTTATCTAAGGACTTATCCAGAGTAGCTGTGTAAATTTTTTCTTTATTATACTTTGGATGCGATAATTCCTGAGACAATTGTCCATCATCAGTTAGGAGTAGTATTCCAGTTGTATCTTTGTCTAATCTACCAATAGGTTTGAGGTAGTGATACTTTTTAGGTATTAAGTCGTAGATTGTTTTATTACCTTGTCTATTTCTTGAACATACATAATCCACCGGCTTGTCTAAAACAAGAAGTGTTCTTTGGTGGTTAATGTTTATTGGCTCTGAATCTAACTTTACTTCATCGCCTGCTTTTATAAGCTGTCCAATTTTTGCAGACTCGCCGTTAACAGTGACCCTTCTATCTCGAATAGAGTCATCTGCTTTGCGACGAGATAAACCGGTTGCTCTTGCAACAAATTGGTTTATACGCATTTAACCTTACTATACTTGTTGTCTAGGTTCTTCGCTCGGTGGTGTGACTTGTGCTTGATCTGTTGGGGCTGAACCCATAGTGTTGTCGGCTGGAGGAGTCATTGGTGTTGTTGAGTCCATCGCAGGTTGTCCCATTGATTGACTACCACTGTCATCTTGTGGCATAACTGGATTGTTA
>DATKHH010000043.1:0-2137 GCA_035510315.1 Candidatus Saccharimonadia bacterium
TGATAGAACTAATTATATTCTAGGTTCATAGATCGACTAATCAAAAAATAAATAGATTTGGTGCTATTATTAAATTAAATCTAAAGAAAGGAGGCCAAAATGATAGGAATATGGCACTGGTTTTTAACAGTAACAGGTACAAATAATACCTCTGGACTGTGGTATGGTTTTTGGTCAGGCTTTGGTAGTGATGTATCGGAGTTTGCAATTATCGGTTCAATTTTTGTGGTATATAAACATCATAAATGTGCAAGTTGTTGGCGAATAGGTCGCATACCAGTTGAGGGTACTCCGTATAAAACTTGTCATAAACATACAACGGTAGAATCACACGAAGCTATTTCTAAAAAACATGCACTTAAGTACCCAAAACAACACGAGTTACTTATGAAGATAAAAGATAAGCTTTAGGTTTTATTAAGGTTATATAAGGAAAACATTTTTAGTGGATCTAAAAATTGATAGCACCATAAAACTAAATAATGGTACTTGTATGCCTCGTCTTGGTCTTGGTGTTTATCAAATTCCAGAAGGCAAGGAAACTATAGATGCTGTTTCCTTAGCACTTATTATGGGCTATAGACATATTGATACTGCTAAATTTTATAGAAATGAAACATCTGTAGGTAAGGCTGTAAAGGCAAGTGGAGTGCCCAGAGATAAAATTTGGGTGACAACTAAGTTATGGCCAACTAATTTCTTGGATGTTGAGCGCGCGTTTGAAACTAGTCTCAAAAAACTAGGGCTTGATTATATAGACTTATACCTAGTACATTTTCCAATACCCGGTGCTAATAAACGGATTTGGAAAAAAATGGAAGCTATTTATAAGGCTGGCAGAGTGAAAGCAATTGGAGTTAGCAACTATAACGCTAAGTTTTTACGTGACACACTAGATATTGCAACTATAGCTCCAAGTGTTAATCAAATGCGGTGTTCTGTTTTTGGATATAATAAAGAGTTATATGAACTGTGTCAAAGCCAGGGCATAGTATTTGAAGCATATAGTCCCTTAACTCAAGGTAAAAGACTAAATGACATAGAAGTAGTTAAAGTAGCAAAACGTAACAATAAATCTTCCGCACAGATTATGTTACGCTGGGCGTTGCAAAAAAACATGGTAGTAATACCAAAATCTAAGCATAGAGAGCGCCTGGCTGAGAATGCAGATATATTTGATTTTGAGATTAGTAAAGAAGACATGTTCGATCTAGATAAGCTATCAGAATAAATTAAGACACTAATTTAAACTGCTTATGCTTGCATAGTAGGACTGTATAACTATAATTAAAAATTCATGAATCGATTATGGGAATATTTTGATATTGGTCCAAGACCTAATGTAACTAGGATTTTTAGCGCCGAAGAACGAACTGAACTTGAATTTATAGTAGCTAGCCAAGTAGCTTCACTGCTTGCTCTATATGGTAGTGTGGAAGAATCAGAACTTGATGAAAGCCCTTGCATGGATGTGGAAGTGCCTACAACATACCGAATATTAGAACTTGATCAACATCTACTTGAAGACGAGAGTGAATTTATTGTCACACAGTTGCCAATTGATGCTAATGGCTGTGATGTCCAACCTGGAGTATATGCCATTTTACATAATAGTGATTCTGGTCCAGCCATCAATGCCATAACAATCCATGATCCATCTTATGATTATGTACCACTTGTTCATCATAGCCATGGTCCAGAGCTAGAACTTGATATGTTACAGGAACTCTATGAAGTACTTAACATAATTACGAAATCTTATGCAGTTTGTGAAGCCAATAATCCTCCGTATGAGCCAAAAATGTATCCTAGACTAGTACTGGATGGTCCAATATTTGAGCCAGTTATAGCAGGTCTCTCATCTGGTGATCCAGAGCTCAACTAATAGATACTCTTAGTAGTGGTTGTACCGTTACTATTGGTATTTTTTTTATGTATGTAGATAACAAAAATTAGACCGTAGACAATTATAGCAACTATTAAGTAGATAATAAGCCAATACCACCAGGGTTTTTTGCTGTAACCATGTTTTTTTTGTGGTTTTTGCTCTTCCATAAAATTTCTCCTAAAGTAACTTCTAGTATGCTGCTTGAGCTTAAATTATGCAAATAAATAAGCAGTGTTATTTGAATAATTT
>DATKHH010000044.1:0-5158 GCA_035510315.1 Candidatus Saccharimonadia bacterium
CAACTATAGACATAAATTATCTACTACCGTTAACTTCAAACGGTAGTGGTTTTAGTTACGGTAGTCTGTCAGATAATTGCTATGATTTTGTAAAATCTACTCCACTTGAAGCAAGTATTATCGCAACTTGGGAGAATATAAATTTTTTATGTGATCTACCTACCCATATTGCTGATGTAGTAGGGACTGGATCAGTAGGTCAGCCTATTAATGAATCTGTTGCTACTGGTACATATGATGGAACACATAAATACTTTTTCGAATATACTGATGATAGTATTCAACCGGACTATTCGTATTTATATAGCGCCATCGACAATTTTTCTGCAAGATAAGAATAAAATCTGAAAATTTAATATTTAAGTGCTACAATTTAAATGCTTAACAATTATAAAAGCTGGAAGATAGGTGAAAATCCTACACTGTGCCGCAACGGTGAACGTTAGTTAAACGCGTAAGTCCGATACAGCTCTAAATAAGTCTCCCGAGCAGGAGTTGAGTGTCTGTTAATATACAATACCTGCTAATCTTAGGAACTTAAGTAAGGGATGCAGGTATTTTTATGAGTGAAACCTACAATTTGACGGAAATTCCTAGACACAGTGGAATTATTGATGCTGCCTTGTGCATCGATACGGTCGAAGTTGGAATAGAGGCATTTGAACTCATAACAAACTATGAGTCTGAAAGTAGGATAATTTCTCAGGCTGAAGCCATACATAACGCTCGCACAGCTATGACTGAAGCTTTAACAGCTTCAGGACATTTATCTAGGGTCGAAGTAACCTGCGATACGCTCGAAGAGGTTAATGCCTACATGCGACACCTAGTTCTTAGGGGTTGGAAAGAGGATTTGCCCGATCATGAAAAAAGAAGAATATTTTTTGAATTGTGTGAAGAGTTGATAGTTGAAAGAACACATCTTGACATTGCTAACGGCGTAATAGATAAGTCTACCAAAGTAGGTTTGATAACGAACTATCCTGACGATCTTGATGATAAAACTGCCGGTAAACTGGGATATAGAAAAGAAAATAAGAAAGGATTTTCACGTTCAAGTGAAATCCAATTTAACCTTGATGGTAGTGTGACCAGAGTTATAGAAAGTGTTTCTCAAAGCAATAGCCATGATGCTTCAGCCTATTACTTTTTAAGAGATAGCGGTATTCAAGTAGAATCTAGTGGTGATCTGGCGGTTATGGCTAAACCGTTCATGTTTAGTAGTGAAGATTATATTGATGGCGTTGTAGATATACAAAGAATAATAGATGGATATCGGGGAACAGACGCAAGGTATGGCGAGGTCTCTAATTCAAGACATGTAGATTACGAAGACTTAAGAGAGCACTCGCAAAAATTGGATCAAGCGATTGAACCACAGGCTAATAGACTCGCAGACTATGAAATTAAACTCAATGAAATTTGTAGAGCGGGTAAGATAAGTCGAGAACAAAAGGATAGCCAATATAACGAGCAGTTGGTAACTTATCTGAGAGCTATCTGTGTTGTTTCTCCTGATCTTACAGCAGATTGCTTTGGTGATCAGTCTGTGGCAATCTATGAACAAGCTGCTATATACGTTGCACAAGGTGATTTATGTAGTGCTGAGCAATGGATTTTAGAACACACTCATCTAGAAAAGCCTGTAGTTATCTGTGGTTTCTCAATATCTGCCAAAGAAGCCAAAGCACTGGGTATAGAATTAGATAGTTTGGACGACTCAATAAAAGAAGCAAAAGCAAATTGGCCTTGGAAATTGGGTAAATGTAGAGCTCCGTTTTGCGATAGTCAGAAAAAGAAAGAAATAGTTCTGGTGGGTCCATGTAGCGTTTGTATGAAGTGCCAGGCCATATATGATAAACAGGCGGAAAATCAGTTAGTTGCTGCTTGATTTTCTTTCTCTAGTGCATAGCGATTCTTTATAGAAATACCCGCAATCTGCGGGTATTAAGGGATAAATAATAGCGTATTTGCGGGTATTATAGTATAATTGTGCATATGAATTTATCACCAAGACAAAGTATCATCATTAAAAAACTCTTTGTTAAGTCATCGGGAACAGCCGATTTATTAAAGCATATGAGTGATGATGGCTTAAATATTTCAGAAGATACGCTGCAAAGAGATTTAAAATACTTATCAAATAATAAGTTGCTCATTAGCAAAGGGTCGGGCCCGAGCAGAATACACGAACTAGCTACTTTAGGTCGTCTGTATGTATCTTGGTCGGAAGAAGAAGTAAAGTCTTTTCTCCAAGATGAGAATAGATCTCCAAGTAAATATATTCCTGATGTTGTCGATAATTTAAAAAACTCTTTAAAAGATAATATATTCACTGATCAAGAGACACATGTAGTTGATCGTTACAGGCAGTTCATTTTGTCTTTAGATAGTAATTTAGCTTCAAAATGGAAACAAAAATGGTTGATCGAGTTTGCCTGGAAATCAAGTTCTATCGAAGGCAATACTTATTCTGTTTTGGAGACCGAAACACTTTTAGTAGATCATGTAGAAGCAACTGGTAAAAGTCATCAAGAAGCTGTGATGATAGTAAATCATCAAAAGGCTTATGATTTTATTACTCAAAATACAACTGATTTCAAAACTATATCATTGGATAAAATATTAAAAATACATGAATTATTGGTTAAGGATTTAAATGTAGTGTTTGGTATAAGATCGGCACCAGTTAGGATCACTGGTTCTAGGTATATACCCCCTAATAATTTTCAACAATTATCTGAAAATTTAAAAAAAATTATTCGTGCAATTAATGAAATAAATGATCCTCTAAGTAAAGCGCTTTCGTGCCTTTTGCTTATAGCTTACTTGCAGCCATTTGGCGATGGTAATAAAAGAACATCTCGGGTTTTAGCAAACGCAATATTGGAAAGTCATAATTATCCGCCACTAACTTTAAGTGGTATAGAGCCTACTGAATATCGAAGGGCTTGTATTAGTTTCTATGAGTTAACGGATATTAAACCTATGGTGGATATCATTAAATCTAGCTATCAAAGATTTCTCGAATTTTAAGGGCGTAACCTAGTCTTCTTTTTCTAGTGCGTAGTGATTTTTTATATAGTTAACGTGTTTTTCTTGGTATTTTATAAATTCACTTTTCTTAAGCTTACTATTTTTTATAAATGAGCCTATATTTTCACTACCAATGTAGTGTGGCATAACGACGTAACTAGCCCCAAGTTCGTATAACTCTGTCGCTTTTTCAATTGTTTCAGCATGGACAATAATTATTGATTCGGGATTTATTTTATAAATTAACTTAAGCAAGAATACGTTAGTATCATGATCAGTTATCATTGATACGATAAGTTTTGATTTTTCGATACCTACTTCTTCGAGTAAATCTATATCAGTTGCGTCACCAAATATAGAATTGATATGTTGTCTATCCATCGATTCTATAACTTCAGGATCGTAGTCAATAACTACAAACTTTTTCTCCAAACTCTGAAATAGTCTAATGAATTCCTGACCGCCTTTTTTATATCCAAAGAGTAATAGCTCATATTGATGTTGATGAATTGTTCGATCTTTATGTATCGTTCTTCGCTCTAAATAACTCAGTGGTTTTTGGAATAATTTATACCAAAAATTGGAATAATTTATTAGATAAGTTGAGATGCCAATTGACATGAGAGCCAGGATTGTAATTACGTTTACGATGCTACTCGGAACAATACCACTACTATTTCCAAGTAGAATTAAAACAATCGAAAATTCACTTATTTGTCCAAGTGAAATAGCTGTTTTAAAACTGGTCTGTTTGGTATAACCGGACAACAAAATTGTAAACATAACAGTTAGTGGTTTTATAAGAATGACTATTATGCCGCTTAAGATTAGCAATTTTAAATTTGCCCCGAAGTTGCTTAAGTTCAATCGACTTCCAAGAGAAATAAAGAAAACAATTATAAAAAAGTCTCTAAGCGGTCTGAGTCTAGCACTAATTTCCTGTGCGAAAGGTAGCCCAGCAAGGGACACACCAGCAAGTAGGGCACCAATTTCAAGCGAGAAACCAAACCCTTCAAACAGTGCTGCACAGCCAAAACCCCAGGCAATTGCAAATAAAAATAAAAACTCTGGCGAGGAGGCAATAAATTTATGTATTTTTGGAAGTAGCTTAGTGCCAATGAGAAATAGTAGAATGGTAGCTAGTATCCCCTTTGTTGCAAGCCAAGCTAGATTGCTAATAGATAAGTTGTGATTATGTCCCTGAGAAGTAACAAATAGTAGCGCAACAGCTGCTAGAATATCTTGGATAATTAGTATACCGATGGTTATTTTTCCATATAACCTGTTTTGTTCCTTCTTATCACTAAGCAGTTTTAAAATAATAATCGTACTACTAAAAGATAGAGCTACTCCTAGAAAAACGGATTGTCTAAAGTCAAATCCTAGTAAATGCCCAACCAGAAAGCCAAGTGCGCTAACTAAAAATACTTCAACAACTCCAGCCAGACCGGCTATTTTACCAACTTCCTTGATAACTTTCGGATTTAATCCAAGGCCAATAATAAACAGTAGTAGTGCGATACCAATGTTTGAAAATGTATCAATGGTTGAAGCGGATTTTAATATGTGGAAGGCAAAGGGGCCTACTATGATACCAGTGAGAATATGGCCAATAATTAGTGGCTGATGAATAAGACGCATAATTAACGCCATAATCGCAGCAATGACTATAACTATACTAAGAGTGACAAATACGGTCTCATTCATTATTTATTTTTTAAATCTTAAATTATGCTTTAAGGCTTATTTTAAATAAAAACCTATTGACTTAAATATAACGCTTATGGCAATATATTACTACTTATATAAAGAGTCTATTAAGCTCTTTTTAAGACAAAAACAATAAAAAATAAAATAACCAGTGGGTTTAGAGACACGTTGGTTGTTTTTAGGGAGATATACAAGGCTCTATGTCTATAAAAATAAAAATAATGCCCTCAAGGGGGATCAAAGTGGAAGTAAAAGTAAAAAAACAAAATTGGCAGAGGTTTCTTAGTTACTAGATTTTTAGTACTTTTTAGTCAATGCAAATTGTTCCGACCGGTCGGAACAATTGTTTGTTCGTTTAACAGATAGAAAGCGCACTACATTTTATCCCTTTACTATATATAATATATAAGGA
>DATKHH010000045.1:0-12060 GCA_035510315.1 Candidatus Saccharimonadia bacterium
CCAGTTTTGTATAAGTACTGCCAGCATGGCTAACATTCTTATGGTATACGTAAAAGCCAATGCCTGCTAGGGCAGCTACTACTACTATAATTATAAAGGCTTCAACATGAGAGAAGCCTTTGGTGTTTAGTTTGCGCTTAAAGAGTTTCATTTTGGTTTTACCTTGGTTAGTTTAATATATAGATAGTTGGATAGTATAAGAAACAAATCGTAAATGCAAAAGTTATACACAGTGCTTATGCTTTGGATGTTTAAATTTGTTCTATATTTGTAAAATTTAAAGTTCACTTATATGAGCAATACTATCTATCTGCTTAATTCTTTCAGATAAAGTACCGCTGACTAGTTGATAGGGTATCTTATGTTCTGCAAACATAGCTAAAAAGCCTTCATGAAATAGCAATCTGGTTTCGGGAGTCTCATCTCTTATGTCGTCTTGCCTATAATCTATGCCAGAGGGATCTAGTAAAACGATAGAGGTATAAGTTGGCAACCAAAATGCTACTCTTTGAAGAAGTCTCTCTGAGCCTTCGACATTGCCAATTCCTCGTAGGTATGCGGGCGCATCAAGTACTGATCTATCACAAAAAGTTCTAAGTCTGCCATACCTCTCGGCAAGGGCTTCTAGGTTAAGTGCCAAGCTTTGGATGGCAAATTGAGATGCTTCAGAGAACTTATCTTTAATCTTGTTAGCAGCAAAATATTGCATTGCAGCTTCTTCGACTACGGTAATCCGGCTATCTTTTTTGGATTTTCTCCTATATTTATCCAGAAGCTCTGTTTTGCCAATACAACTAGTGCCAACAAGGGCAATTTTTCTTGCTAGCTTCTCTGACATATAACTAATTGTGCCAGAACTAAGTCCTGATGCAACCATGACCATTATGGGAGATCATTCTTAGACGTATAATATAAGAGTGAAACACTATGTATCTTTGCTTAGAGGTGTTAATGTTGGTGGCCGAAACATTAAGATGATAGATCTAGTTAATTGCTACCAAAGGCTTGGTTTACTAGACGTAAAATCAATCCTGCAATCGGGAAACGTTATCTTTAGTTGTGAAGAGGCAAGCGCATCAGTCTTAAAAAGCAAAATCGAGAAGGCGGTATCTAAAAGATTTGGTTACAGCGCAAAAGTTTTTGTACTAGACTTAGAAAAATTAAAAGTAATACTTAATAACTATCCATTTGATAGCGATAATGATACCTATCAACACTACATAATTTTTACTGATGGAATCATAACTACCAGGCTTTATGATGAGGGCAAGCTTATTAAATCAGATTCAGATGGAGTTAGTCTGTATAACTCAGTTATATATTGGAAAGTAGAGAAGGGAAAGAGCGTTGAGAGTCCATTTTCTAAGCTTTTAGTTAAAAAAGAATTTAAGCAGTTTCATACCAATCGAAATATAAGAACGATAGCTAAACTTTGTTAAGATTAAGCCTATGAGCACTTATGCCTTTGCTTTACTTGCAGCCTTTGCTAGTGCACTTTGTAATGGCACTACGGCTGTCTTACAGAAGGTAAGTGCCGATAAAGAAAAGAGCGTAAGTACGCTAGATGTTCGCTTGTTATTTCGTTTATTTCAAGACAAGCCATACAGCATTGGTATTTTACTAGATTTACTAGGTTGGGTATTTACTCTGATAGCAGTTCACTATTTACCACTATTTTTAGTAGCAGCAGTAATTGCTTCCGGTGTTATAGTTACTGCTTTGATTGAGCGGTTATTTAGACATCAAAAAATAAGATTTAGATCATACATGGCGATTTTGATTATAGTAGTTGGGCTAGTTCTACTTGCAGTTGCTTCGTCCTCGCAGAAAGTAAGACCAATAAGCGATGTAGTAAGATATAGTATCCTTCTTGTCCCTATCCCAATAGCGATTTTGGGATACGTTTTAGCTCGAAGCAAGAGATATAAAGTTACTATAGTTCTTGGGATTTTAAGTGGGGTGGCTTTTAGTGGCACTTCAATTGTTGGTAGAATTTTCAAATTTTCAAAACCTTTGTGGCATACAGTCTATAGTCCACTAGTTTTTTCAATTATTGCAAGTGGTATTTTAGGTTTATTACTTTTCTCAATTGCGCTTCAGCGTGCCAAAGCGACAGTTATAAATGCTTCTATGTTAACTAGTCAAACTATACTACCTGCCACTATTGGCATAATATTTTTTGGTGATGTTGCTCGAAATGGTATGTGGTATTTGGTGGTTGTTGGCATACTACTGGCACTTATTGGAGTAACTTTTTTGGCTCTTGGACAAGAGACTAACAACTAAACTTTATCTAGTAGTAGAAAAACGTAGAACATTTAACATTTTATGTAACAATTGGTTTGATTCTGCTCTATTATTATGTCTTGCTCTTATTGGGCGAGAGTTTTCTAAGTTAATGAATAGACCAGATTGTGTTCTCGAATAAGTGAGCTTCTCAGGGTTTGGCATTGTCGGTTGAGTGTCTTGAAGCGTTGTCGGTATATTAAAATGCATGCTTTTTAAGGGTGAGAATCTATATGTTAAAGCCCACTCGTGTAGGCCACCAAAAACTAATCTTAATTCATCTCTGACTGTGCCGATTTCAGGATCAAAACGGGCCACAACTTCTAAACCAGTATCGTCATCGATTTCAGCACCAAATCCTGTTGCGAGCGTTGAAGCTTTAGCGTCTAGTGATTCAAGAGTGGGTGGTTTATATGCATCAAACATAAAAACCATTGTAAATAATTTATTAATATATACAAGCATAAGCTAGTTGAATATCAATAATGTTGTCGCTAACGTCTATCAAGTGATCAACAAATTTTAAACTAGACCAGGTTTCACCAATAGCAAAAATTCTTCAAGTTACTAGATGGGGTAGACTACATAAAATTAAGATAAAAGTTTATTTTTACTTTACAAACTATACTAAATTAATGTAGGGTTAACTTATAACGGGGCATTAATTGATGAAAGAAAAAACAACCAACCATTGGCTGATACTAGTTATTCTAGCTTTAGCTCAATTTATGGTCGTACTCGATATTTCTATAGTTAATGTGATGTTACCAACTGTTCAGAAAGCTTTTCACTTGAGCCAGTTAAATCTGCAGTGGATCATTACGGCTTATACATTAGCATTCGGTGGTTTTTTGCTCTTGGGTGGTCGTGCGGCTGATCTATTTGGCCGTCGAAAGGTTTTCCTAACTGGTGTTACAATTTTTACCCTTGCTTCTCTTGCAGATGGACTTTCACAATCTGGGGGCATGTTAATAGGAATTCGTTTAGTACAGGGCTTGTCTGCAGCGTTTATGTCACCTGCAGCATTGTCAATTGTTTTGGTTACTTATAAGGAAGGCCATGAGCGTAATTTGGCTTTATCTGTATGGGGTGCCGTTGCAGCGGGCGGTGCGGCTGTTGGTGTACTTCTTGGAGGAATAGTTACGCAGTATCTAGGCTGGCGTTGGAACTTTTTTATTAATGTTCCAGTGGGTATTTTTGTCGTTGCATCCGCCTGGAAGTTAGTACCAAAACATGAAAACGAAGAAAGAAGCACAAGTCTTGATTTAGCTGGTGCAGTATCTGTAACTGCCGGGTTAATATCACTAGTTTATGGACTGACTAACGCTCCAACTAAAGGATGGACATCTCATTCGTCACTCTTATACTTTGGTTTAAGTATCGTTTTGCTTATTTTCTTTGTCTTTAATGAGAAGCGTGCCAAGCATCCTCTGATGCCTCTATCGATCTTTAAAATACGTAATGTTAGCGGAGCAAACTTAATTCAGCTGTCAATTGCAGCATCACTTTTTTCAGTGTTTTTCTTTACGACTCTCTACGTACAAGAAATTTTAGGCTATTCTCAGGTTAAAACTGGTGTGAGTTTCTTGGTTTTGCCAGTTGTAATCGCGATTTGCGCAACTAATGCGCCACGCCTTATACAAAAAGTGGGCTATAAACCTATCTTAGTCATTGCTCCTCTCTTTACAGCAGCAGGACTTCTATGGTTAGCGCACGTTCCAGTACATGGTCACTATGGAACAAATCTAGTCCCAGGCTTTATTCTAATGGCAATTGGACTTGGATTTTCTTTTGTTAGTATTTTGGTTGCCGCAACTACGGGTGTTGCTGGACATTTGTCAGGTCTGGCATCTGGTTTGGTTAATACGTCTCAGCAGGTAGGTGGATCGATTGGTTTAGCACTTATAAGTGGTATTGCAGCATCGAGCACAGTTAAATATCTCCATCACTCTGCGGTTCAAGGTCAGCTTGTTTTAATCACCGCAAGAGTCCATGGATTCCAGACCGGATATTATGCAGCAGCAGGATTTGCACTTTTTGCATCACTGCTAGCAATAGTGGTCATCAAACAAAAGAAAAGCCCTGATGGTAGTGTGCCTAGCAGTGAAGCGAACGTTGCTTTATAAAGCGATCCGCTAACTACCAAAAAGGTTTTAAAGTTAACTTTTAATGTTTTTAAGTAATGACTGGATTGAAATAGCAAAAACTGGAATACTTAAGGTTCCGGTTAGATATTGGGGCAGGGTTGTAACTTCTCCTGCTTTGAAAATATCATGAAAGAATAAAAGATCTACAAACAAGAAACCGAGAATTAGTACTATGTCTATTAGTTTTCTCATTACTATATTCTACCAAATAGTTAGTCTTTAAGCATAACCAGAAAAGTAATCGACTTTGATTTGATGTCTTGGCACTCCAAGCTCGGATAGTATGCCTTGCATCGCCTTAACCATACCCGGCGTACCTGATATATAAAAAACTCTTTCCAGATAATCAGGAACTGTCTGTTTTATCAACTCACCGCTAATAAAACCTGCAACTGCGTTGGGATCGGTAATTTTAGCATCAGTGTCAGTTACCGCATAAATAGTATTTAAACCTAGCTTACTTCGAGCTTCTTCAAATATACTCTTGTAAGCTAAGTCTTCTTGAGTACGCGCTGAGTACAGTAGCGTCACCTTTCTTTTCTGATTTTTGTCGAGTAGGTACTTGACCATGCTTCTAAATGGAGTAATGCCAATACCTCCAGCTATAAAAACTAATTTTTTGTTAGTATCTTTCGGCATTACGAAATCTCCAGCTAGTTGTGAAGCAACAATAAATGTATCCTCATCAGCGTTTAATAGTGCCTTTTTGAAGCTACTGCTTTTATCATAAAACTTTATTCCGATTCTTAAGTCCGGTTCGGTTGGTGACGAAGCTAAGCTAAAATATCGACGGCTTCCACGAGAATCGGTTTTATCATGCTGCAAAGTCCATTCAAGGTATTGTCCGGGTTCATAAGCAAATCTTCTATCAGGATTAAATATAAAATCTACGCTAGCAGTTGCGATTTTAATTTTCTGTTTAAGTATTGGGAAAAGCTTTGTTTTGGGACTGACTATGTATGAAAAAGCGTTACCTATAATCAATGCTAGTTCGGGAGTCGTGTAGAAGCTGAACAGATGAACCTGTGGCGGCAATAAAAAACCTACTATTACTCCGTACCAGGTTTGTTTTTTACCAGTAGGCGGAGAAGTAAGAGGTTCGGTTAACATTACAAAGCCAAGGAAAAACACAGAAGAACTTAAGATCATGTTGTGCAAGCTACTAACTACACTCACTTTAGAAATAATAGAATAGAACACTGTTGACAAGGTTGTTGCTGCAAAAAAGCTCATAACCATTCGTTCTCGGCGTATTTTTCTCATGATTAATAACCCCCCGATTAGTACAAAAGGCAACATAACAGCAGTTCCTACCCACCAACTTGCAGTTTGCCTAGGCCCTAACGCAGTTAGTACTACCGCTATAGCTGCTGGGTTAAAAATGTGTTTATATCTTATAGCAATTAAGTATTTAGAAGCCATTGCTAGCCCCGATGCGGCTAGTAAAAACAATATATTAAAACCGGTTGGGTTGGGGCTTATGATAAGGGCGAGTATAAGAGCAGTGATAAGTGAGGACTCTGGATTTATGGGTGCATCAAATATATAGGAAAATACTTTATTAATAGTCCAGCAGGCTACTACTAATATGATTGCAGAGATTGCTATATAAAGTGGCTTATAATGTAGATCACCAAAAGCACTCAGACAAATAGCGGCAACTAGTAGTGCTATTAGATAGTATAGAAGCAACCTATACATGGTTATGCTATCTATAAATTTATCAATAGCTTTAAGCATTACTAAGTACATACCTTTCGAAACCACTTGTAAAAGTGGCCATTTTTTCTTCATCTACCATGTAGCCCTCTAAGCCAGGCATTCTTTCAATAAATCCTATACCCTCTTTTCCCATAGCGAATGCAGCAGTAGCAAACCTATCTGCTTCATAAACGTTGGTTGCTACAACAGTCAGACTCCTAACATCAGTAATATCTTGGCCTTTACTGTGGGGATTGTAGATGTGTTGTCCCCGAATGTATGTACCTGAGGTAGCCATACCCTTATTTTTAAGTTGTACAACTTTGATAATTTCGTCAATATTAAACGGGTTACGAATGCCTATAGCCCAAGGCTTCTTCTTTGCGTCTGTACCATCAACCTGTATATCGCCTCCGGCTTCAATGTAAAAATTCTTAACTCTTTTTTTTTGTAATAGTTTCGAAGCGTTATAAATAGCCCAACCTTTTACCAGACCAGAAGGATCTAACTTACCATCATGATAAATGTCGAAATAACCATTGGTTGTAGCTTTGGTTTCTTGGCATAAGCCAAGGATGGATTTCATATCTTTGCTCCACTTGCTTTTAGGTAATCCTTTATTGATTTTGGATATTTCGCTATTTTGTTTATAGGTACTGAATCGTTCGTCTATCTTATTGAAGTATTTAAATATATTGTCGATAATCTCGTTAGTAGCTCCTTCGACTATTTCAATTGTTATGGGCATACCCATTATAAGTTTTGTTTTTTTCATATTTATTTACGATTGTGACAAGGCAGCTTGAAGAGATTGAACGAAGGCTTGCGAAGTAAATGTAGCTCCCGAGATTAACTGGACATTTGAACTTTGTGCCTGAATTGCTTCTTGTCGCAAATAAGGCATTGCTTGTTGATTAATAATAACTGAGGTTGAGTGGGTATTTGGATACTGAAGGAACTTTACGTTGGTAATTTTACTCCCAGATATTGTGATGGCAACTTGAACATTTCCATAGTAAGCGTTGGCAATACTACCCGTGTAAGTGCCATCTTTATATTGACTACTATTTGAGCTAGAAGTACTACTGCCGCTAGAGCTACTTGCCGAACCAGAAGTTGTGCCGCTGGAAATTAAAGAGGCTGGTTTTTTAAGCATAGGCACCTGATGACGGATTCCAGCGCTATAAATTACAAAAACGCCCAATATTGCTACGATAAGAATATATTTTTTCACGTTGACTATTATAACAATATAACCCCTGTATATTTGCTGGATATATAATATAGTTATCAGCTGAAATTGCTTACACTTGCATTATTCTATATTTGTCTTAGTATTATTATTTACAATGACTAGTCCAGAAGCACCCATACCTTCAGTTGAAGAGGTATTTTTAAGGCAAGAAATAGCTGACAAAATTCAAGAGTATCAAAACAATCTTGTAGTTGAACACGGTGGTAAACGAAGTAACGTCCTTCTTAAAATTATGCTTTATGGTAAAATCTCTTCCAGCCAACCAGGTATTGATTCGGATGTAATTATAGCAACCACTATATATGGAAACTTGGAAGAGACGACTACGCTAACTGTTGGCGATAAAATATATTCTTTACTTCCAAGTGGAATAATATATAGAGATCGTCCTGAACAGTATTTAGGTGATGCAGGTTTAATGAGCGTAAGGCATCAGCTAAGGGATACCAGATGGCCTGGAGACGAAACTAATCCATCAACCTCTGATTCACAAGATGAGGTATGAGAAGACACTCAATCATTATTTTGAGGTGTAATAGCTGTATCTACTAAAGTTGAACTAACTACGTCCCCGCTATTTTATAAGTTTATACGCTTTGGATGACTTTGAGATAGTATAATTTAAAGTAATGTTGCTTCTTCTAATTAGCTTTATTGCTGGTGTGCTTACTATCCTTGCTCCTTGCGTTTTGCCATTGTTGCCGATAATTATTGGTGGCTCTGTAAGCTCAAAAACTAAAGATAAAGCTAGACCTTATGTTATAGCTGCTTCGCTTGCTGCTTCTATAGTCGCCTTTACGCTCCTTTTAAAGGTAAGCACAATCTTAATTAATTTGTCTCCTAGTGCACTAGATTATGTTTCTGGTGGTTTGATAGTAGCTTTAGGCTTGGTATCGATGCTACCGGAACTTTGGGAGAGGTTGATGATATATTGGAATTGGCAAGCGGCTTCACAGCGATTTCTAGGAAAGGGTGAAAGCAATAAGAGTAAATATTTAGGACCTATCTTGATTGGAATCGCACTGGGTCCGGTTTTTGCTAGTTGTAGTCCAACCTATGCTTTTATCTTGGCATCAGTTTTACCGCATAGTTTTATAAGTGGGCTTATATATCTAATAACTTATAGTATCGGCTTGGTATTGGCTCTTCTGCTTATTTCTCTAGCTGGTAAAAAAATCATATCAAAGTTTTCATGGGCTATTGATACGCACGGTTTGTTTAGAAGAATTATAGGATTGATATTTGTACTAATTGGTGTAGCAATAATAGCCGGACAGGAAGCAAAGATTGAGGTATGGGTTTCTAATCATTTGCCTTTCGATGAAACTAGAATCGAACAAGTACTACTTGCTAAACAAAACAAAAGATCAATAATACATAAACTAAGTACTTCAGGCAGTAATATATTAAATGTACAATCAACTCCCGCTCCACAGTTTCAGGGATTAACAAGTTGGATTAATAGTCCACCACTTACGTTATCTCATTTAAAAGGCAACGTTGTGTTAGTAGATTTTTGGACATACTCATGTGTTAACTGTATTCGGAGTATTCCCTATGTTGAAAAATGGTATCAAACTTACGGTGATAAAGGTTTGGTGGTTGTGGGTGTAAGCACGCCTGAGTTTGCTTTTGAACATAATCCGATGAATGTAGCTGCAGCAGTTAAGAGTGATGACATTACTTACCCAGTAGCATTGGACAATAACTATGCTACTTGGAATGCTTTTGACAACGATTCCTGGCCAGCTGATTATCTGATTGATAAAAGTGGCAATATTCGTTATGTAAGTTTAGGTGAAGGTAATTATGGTACTACTGAGAGAGCTATTCAAATATTACTTGGCATAAACCAATCACTTCAAACACCGACTTCAAATGTGCCAATATCACAATATCAAACGCCCGAGACTTATTTTGGTACTAACCGAAGCGATAATTACGTTGGCAGTGGTCCAATAAGTAGTAATGGTACAGCTAATTTTACTTCGGCTGGTTCGCTTAGCGAAGGTGAATGGACTTTAGGTGGTATTTGGCAGATTAGCTCTGAATATATTACAAGCGAGAGTAATGCTGCCACACTTACATTTAATGTAGTTGCTAAAAACATCTATGTTGTCGCTGGAAGCAGCAATAATCAAAACCAATTAGTGACAGTCAGTTTACCTAGTAGTGAATCTGGTCAATATGGCAATGACGCCGTAAATGGTCAGATGATAGTTAGTGGTTCGAGACTTTATCACATAGTGTCACTGAAGCAATTTGGCAATACAACTGTCACTTTAACTGTTCCAAAAGGTGTATCACTATATACTTTTACTTTTGGTAGTTAAGATTTCTTTGTTTGAACTGTATCTCGGCCGAGCTTTAGGACTTCTGCCATCCAAATAAGTTCTATCCATACATTTTTTATGTAGTCTATATAACTTTGATTTAATAGTTCACCTTTGTTGCTGAATAGTTCTTGGATTTTTGGAAATTGTATATCGCTAAAAGTTGCTACAAGTCCCATTTCTCTAACAGTATTTACAAGAGCTTCAATTGCGCGGACACCTCCCCATGGACCCGAGGATACACCACCAAATGCAACAGGCTTATGTATATAATTTTTTAGTTCACTATCAAGCATTCGTTTCAGTGACCCTGGAAAGCTGTGATTATATTCTGGAGTAACAATAAAGAAACCGTCTGCTCGTTTTGTAATATCGCTATACTTTGGATCTTTCCCTTCAGGATCATTACCATCACCAGGAAACTTGAAATCTTTCGGATCAATTAATTCTGTTTCAATTTTCTCAAATGTTTTGCCAACATTCATAACAAGTTTGGCGGCAAATATACTTTTTCTCTGATCCCTCGTTGTTCCGGCTAAAACTGGTATATATAACTTTGTCATACTACCATCATACCAAAACCAATAATGCTACAATTAAGTTATAAACCATAAAGGAGATCAATATAGTGGAAAATGCATTTGTATTTACTAGTTTTTCAGTTAATGATTTAAAAGCTGCAAAAGACTTTTATGTTGGAGTGTTAGGATTTGAGTTGGGTGCAGATATGACAGAAGACGCACTTAAAATAACTAAAGATGGACAACGAGTCCACGTATATCCAAAATCTGATCATAGTCCAGCCAGTTTTACAGTTCTTAACTTTAAAGTAGAAGATATTGAAAAGGTTGCAGATGAGCTTTTAAGTAAAGGTATTAAATTTGAGCAGTACGATAATCCTTACATGAAAACAAATGAAAAGGGCATTGCTGAACGTGGAACACTAAAAATGGCATGGTTTAAGGATCCTTCTGGCAATATCCACGGTTTATTGCAAGGATAGGGTTAAACCTTTTCAGTATTAAAGATCACGCTTATTCTTGGTAATTCGTAATGTTGATCGTGCTAACTAATCTTAAAAGGGTACTCTTCAATAAAAAACAGTAGTGACTTATCGCACAGACATAGTGTGGTTCAAAGACTATACTTTAGTAACAAGCTTACATCTTAAGTACATTACTAAGTGAGGAATGCCAACTAATTTGCCAGGATTTGTTCTATACACAACTAAAGGAAGGAGATATTATGTCTCATTCATCAACTGTAATAAGGAACAAAAAACAAAAAGTCAGCTCCAGCCAATACTTAAGTAGTTCAGCTGAGCCACCTGACTATATATCACAAAACATGGGCACAGGGAGCCCAGAACTATTTGAAGATAGGTATCTAATGAGACGTCAACTACATCAAAGAGCTCAAAGACTAAGAACTTCGTATAAATATTTATAGGATAGAAGGACAGAGATGGCTCCTTTTTAGGGGCTATCTCTATTTGATGAACTCTTAAACTATAACTACTGTGGAGGTCTATAGTGCTGGTTTTGTTTAGTCTAAAATTACTGTTTGAACAAAAGGCCTATTAAGTAACCAGCAATCGCTGCCCCCATACCAATAACGACCATCTGAATAGCACTTTTAAGAGGTTTACCAAGTGTCATGTTAGCCTTGTAGATGCCAACAGTTGCTAGAGCAACTATCGAAAGGATTAACGCAACAATTAAAGCAGGATGGACGCCTAAGAAAAAGAATGGGATGAGAGGCAAGAATGCTCCACTAAAAGTTGCAATGCCTACAGTTAGACTATAAATATACACATCACGCTTTATGACGGGCAACAAATTGAGCTCTTCCTTCATCATCGTATTGATCCAAAGTTCGTGATCAGAAGTGATGTGATTGACGATGTCGTCAAGTAGCTTTCCACTAAAACCCTTAGCTGAGTATATATCCACTATTTCTTGTCTCTCCGTATCAGGTACTTCTTTGATTTCTTGAATTTCACGTTCTCTCTCTGCTGCATAGTGGTCGCGATCAGCCATCTTTGAGGTGTAAGCTACCGCTGCCATTGATAATGTTTCAGCAAAGATGGTAGCCAGTCCACCAGCTATTACTATTCTAGCTGAATTTGTTGCAGCACTTAAGCCAAGCAGTAACCCTAGGACACTAACTAAACCATCTTGGCCTCCAAGTATTACGTCTGAAAGTTTATTACCTTTTTTATGAGGTTCGTGCATAACTCCTCTAATCATACCAAAATAGTAGAATTATCTTAAGAACAGAGGTTAAAACTCAATTAAGAATTATTTTATTTGACATTGTATAATACCTTGTATAACAT
>DATKHH010000046.1:0-8934 GCA_035510315.1 Candidatus Saccharimonadia bacterium
CAGTAAAATAGTAAAATATTGCAACGATTGGGTGAATTAAGAGCATCCCGATAATCCATAGAATTCTAGCATTCGATGTAATGTTTTTGTTTCGTATTACACTTATAAACATAGCTATTTCAAAGATTAATATAGCCAAAAGAATAACAATAATAATTGATATCATGATATTTGTAAGATATAAAACTGCAAATATATTTAGCATCTTCGCAATTGTAACATGTTTTAACTCTTATAAACTTTCCTAGTAATTATTTCAAATAACCACCCAATAATCCATCCTAAATTAACAAGCTCTGGTGAAGGTGATGAACGAGGTTAGTATGGTAGAAGGGTCGCTACACGCTTATTAGCCCCGCTTAGTTAGTTCTATTATCCTAGCTTGAGTTAGAACGTATAAACCACGAGCGATGCTATGCTTTTCCATCTGAGCAATAGTATCTCTAGGACACTTTGAATCTGTATCATAGCTACCTATTTGAGGGTCAGAATCCCAAGGTAGAGCATTTATTGCTTTGCCTAAAGCTTCGCAGCTTGGTTCAGAATTTCCGAAATTAATGCAATCCTCACCCCTGCATTCAAAATTACTCATATCTTCTCCTAATTAAGAATATTATACACTATTGTTGAATATCAGTCTAATTATGATGCGACGGGATTCTCATAGTAGAAACACCCAATTAAGATGCTCGACTATCATAGATAATAGGTTTTCTTTCACCTTCCCTAACTTCATAACTTACAGATCCATCTTTATGAATTCTTACACCCATAATGGTTACGTTTGAGCCTTCAACTTTTGTATCATGGCGCTCACTTATCGTTTGAGCTATATTTTTACCACTAATTACATCTCCCGCAGTACTACACCCCTCTAATATGACTTCAAAGTCATGGCCCAAGTGCCGAGTATAATCGTTAATTTCATTTGCATTAATTTTAGATGCATTACGAGCAGCCTCTACATACATCGACGTGCTAATAAGCTCACGATTAACTCCCATCACTAAGCCCTCTGGGTAAGCGTGGGCGTGTAAAATAAATCGTTTAACATCTGGTGCCCGACCATTAGCTATTTCGTGCGCACCTACTAAAACTGCTATCCGAGCAGCGTCCGTTCCGCTGTTAGCTTCAAAATTAAATACTCCATCGCCTACTTCTTCCTCAAATACTGTCTGATTCCCAGTAAACGAATTCCAGTCATACCTAGCCTCTACCACAACGTTAGATACTGGAATACCCGATTTCCATTCCTTGTTCTGGCGTGCTAACTTAACTGAATCATGGCGTGCAAAGTTATATATGCCAAAGTTTTCTATAATCTCACTTGTTGTATCGATTCCATAATCTTTAACAAATACTTCAAGACTGCGTAGCTGTGTTTCTAATGCAAGCGCCTGGTCGTGTATCATTCGTTCTAACACTTCCTCAGTCGGAGCTTCTTGAGGTAGATTGAAAGTGTCATTAGAATAGTAATGCCCGACAAACGCGTTATAAGTACTCCAGGAATTGAACATTGCCGCTGACAGATCTTCTGACAGTCCGACTGCCATCATTCTCTCTTTAAGATGTGGGAAAGAATGCAGATCAGGCTTCTCTATATTTTTAAAATCATGCATAGGATATTCAAGTTTAGAGTAGATATCCTTATATGCATCAAATATTTCTGCATGTAGAACTAGTTGGCTTACAATTTCAACAGGATTACCAACTCTACCAACTCTATCTATAGCTTCTGAGAGTGAAACATTTGATTTTTTTGTGACATCCGCTACCTGATCTAGGCTAAGCTTAGCCTCTCTCCAAGCCGCAACGAAAGCAGCACATCGATCAACAAAGGCTCCTTTATCCTCATGCTGAGTAAGCGCTGTAGATATCCCGCTAAGTCCTTCTATGTCCGCCGGCAGCTTGTCTAAGGCTTCTGAAATATCAGCAGGGCTAAATCCTATGTCCCATCCATTTGCACTACGTTTAATTTCTTGACCAGGAAAATTAAGTTCTGCGTAGGCCTGGGGGTGAGCTTTCTTCAGCGCCAGCATTTGGTCTATAGCTACACTATCAAGTTGCTTAGGGCTTGAAAAGTCATTGTCTATTTTTCTCCCAAAGTCTGATATAACCGCGAAAACCGGAATTCCTAGCTTATCAGCAGCTTCAAAAGCTTCTTTTGGGTCACTACACTTAAAAGCATCGCTAATGTAGTAACTGTCGCCATAAGCCTCAAACAACTGGTAAAAGTATTCTGCAGATCCTTTTGTGCCCTCAGCCGCTTCTGGATTGTAGTTGCTCATAATATTCTTGATAGACACTGAACTCTCAAATGCACCATTAAGATTATTCATATTTAACCAGCCGTCTTTTGATGTTAAGACAGCAACAACGTCTTTAATGTCCTCGCCCTGAGTTGGAGTTCTTAAATCACTCGGGTTTAGATTACCTTGTACAGCAAAATGGTCATCTAACTGTTTACCAGTCATCATCTCTAGAACTAATTTGACCTTTGAGGTAATTATGAAACCGTTAAGGAAATGGGGGACCCTTTCCTCATTCGTAAATAACTTATCTGTTGTCCGAACTGCTGCCAGTAATTCATTAGTTAGTCCGCTGCGTACAGCCTCTCTGAAAACTCTTCTGTCCTGGCCGGATTGCAAAGAGTCCAACAGTATCACACTTTCAAGCGCTTTTATTGCCGCTTCACTATCACCAGACTTTTTAGCCACTAAAGCAGACTCAACAGCACCATTTTTAGCTGCATTATAAACAGTATCTCTCTCGGCTCGCTCTCGTTTAGTGCGTTGATCGTCGACTTCAGCTACAGTGGGTCCAAACTTAAGCCCATCATTTTCTAGCTGCTGGTGAGCGCTCTGAAGTAGCTTAGAGGTTGCTAACACAACGTCAGCAACTTTTTCCTGACCTAATTTAGCTGCATGAATAGCTTCGTCTTCTAACTGGCTGCTGTCGTATTCAGGATCAGTAATAACATGAGAAAAGTCTAAAGCTAGTTCGGTTCTCCTGCCTGGAGTGTTCTGCACTTCCAGTCTAGGATGCATATCGACATGTGACAAAGTGACTGCTGTCACGCCAAGTTCCATTAGTACAGGTTCGGGTAGCTTCTCAATATAAGAAGCTGCTTCGGGATATTTAGCTTGTATCTGTTCCATTATTTGTATTTTTATCTATGTCTATTATATTTTACACCTACAACTTAAATTATCCAGTTTCTTGTGCTAGATGTATTAGCAAATACGTTATTGGTGCAGCATTCTTTTCAAAGTCAGAACCAAGTTAATCACTGTCCGTCCTTAATATCGTTCATCCCCAGCTTATGTTCAAGGTAGACAACCGTAGTCAAATTAAGCAAGTGAAACTTAACCGAGTATTCGCCAAGTTGAAGTCCTATTTCTGGATTAATACCACGGTCTGCCGCACGCATTTCAAAAGGTTTGCTCTCATACTTCTTTAGAAATGTAGGAATGTCGTCGTATAGAACGAATTCAACGTGCTCTAATCCCTCAACATGCTGAGCGCCTGATTTCGGTGCAGGCAATTCAATAGCATCGATACGCCAAGGATCATGCAATACCGGCCGGTTTAGCCTAAAAGTAGAAATTGGCCGCCCATTAATCATTGTCTCGCCCAACAGACTTGCCACTGTTTTAAGTTCAGCTTGTTTTTGAAGGTAATTCTCAGTGGAAGTGGTTCGATAGCACATATGATCTACTTGAACAAAATCATCTAAATCGAAGCCTTCTTGCACTACTCTTCCAAATATATCATCTAGGAAAGCAGGATAGTCCCCGATGAGATCATTTAATTCAGACATATAAAGAGAATAGCAAATAAAAAGGGCCATTGAAATGACTCTTTAAGCATAAGCTATTTGGTGCAAGGGAGAGGGATTCGAACCCCTACTCTGTAGTTTAAGACTAATGACCCAAAAATTAAAAAAAATAGACACGCAATTTTAAAGAACCGTCCTCGAGTAAGGCTTTCTTACAACTACAACTTTCTGTACCGAGTAGTTCTCCCCAAACCAATACGTTCAATTTTTTTGAGCAAGTGTAGACGGTTTACTGCTTGCCTAACAGTCGGTCTTGCGACCTTTGTAGCATTAGTTATATCTCGAATTGTTACTTCGTTTTTTGTCTGAATATATTGCCAAACTATTAACTGTTTAGGGGATAATGTTCTATCAATTAATTCATTAGATAATAGCCCTATAGCTTCTGCAGCTTGTTCACGAAAAATACCAAGGATAAATTCACTCCAAGGAGCAATAGTTTCGTTCTCGGTTTTAAAAGAAGTTTGACTTTGCCTAAGTGCTATATAATATTCTGCTTTCTGACTTTCAATAAGTTTTTCTTGTGATACGTAAGGCACATATTCATATCCTGCTTGAAGCAAAAGTAGACTAGTTAAAATTCTAGAGAGTCTACCGTTACCATCCAAAAATGGGTGAATCTTCAAAAACTCAACCACAAAGTTAGAGATAATGGTTAAAGGATGGTAGTTTTTCTGATTTAAAGCTTCTGTAGTCCAACTAATCAGCTCACTCATTTCTTTAGGTGTTAAGTAAGCAGGAGTAGTATCGAAAATAGTAGAAACAACATTACCATTAGAATCAGTAGCAACGACACTATTGTCTAACTTTTTATACTCGCCACGCTGTCTTTCGTCTTTTTGCGAATATTTTAATAGATCAGAGTGAAGTTGTTTTATAATATTTTCGTTAAGTTCAATATTCTTCCAATTATCAAAGATAAAGGCCAGTGTTTCGTAATAACCTCTGACTTCCTGAGCGTCACGGTCTTTCATTTTTTGAGTCGATAGCCCCCTCATTAGCTTCTCAACTTCTTCATCGGTTAGTTTTGCGCCTTCAATACGAGTTGAAGCACCAGTAGAAGTTGCAAGAACAGAGCGTTTCAAACGGCCAAGAACTTGTGGGCTTAACTTCGCACCCCCAACCCATTGACCATTTAGACCATCAATCTCTGTTAGTATAGATATTGTTGGTAGAGGTAGTTTTTTAATTCTTAGGTTTAATCTATTCATAATCGACTATAACTTATGTATCCAATTATATCTAATTAGGTAAGCATAATCAAGTAAGTTTGTAACTAAGTACGTAACTTATTAAGACACATAAAAGAGTATAATCAATTCTGGCGCGGCGAGCGTCCCGTGATTGGAACCCTGTCCTCCGTAGTCTGGTAGCAATGACCGAAAAACTAGAGAAATTAGGTCTCAGCCTCGACAATCAAATTATAAATTAGTGCCGAACTATGATTTCTAAGCTCAAGATCTAGGGCTTTACAGAGACTGATCGAACAGCACTTCCATACGTCGCTATGTGGGGCAATCGACCAAAGAAGGTTCTACTAGCAGGTTTTAAATTTCTGCCATCATACAATTCTGTCCAGACTAGTCCTGCTAGTGCTCTCGCAACCCAAAATTTCGTTTCTGGTGGACTTTCTGATGTATATGCTCGAGTTCGTTCATAGCGAGCTGCCACCATTGCATTGCTTACTCTATAATATCCGTTATTACCGCTCCTCAAGTGAATATCGGCATCTTTATAAAACCATTGAGGAATCGAATATTCCGCCTGTTTGAAGACTATTCCTGCTACTGTTGATAAACGACCAAGGCAACTAAGAGTTGCACCATGTTCTGCAAATAGTTCTTTTGGGCTATCTAATCCCCAATGATTGTCAGAAAATTGTCCATTCGTTTTATTCTTTGCTTCATGAAGTACCCTGGCAGCATTAGATAGGTCACTCTTGCTATGTGTATTAATGGCGCTTCTTAAGTATGTAAATCCATCGTCACGGAGTATAGTAGCATACTGAACATCTGTATCCAGAGTCGTTGTTAAACTAGTAAGTACTATCTGTGCTTCATCAAACCAACCATGCGCTTCAACAAAATTTCCGTTAAGTTCCGCGTCTCTACCCGCTGCGTGTAGGGTTTGTGCTTCAAGATTGACCGTTAACATAATAGATTAATATTATACAATACTTAGGACTTTCAGACAAATTCTGGTGCAGCGTTCTTAACAAAGTCAGAACTATTTACTTCCCATCCGCTGGTTGATTTCATCGATTTTTGCTCTAATTTGAGTAGCGAGTTCTGTAAAGCCTTGGTCTTCTGCGGCTTGAGCGTCTTGAGCAAGCCAATCATTGGCAACTTCATCCAAATAATCTGATCCTATAAATCCCGCTTCTACATAGAGCATTGTGGTATCAAATGAAAATCTCAGTTGTTCTTCTGGTGTTCGTAGCTTGTCTTTTTCTGCATTGTACCAGTCATTATAAAGCTGTTCGGCTTTTAAGGTTTCTTGAGACTTCGGGTCTACAATTTCTGCTGGATCGCCAAAACCTTGAGCACTAATTGGTTTCCATGCGTTGATGACATCTTCTCTTGAAGGGGTTTCTTGCACAATATTTCCTTTCATAATGCTTAAGCTTGGTGCAGGGAGAGGGATTCGAACCCCCGAAGGCATAAGCCAATTGATTTACAGTCAATCGTGTTTAACCACTTCACTATCCCTGCATGGAGCCGACGGAGGGATTCGAACCCACGACCCGTGCTTTACAAAAGCACCGCTCTAGCCACTGAGCTACGTCGGCATGAACTAGTGTCCAATGCCAAAAAGTGTATCAGATAAATGGTCTAAATTACAACTCTACGGGGCCTCAAGATTCGCTTAGGCCTATTCATTTGTTTACTTAATTCTAAGCGTTTTAATTTTATACCAACAGCTTTTGCTTCATGAAACATAGATAAATCCTCGTATGCTCGTTTCAGCAATGAATAGCTCTCTTCGTTTGGTTCTAATTTAGTTGCTACTTCAAGTTCACTGATCATGAGTTTTGTATTGCCTAGTTTTTCAAGTACTTTTGCGTAGGCAATATGTCTTGCAGCAAGATTATCTTCCATATTTAGAGCCATTTCGAAAGCTTGCATGGCTTTTTGGTAGTTCTCAGTCTCATAATAGATTAGGCCAAGGTTATGCAGACTAGTTGCTGTTGGTTCGATACTAGATGCTATCTCAAAGCAGTCTATCGCATCTTTATACTCTTTTTGTTTGGCATATAAGATTCCCAGTCTGTTATAGGCTGGTGCGTTTTTACTATCTAGCTTTAGTATTGTAAGGAGTGCTTTTTCGGCTCTTAAAAATCTATTTTGTCTCATGCCTTCATGAGCTATATCCCATAGGATTCCAAGTCTATTAGATACTTTCTTAGGAAATACTCTAATATCTGTATTTTTTAGGTTTGCTCTAAAACCTAAATAAACGAAGACTGCGAATATAAAAACTAATATAAGTTCTAACACGTAAATGTAATTATACTACAAATGTAAACACAAATTGGTGAATGACAGTTTTTTACTTACTCCTGCCTGAAATTCATCTTCTGTTTTTTGAATTACACTTAGGTATTTAAGCCAAAAAAATGACTTTTCAGATTTTTCTAAAAGGGTATTTTGCATAGCTAAGTACACTACTTGTTTAAGAGTACTAAGTATTTCTTCGTATGATACGTCTTTATTGCAAAAATCATCTTGCATGAGTAGCCGTTCGAGTTTCCCAGCTGCCAGAAACTTTTTTACTGTCTTTATGTAGGTATTATCATTTAGATCCTCGTATTTTGAGATGTTATCGATAAATTCATTGACCGATCCACTTGTGTAACTATAGAAACTCTCAACGTTCTTAGAATCTTTGAATTCATTTTTAAATTCTACAAGACTAGGTCTAGTAATGTTTAATATAGTTGACCTGGACTGAATAGTTTTATATATCTTCTTTAGTGACGTAGTTGCAAGTATTATTACTGTATCAAGTGGTGGTTCTTCCAAAGATTTGAGTAGAGCGCTCTGTGAAGCGTTATTTAGTAGTTGCGCGTCGTATACTACGCAAATTCGCCTTATGGATTGATCACCAAATGTCTTAAGTTTTAGAGTCTTGATAAGCGCTCTGATGTCATCTGCTTTTATGTTTTGTTTGTCTCTAGTTACTTTAAAAAAGAATGGGTATTTTTCTAATTCTGCCAAACTTTTAAGCTTTAGAAGTCTTTGTGCTACAAAGTTAGCTATTTCATTGCAGTCTTTACTACTTCGGCTTACTAATATCAGTGAGTGAGAAGGATTTTTTAAATAATTCTCAATCCATTTCAATGTTTTATCTGAAATAAGTAACATACTATCCCTTTGATAATAGTATATCGAATTCTTCAGGTAGTTTTGATTTAAAACTACGTTTTACACCGTTTATTAGCGTTATATCGAGTTCTGAAGCGTGCAAGTATAGTCTAGAAGCTTTTTCGCCATTGTAAAACGTATCACCTACAATTGGATGCTTTAGATACTTTAAATGTACTCTTAATTGATGTGTTCTACCGGTAAAAGGTTCGAGCTTTATAAGACTATACTTTTGGTTTGACTTGGTGACGCTATATTTAGTAATAGCCATTTTGCCTTTAGAATCGACTTTGAAAGTTGCCGGATTTTTGGGATTTCTATAAATTGGAAGTTCTAAAATTGCTGATTCAGGCTTTAATATTCCATTAATTATTGCATAGTATATCTTCCTTACACTACGCTCACTAAATTGTTTCTGTAACCAGAGTTGACACTCTTCAGTTTTTGCACAAATCATAACACCACTTGTTGCCCTATCTAAGCGATGAACAATACCTGGTCTGGAGTTCTTAATATCTTGAGTTTTAGATGCTATAAAAGATTCTACTGTTGTTTCTGGGTTATAACTTCCCTTACTATGGCTAAGAATGCCAATAGGCTTATCTATTACTAAACAATCTTGATCTTCGTATATTATGTCGATATTTAAATCGGTCTCACTAGGTAGCTTACTAAAATCAAAGTCAATTGAAATCACATCATTTATATGAATTGTTTGACTAGCTTTTGTTA
>DATKHH010000047.1:0-5049 GCA_035510315.1 Candidatus Saccharimonadia bacterium
GTGTTGAAGTACTGTATAATAATACTTAGAATTCAAAAATTTAAGAGGATTGGTTAGAGGGTTTTTAAATAGTGGCTCAAACAAAAGGTTATTCTGCTGATCAAATACAAATTTTAGAGGGCCTAGAACCTGTACGTAAACGTCCAGGAATGTATATAGGTGGTACTGGTGCGGAAGGTTTGCACCATCTAGTATGGGAACTAGTTGATAATGGGATAGATGAGGCTTTAGCTGGTTTTGCAACAGAAATTGAGGTTGTTTTACTAGAGGATGGAAGAGTAAAGGTTACAGATAATGGTAGGGGTATTCCTACTGGTATGCATGCTAAGAGTGGCAAAAGTGGCGTTGAAACGGCACTTACTATCTTGCATGCTGGAGGTAAATTTGGTGGTGGAGGCTATAAAGTTTCAGGTGGTTTACACGGTGTTGGAGTCAGCGTAGTTAATGCGTTGTCATCCAAGTTAATTGTAAGAGTATATCAAAATGGTAATATCTATCAGCAGGAATATGGACTGGGCGCACCAAAGACTAAACTTGAGGTTGTTGGCAAGAGCGAAAAGACAGGAACAGAAATTACATTTTATCCTGATGCTGGTATCTTTGAAACCACTGATTTTGACTATGATTTGATACTAGATAGATTGAGGCATCAAGCGTACCTCACTAAACAAGTCAAAACTTCTATTAGTGATGAAAAAACAGGTAAAAGCTATAGTTTTTATTTTGAGGGTGGTATTCAGTCTTACGTTAGATATTTAAACCAATCCAAAGAATTTGTAGATGAGGATGTTTTCTATGTAGATAAAAATGTTGAGAATGTTCAAATCGAAATAGCGATGCAATATGTAAACACATTTTCTGAGACAATTAAATCTTTTGCTAATAACGTTCTTAATCCCGATGGTGGTACGCATTTAACCGGTTTTAAATCTGCACTAACTAGAGTTATTAATGATTATGCTAGGAAAAACAGTTTTATTAAAGATAAGGAAGATAATTTAACTGGTGAAGATTGTCGTGAAGGATTAACGGCTGTTATCTCTGTAAAACTTGAAGATCCTCAATTCGAGGGTCAAACCAAAAATAAGTTGGGTAACCCAGAGATTAGGGGTTATGTTGAGCAAGTGATGGGTGAATACCTTTCCTATTATCTTGAGGAACATCCGGCAGTAGCCAGAAAAATTATAGGTAAGGCATTACTGTCAGCTCGTGCTCGTCAGGCTGCAAGAGCAGCTAGAGAAAATATTATTAGAAAGGGTGTGTTAGAAGGTGCGGGAATGCCTGGAAAACTAGCAGATTGTTCTTCTAAGGATCCTAAAAACTCGGAATTATATTTAGTTGAGGGAGATTCAGCTGGTGGCTCAGCTAAGAGTGGTCGAGATAGTAAAACACAAGCAATCCTACCACTGAGAGGTAAGGTACTAAATGTTGAGAGATCAAGACTAGATAAAATGCTAGCAAATAATGAAATTGTTAGTTTAATTAAAGCTTTAGGTGTTGGTATAGATGAGCAGTTTAATGTCGAAGGCTTAAGATATGATCGAATCATAATCATGACCGATGCTGATGTTGATGGTTCTCATATAAGCACACTGCTTTTAACTTTTTTCTTTAGATTTATGCAACCAATAATTGATGGTGGACACTTATATTTAGCTAAGCCTCCATTATTTGAACTTGTTAAACCTGGAAGAAAGTCCAGTGTTTATATATATGATGAAGACGATTTAGAGGCAGCAATTAATAAAGCTATTGAAGATAAGAAATCTAAAGGCATTCCTATTGAAGAAACTGAGCCAAGATTTAAGCAAGCAGGCTATGTTGAGCAGAAAAGATATAAGGGGCTTGGTGAGATGAATGCCGACCAACTTTTTGATACCACTATGGATCCTGAAAAGCGTATTTTAGTTCAAATTAAAATCGCTGATGCTGAAAAAGCTGATGCAATTTTTAATAAATTGATGGGCAGTGAAGTTGAACCAAGAAAAAATTTCATTCAGACACATGCAAAATTTGTAAAGGATCTAGATATATAAAATGGATGAAAAAGATAACATACGAGAAGAGATTGAACTTATTACTCCTACTCAAACTCACTCAAGATTAGTTGAACCTAGAAGTGTTGAAGATGTTATGGAGAGTAGCTACTTAACATACTCAATGAGTGTGATCGTAGCTCGAGCTCTTCCAGATGTTAGAGATGGCTTAAAACCAGTACATAGACGAATTCTATACACAATGCATGAAGAAGGTCTTAGACCGGGTGGAAAGTTTAGAAAGAGCGCTAATGTAACAGGAACTGTTATGGCTAGGTATCACCCACATGGTAATGTTGCTATTTATGATGCTATGGTTCGTTTAGCACAACCCTGGTCGATGAGATATATGTTGGTTGATGGTCAAGGTAATTTTGGATCAATGGATGGAGATCCTCCTGCAGCTGAGAGATATACGGAAGCAAAAATGGCTAGAGCTGCAGAAGAATTGTTAGTTGATATTGACAAAGAAACGGTTGATTGGGTTGATACTTATGATGGGGAGCGTAAAGAGCCATCAGTGCTCCCAGCAAAGCTACCTAATTTACTATTAAATGGCCAGCTTGGTATAGCTGTTGGTATGGCTACAAACATGCCTCCACACAACCTTAGTGAATTAGTCGATGCAACGATACATATGATAGATAATCCAGATGCTACTTTGGATGATCTAATGGAACATTTGAAGGGTCCTGATTTTCCTACTGGAGGAGTAGTCTATGGTAAAGATTCTCTTAGAACAGCATATGCTACTGGTCGCGGTGGGGTGGTCGTTAGAGGAGTAGCTGAAGTAATTGAAAATGAGAAATCTAAGTCGCAAATTATTATAACTGAGATACCTTACGGGTTAAATAAAGCTAGTTTACTTGAGAAAATGTATGAGTTGTATAAAGACAAGAAAATAGTTGGTTTGAGTGATATTAGAGATGAAAGTTCCAGAGGAGATGTAAAAATTGTCATTGATCTAAAAAAAGATGCTTATCCCAAGAAACTATTGAATCAACTATTTAAATTAACTCCGTTACAAAGTACTTTTCACTATAATATGTTAGCTTTGGTGGATGGTATTCAGCCCAGAGTCCTCGGTCTTAGTGATATCTTAAATGAACATATAAAGCATAGACAGACGGTTGTTCGAAGGCGTACTGAATTTGAACTTAGAAAAGCTAAAGAAAGAGCTCATATCCTTGAGGGTCTTAAGATAGCATTGGATCATATTGATGCAGTTATTGCTGTTATTAGGGCAAGTCAGACTACTGAAGAGGCGCAGGTGAATTTAATAGCTAAGTTTGAACTTAGTGAGATACAAGCAAAAGCAATTTTGGAAATGCAGCTTAGACGTCTTGCGGGTCTTGAGCGACAAAAGATTGAAGATGAACTTGCTGAATTATTGAAACTTATAGCTAAGCTAGAAGGTATTCTTGCTGATGAAAAGAAGATTCTTAAAATGATTAGAACCGAATTACTCGAGTTAAAAGAAAAATACGGTGATGATAGACGGACAGTTATAGTTCCATCTGAACTAGGTAAGTTAAGTGATGAGGACCTAGTACCTGATGAACAGGTAGTAGTTACTCTTACGGTCGCTAACTACATCAAAAGAACCCCGATAGCTGATTACAAGAAGCAAGGAAGAGGTGGCAAAGGCAGAAAAGGTATTGTTACTCGTGATGAAGATGCGGTTGATAAATTATTAAACGCCAGTACCCATGATTACCTGTTATTCTTTACAAATAAAGGAAGAGTTTTCAGATTAAAGACCTATGAGGTTCCAACTACAAATCTTAATTCTAAAGGCGTAGCTTTAATTAATTTATTACAGCTTCAACCTGAAGAAAAAGTAACCTACGTTGTAAATATTAGTAAAACACCGGATCCTGAAGGCAATTTAATTATGTGTACACTTAGGGGTGTAGTTAAGAAGACACCATTTAACCAATACCAGAATGTTAGGGCAACAGGCTTGATAGCAATTAACCTTGATCCAGGCGATGAGCTTAGATGGGTCTCCATGAGTAGTGGCCAAAATGAAGTTCTTATTTCTACTGCTAATGGTCAAGCAATACGTTTCCACGAAAAAGATGCTAGACCTATGGGAAGAGTTTCTAGAGGTGTTAGGGGTATTCGACTTCGAGCCGGCGATGAGGTAATAGGAATGGACATAGTAAAAGAAGATTCTTTTGTATTTGTTATAAGTGAGCAGGGTTATGGAAAACGTACTAGAGTTTCACAATTTACTGCTCACGCTAGAGGTGGTGTTGGTATAAGATCGGCAATAGTTAATTCTAAAACTGGCAAATTAGTAGGTGTAGCTACACTTCAAGATGCTGAACATGAAGTAATTATCATTTCTAATTTTGGACAGACAATAAGACTGGGTCTTAAAGATATACCAAGTATGAGCAGAGCTACTCAGGGTGTTAGAATCATGCGTCTTAACAATGGCGATAAAGTATCGTCAATGTCACTTGCAGAAACTACCCCAGATGATGAGCCCGAAATCGACGAATAATGGCTACGTTCGTTGTGAATATTATATTAAGTCAAAAACTATTGACTTAAGAGGTGGGTAGACTGTACTATTATCTAATGTCTTTGGGACTCTGTTAAGATGTCCTTTTAGAATTGATCTTTAAAAATTTATATAGTGCAATACAACGTCAGTTTTCTTTTTTATGGAGAGTTTGATCCTGGCTCAGGATGAACGCTGGCGGCGTGCTTAATACATGCAAGTCGAGCGGCAGCACGGTCTTCGGACTGGTGGCGAGCGGCGGACGGCTGAGTAACGCGTAGGAATGTACCCCAAAGTGAGGAATAACTGCCCGAAAGGGTAGCTAATGCCGCATGTGGTCTTCGGATTAAAGCTTTATGTGCTTTGGGAACAGCCTGCGTACGATTAGCTTGTTGGTGAGGTAATGGCTCACCAAGGCGATGATCGTTAGCTGGTCTGAGAGGATGATCAGCCAGACTGGGACTGAGACACGGCCCAGACTCCTACGGGAGGCAGCAGTAG
>DATKHH010000048.1:0-5113 GCA_035510315.1 Candidatus Saccharimonadia bacterium
GGCGATATGCCTGTCATTTATACCAGTAATATTGTTAACTTTGGCTTCGATTCAACAATTTACATTTAGAGACATAATTTTAAGTGTGTTATTTTTAGTCCTCTTCTTTATATATTTTATGAGAGCTGATTTTGTGAGATGAAGTAATAGATTTATAACCGAGAACGTCTTTTAATAATCTTCCTATATATTGTGCCAAAGTATAATATAATTGTTGCTATATGGAACGACCCTCATCATCTAATAAGAAGGAATCAGGTAACTTTAAGTTGCCAGAGTTAGAGCTACCAAGTCCTCAAGATGTTAATATTGTTGGTGAATATGATACAGGGATAGGTCTCGAAGAAGTTCGTCAAACAGCAGAACAGGCAAATGCCAACACCTTTCCAAAACAACAAACTCCGATTAGTCGTGACCCTATCAGTGATGATAATACACCGATCCAGCAAGACGACGATACTCAAATTCAAATATCAACTCCTCCTTCAACCACAAAGAAAATAGAGGTTATATCTGATATTTTAATGGCATCTGATCGAGATTTGATAGAGAGAACCTGGGTAGATAAAGCCAAAAAAATTGTCGAGAGAACAAAGCAAGACCCTTATAGGAAGAATAATGAGTTGAACATTGTGAAAAATGAATACAAAACTGCTCGTTTTAAAAAAGTGATTAATAAAATTTAAAATGGAATCTATACTGGTAGCCATATTCATCATACTTATCTGCCTAGCTATTTTTGCGCCGGTTATTCTATTTCAAATTAGAAGAATTATGCGTGAGCAAAAAAATTATGAACGCGGTTTAAAAATGGTTACCTTACTGATTAATCTACCCCCATCAAGCGAAGACATCTCTGTTAATGGTAGAGATTCTAGAGATGTTGCTGATGAAAATATTTCAAAGGCACAGACTATATACAGCATAATATCTAGTACCTTCAAGGATGATTTTAAATCAAGATTTTATGGACAAAGACATTTTTCTTTTGAAATTGTTGGTTCGAAAGGCTTCATTAACTATTACGCAGCAGTACCATTAGCACTTTCAGACAGAGTGAAACAAGCAGTTGTCAGTGCCTATCCAACTGCAAGACTTGAAGAGGTACCAGATAACAATATATTTAGTCCAATTGGCAGATTAAATGCCACTGTAGGTGGGGAATTAACTTTAAAAGAGGAATTTGCATATCCTATTGCGACATACCAAGAAATCAAAAGAGACCCAATGCAAACAATACTAAATTCAATGTCTGCCCTAGATAAAGAAGATGGTGCTGGTATACAGTTTTTGATAAGACCAGCGAATCCAGGGTGGAGAAAAGTTGCTTCTGATTTTGCTAATAAAAAACGAAAAGGTAACGGTGGGAGTAAATCAACTTTCGAAACGGCGGTTTCTTTAGCCAATAAGATAATTGTAAACCCTGAAAATGACAAGAAAGATACAGCTAAAGAAGATAAGACGTCTAATTTAGATCAAACTATTAGCGATAGTATTGAAGACAAAGTTAAATACCCAGGTTTTGAGATATTAGTTAGAGTAGTTGCTTCCTCTAATCTAGTAGAGAAATCACATTCTATACTTAATAATATTGTTGCTAGCTTTGCTATTTATGATTCTCCTGGTAAAAATGGATTTAAGTTCACCTCAGCTAAAGATATGGAGAGCTTTACTACAGCATATATACTCAGATTTTTCCCACCGGAAAATAATAAAAGTGTCGTTAACTCTGTGGAATTAGCAACTTTATTTCATTTTCCTGACAGAGAGAATATACCAACTGCACAACTTGAAAGACAGAGTTCAAAGCAAGTTGATGCGCCTAGAAACATGCCGGAAGATGGATTATTGCTTGGTTATAACATTTTTAGGGGTGTCAAAAAGGCAATAAAATTAGACCTTGAAGATAGGCGTAGACATGTTTACGTTGTTGGGCAAACTGGTACAGGTAAATCGGTGTTTTTAAAAAACTTAGCATTGCAAGATATGGTCGCTGGTCGAGGTTTTGCCTTTATTGATCCCCATGGAGATGTCGCGGAAGAACTACTATCAATGGTGCCCAAAGAGAGAACTGAAGATGTTATATACTTCTCTCCTGCAGAATCTAATTTTCCACTAGGTCTAAACCTTTTTGAATATCAAACTGAAGATCAAAGAGATTTTTTGATTCAAGAGGCTATTAAGATGCTTCAAAAATTGTATGATCCTAATAATCAAGGAATAGTTGGCCCAAGATATGAGTATCTTTTTAGAAATGCTGCTTTAACTGTTATGGCTGATCCAGCTGGAGGTACTTTCATAGATATACCTAAATTATTTATAGATAAAGCCTTTTTGGCTCAGAAATTGAAGCATGTCACTGATAGAACAGTATTGGATTTTTGGCAAAAGGAAGTTCCTCAATCAGAGCGTTCAAATGATTTTGGTGAGGTTAAAAGCTGGTTTGTAAGTAAATTTGGTGCCTTTCAACAAAATGTTACTATGCGCAATATTATTGGACAGCCCAAAAGTGCTTTCAACTTAAGACAGATTATGGATGATGGCAAGATTTTGATCGCAAATTTGAGCAAGGGAAGACTTGGAGAGTTAAATTCGTATCTTTTGGGTATGATTTTTGTAATGAAATTCCAACAGGCAGCTTTAAGTCGTGCAGATATTGATGAAGAAGATAGGAGAGATTTTTGTTTGTTTGTGGATGAGTTTCAAAATTTTTCTACAGATTCGTTTGCAACAATGATGTCTGAGGCCAGGAAGTTCGGTCTTAATTTGATAGTCGCAAACCAATTTACTACTCAATTATCCGATGAGATACGTGATGCAGTGTTCGGTAACATAGGTACAATAGTTGCATTTAGGGTTGGGCAAAAAGACGTCGAAGCTTTGACAAAGTATTTTCAACCATTATTTGACGAAGATGATTTGCTGAGGGTTCCAAATCATAACGCGATAGTCAGGACACTCATTCATGGCGTACCTACTGAAGCATTTAGCATGGAAGGTGTTCCACCCTCTGGTCGTATTAATAAAGAGCTTGTATCGGCTCTAAAACAACTTACAGCAACAAAATATGGTAAGCCTAAGGCTGAAGTCGAGAAACTTATTAATGATAGGTTAACTACCATTGAAGTTCCTTCAGCATTCTCTAGACCCTTTGGACAGTCCTCTAATGGTCCGGCTTTTACTCCAAATCAACCCTATACTGGTGGTGTGCCTATTCAACCAACAAAGAAGCCAGGTGCATCTTCGTTTCTAGATGAATGGCTGGCTAAAAGGAGACAGCCTAATGCTACAAACGCTCCTAATACTCCAACAAGTTTTAATCAATCAACTAATGTAGATAACGCCACTGAACCTGATCTAAAGATAGCAAATATTAACAGCAAACAAGATTTGATACATGATCAGACACTTAAGATAGATAGATCTAAGCAGGACACTGAAGCAACAGTAGATTCAACTAAATCCTAAGTATTATCTTAGATGGGAATTAGGAGCTAACTTAATAGCTCTAAAACTAGACCTATTACGTAACCGATAAGTATCATATATACAAAAAGTAGATAATTATAGTGATAGCTGTAAATTTCTGCCACATAGACACTTAGGGTGGTTCCTAGCAGTCCAACTACTGCTGCTCCTAAAAATGCTCTTGGACTAGCAAGAGTCTTTATGAGTAACTCGTTAAAATTATCCATACCCTTAGCGTGTATGAGTTTGCTCAGTACGAGGCTACTCTTTCTGTGAGTTTTCCGAATGGATTTTAATGTACTTTTGTAGGTTTTGTTTGTTAAGACTCTTTTCAAACGTTTATTTAATGTAATACTTGGGCTAGATTCATTATCATTTCGACTCATATCTTAACTCCTGTGTCTATATTCTGACTGATCATTTTTTATTAACTTTATCTCTTGTCTTATTAATAGAGCCCGAAGTAGAAAATAAACCATTACTAATATTATTGAGGCCAGTATTATTAGACTTAAGGTTGACCCTAAGGTGGGCAACTTGTTATTTATATTAATCTCATAGAATTTATTAAATGATCCCGAAACACCAACATATAAAGTATTTCCAAAAGTCGTAATCATCTTTAGCGCATAGTAGTTAGAATCACTTGCAGATATTGATTGAGCAGATATATTGTTTCTAACAACTGTTGAAATTTCTTTAGTAAGTGCTTCGTGGGGCTTTAGTGCAACCAATTTGTAGGCTATGTTATCATTTTTTTCAATGCCCCCATAGCTATTTAAAAGGTATGAATAAGCAAAAGCATTAGAAAAGTTTATGTTAAAGGAGTAACTTTTTATTGTTAAGCTAGATGCGTTTCTAATTAGTAATGTATAAATTAAGTTATCACCTGCAGAGACGATGACTTGGTTGGAGTTTGGTATATCCTTACTTTGATCTCTGACAGATATACTGAAGTTTAAACAGGCTGTTTGATTTATTATGGAGCAAATCTCTTTTTTAGGTGTTACCAGATTATTTTGAGAAGAGACTAAGTTGCCGGAGTTCATTAAAATATAAAAAGTTCCACTACTTTTAATAATCTTTAATGCCTTATAGGATAGAGTTTGCAGTGAGTTACCAAAGTCTAGGCCCCTAATCCAGTAGTTTGAGCCGTTAATTGTTGTTTCTTTTTCGTTTTTGGCACCATAAGCCAATCGATTCAACGAAAACAACAGGCCGTTATCATAATTTAGCCTAAGATTTATGCTTTTAGCATTATATATATCACTGCAGTTGATCGAATAATGATTCAAAACGGTTTGATAGTTAGAATTGTACAAGCAACTATTAAACACTTGGCTTATACTGCTGAATCCTCCACTGACTAGATCATTTGGTGAATCCTGAGAACTGATAGGCGGAACTATTGTTACCATAACTTGAATAAAAAATAGAAACAACATTAAAAATAATGCGATAAATCTTAGATCAATTTCTTTTTTAAGTTTTTGATCATAATCTGCAAGCTTCGAAATTAGACTAGGGTTAAAAGGTAAACTTGAAACAATTTGTTTAAACATAAGTGTTGTTCTTATTTTGCCATAAATGATACAAATATCACTGCATGTAATTTGAAATTAGGCTTTTATAATAGCTAAATAAC
>DATKHH010000049.1:0-3953 GCA_035510315.1 Candidatus Saccharimonadia bacterium
TCGTTATAATCAATAGTCTTAGGTGTATAATAAAAACTATAAATTTAGCTTGGAAAGAAAAGGGATGGACCAACTCGACAGAGATAACCAGTTGTTGTTAAGGGTAGTTGAACATTTGAAACAACCTCTTATTAATATTGCAAGACAATCTGAACTTGATGATCATAATCTGCTCAAGGATATTGGTAGTTTGGCAGAAAGTTCTATACAGTTAATAGATGGTTATGTTTTGGGATTAAATTCTAATGAACAACAATCTTCTTTAGAACTTGAGCCGATATCCGTTTCTGAAGTATTGCAAGATACAGCTGATATTCTTACTAAGATAGCGAAAATCTATGGATGTATACTTAAATTAAATATTGAAGGCAAATTTGTCCCTGTTATGAGCAGAAAAAGAGAAATGGCATCCGCATTAACACTGATAGGACAGTCATTAATCGAATCAAATAACAAAGAAGGAGAAATAATTTTATCTGCCTATAAAGCTGGAAGTAGAATCTCAGTTGGAGTTTTTAGTCCAGACTTAAACATATCAAACGAGACTTTTAGTAAGGATTTAAACCAGAATATAAGATCGAGACAAGGATTACCAAATATTAGCCATACACCTGCGGCAGGTATATATATAGCTGATTTATTATTTGAGAGGCTTTCGAGTAAACTAAAGATTTCACATCATAATAAATTGGCAGGTTTAACGGGGCAGTTTTTACCTAGCTATCAACTTACCCTAATATGAAGAAGCTCCCAAATATTTTAATTATTGAACCAGATATTGTCTTAGCTAAAACCTATCAAAGATTTTTAGAAGATCAAGGATATAAAATAACTATTAGCCATGAAGCTCAATTGGCTATTGATACTATGGAAAAAAATACGCCAAACCTTATTATCATTGAACTCCAGCTGTCTTCGCACAATGGCTATGAATTCTTATATGAGCTTAGGAGCTATAGCGAATGGTCATCTATTCCCGTCATTGTTAATAGCTTAATACCCACAAGTGATCTTGATATGGGCGGAAAAGTAGTAAAACATCTTGGCATTGTAGAGTATCTATATAAACCTAACTTATCCCTTAAAAAGTTGCTAAAAATTGTAGAAAAAACATTAAATGACGATGTAGTATGAAGCGAGTTGTTACTACAGGTATTATCCTAAGAAGACTAGACTATCTTGAATCAGATAGAATTATTACTTGTATCACACCTGATATAGGTAAAATAAGCCTTCTGACAAAGGGGGTTAGGAAGCCAAAATCAAAATTAGCTGGTAGCATAGAGTTGTTTAGTGAATCGCAAATTACTTTTCTTCTAGGAAATGGAGATATGGGTACTTTGTTGTCGGGTAGACTGGTTTCTAATTTTGCTAAAATCATTACATCTCTGGATAGAACAGAGCTGGCATATAGTGTAGTTGGACTTTTAAATAGAAACATTGAAGCATTTTCAGGTAGTGAGTATTATGATCTACTAAAGCAGACATTACAGTACCTGAATAATTTTGACATAAAATTGGAAATGATTAAGATATGGTTTGGATTAAATTTTTTAGAAATATATGGAAATGGTCCAAATCAAAACAGTATTGATAATCTTAACAAAGATTCTAAAAACTTTACTTTCAATCTAGATACTATGAATTTTATTGCCAAGGATAACGGAGAATACTCAGTAAATGATGTTAAAACCTTTAGATTGGCTATTAGCTCTAATCCTTCAGTATTATCTAGAATTCAAAACGATCAGGTTAATCTTGGAAGTTTGGTTTCACTTATTAGCTTGATTATGAGAAGTAATAACTTCGAATATTAATCTAATAAAGCTGTACTGCTTTTATCTGATTCTATATAATGCAACTTAAGGTAATAAAAAATGACCAAAGTAACATTAGAAACACTGTCGAGTTTGTGTAAGAGAAGGGGTTTTATATATCAGGGTTCAGAGATATATGGCGGCATGGCTGGAACTTGGGATTATGGTCCTCTCGGCGTCGCGTTAAAGAGAAACATTACTAACCTTTGGTGGCAAACTTTTGTTGAAAAAAGAGATGATATATATGGCCTAGATTCTAGTATTTTAATGAGTCCTAGAGTTTGGGAGGCAAGTAGCCATATAACAACGTTTAGTGATCCCATTATTGAAGATCTCAAAACTAACAAGCAGTATAGATTGGACCACATACTGGAAGAAAATCAAATTAAAACTAATGATATGAGTTTTGAGAAAATGATGAAACAAGTATCACAAAAGAAAATTTTAAGTCCTGAAGGTAACACTTTGGGTAATGCAAAAAGATTTAATCTAATGTTTCAAACTCAGATAGGGCCAGTTAGTAAAGGTAGTCTAAAGACTTATCTTAGGCCAGAAACTGCACAAGGCACTTTTACTAATTTTAAAAATATAGTGGATAGTTTTTATCCAGATCTACCATTTGGAATTGCCCAAATAGGTAAAAACTTTAGAAATGAGATCAGCCCAAGGGATTATATATTCAGATCAAGAGAACTTGAAATTATGGAATTTGAGTATTTTGTTATATCAAAGGACTGGGATAAATACTTTGATAAGTTAAAGGATTTAACCAAAGATTGGTATATAAATAAATTAAAACTATCTGCAAACAATATTAGAGAGAGGGAAATTAATAAGGATGAGAGGGCTCATTATTCACAGAAGACAGTTGATTTTGAGTATAAATACCCTATGGGTTTCAAAGAAATCGGCGGTATTTCATATAGAGCGGACTTTGATTTATTGAATCATCAACGACTCTCTTCTAAGAGTTTGGAATATACAATAAAAGGTACTACAACAAAAGTGATTCCACATGTTATTGAGCCTACATTTGGTTTGGATCGGAATGTATTGGCCGTATTAAGTGAAGCTTATAGTGAAGATGAGATAAATAATGAAAAAAGAGTATTTTTAAAACTTCCAAATCACCTAGCTCCTGTTAAAGTTGCAGTGTTCCCACTTATTAAGAATAAACCGGAGATTATCAAGAAAGCAAAAGAAGTATATGCTGTTTTCAAGAAAGAGATAATGTTTGTAATGTGGGATGATAGTGGGAATATAGGAAAGCGTTACCGCAAACAAGATGAAATTGGTACACCATATTGTTTGACGATTGACTACGATAGCCTTAAGGATGGTACGATTACTCTTAGACAGAGAGACACCACGTCACAAAAAAGGATGAAAATCGAAGAATCATTAAAGTTGATAAAAGATTCAATCAGAATATGAGAAATCAATTTCCGAAGGACTTTTTTTGGGGTGCTTCTACTGCGTCACACCAAGTTGAGGGTGGTAATCATAACCAATGGACTGTTTGGGAAAAGAATAATGCAAAAGAATTGGCCTTATCAGCAGAGAGACGGTTATCATATTTATCTGATTGGAACGATATTAAAACACAGGCAACCAATCCTGAAAATTATATTTCTGGAAAAGGAATAGATCACTACAATCGATTTAGAGAAGACTTTGATTTAGCTAAGGGGCTAAACCTTAATAGTTTAAGGTTTAGTATAGAATGGTCGAGAATTGAACCAGAGCCTGGCAAATGGGATGAACGAGAAATTGATCATTATCTACAATATATTCAAGAAATGAAAAAGAGGGGTTTAGAACCATTTTTAAATATATGGCATTGGACTTGTCCAATCTGGTTTGATCATATGGGAGGTTTTGAGAAGAAGAAGAATTTAGTGTACTTTGACAGATTTACTAAAAAAATAGCTGAAACGCTACTTACTGACATTAATTACATTTTAGTTCTAAACGAACCTTTGGTTTATTTAACACACGGTTACGTAACTGGAGAATGGACCCCTAATAAGAAAAATTATTGGAAGTTTATGAAAGTAAACTATAACCTATTACGTTCGCATAAAATTGCATATAAGAATTTTAAAAGTGTTAAACCCACAGTAAACATTGGTGTTG
>DATKHH010000050.1:0-2775 GCA_035510315.1 Candidatus Saccharimonadia bacterium
ATCTACTAGCATAAGCTATAAGAGTTTATTTTAAATTGGTGGGTTTAAAGCAAAGTGACATTTAATAAAAAAACTATAAAAGACTATGATCTTGAAAATAAGACGGTTCTACTTAGAGTCGATTACAATGTTCCACTAAGCAGTGGCGTCATTACAGGTGACTATAGAATTAGACAATCTCTTCAGACTATAGAATATATACTATCTAAAAACACGAAACTTATTATCTGTTCACACTTAGGTAAACCAAAAGGACGCAGAGACCTAAGTCTTAGTCTTAAACCTGTTGCCAAAAGACTTAGTGAACTACTTGGTAGAAAAATCGAGTTCTCTACAGAAACTGTTGGTGATAGTGTGACAACGAGAGTTAAAACTCTAAGGGTTGGAGAAGTACTACTGCTTGAAAACTTAAGATTTCATGAAGGTGAAGAGGTTAATGATCCTGAGTTTGCCAAAAGACTTGCTAGTTTAGCAGACGTTTTTGTTCAGGACGGCTTTGGGATAGTCCATGAAGTACAAGCTTCTACAGTAGCCATAACTAAGTTTTTACCGAGTGTTGCTGGACTTCTACTATTTAACGAAGTTAATACTATATCTGATGCCATGACTAGCCCGAATAGGCCACTAGTATCTATTGTTGGTGGTGCAAAAATATCTGAAAAGATTGATATAGTCAAAAGACTGATTGATATCTCAGATGTAGTTATAATCGGTGGCGCAATGGCCAATACCTTTCACCTAGCTAATGGTATGGATATTGGTAGTAGTCTGGCTGATAGGAGTGATATTGAGCTGTCCAAAGATATTTTGGATCTCGCTAAAAAGAAAGCAAAACGCGCTAAGTTTAGTTTTTATTTGCCACAAGACGGAGTGGTTGCCGATGATATGATAAAACCAACTTATACCCGAATTGTTGATTTTGGAAGCCATGCTATCTCTGATATTGAGGCTTACCCAAAGCTTCCAAAAAGAACTAGTTTTGAAGTCAAGAAAAATGAAAAGATTTTAGATATAGGACCGTTTTCTGGAGCCTTTATAGCTGGCAGTATACAGCTTGCAAGTAGTGTCATTTGGAATGGAACACTAGGGGTTACTGAAACCAAATCTGTAGTTGGACCAGTTGGCCCGTTCTCGCATGGTAGTGAACTGGTTATTGAGGCATTGCTTGGGCAGTTTGGCTCAAAGCCATTTAGCATTATAGGTGGAGGCGATACTGTTGCTTACATTGAGGGTTTGAAACTAGAGTCAGCTTTCTCTCATGTATCTACTGGTGGTGGAGCTTCAATGAGTTTAATGAGTGGCAAAAAATTACCAGGAGTAGAAGCTCTGTTAAACGCTAATGGTTAAGTGCTATAATTGATACAGAGGTCTTATGAGTAAAAATATAGTTATAGCCAATTGGAAAATGCATTTAAATGCATCTCAAGCGAGTTTACTCTTACATAGATTGCAGGAGAGAATTAGAATTCATCGTGAAGTTGAAGTTGTTTTGGCTCCAAGTATGTTAGTTCTTCAGCCACTTAGTGTTCAAATTGATAGAAGAAAGTTTAGACTAGCAGCACAAAATGCTTATTTTCAAGATCAAGGAGCATTTACTGGTGAAGTTAGTTTTACTATGCTCCAAGACTTAGTTCACTACGCCATTATTGGTCACTCAGAAAGAAGAATATATTTTGGTGAAGATTTAGACGTTATTTCAAAGAAAATGGAGGCATGTGTTAGAAATCACATAACACCAATCCTGTGCGTTGGAGAGAATAAACAAGAAAGACGACAGGGGGAAGCTAAGAGAGTAATTCATGATCAACTGGTAACGGCCCTTAGTGGTCTAACTTCACCAGAAGTATCTCGTTTGGTTATTGCATACGAACCGGTTTGGGCTATTTCTACGTTTAATGGTGAGATCGCAAGCCCAAATCATGTTCTAAGAACCTTAGAGCTTATTCGCATGGAGATTAAAGAATTATACGGTCCTAAAGCAGCAAGCCACATCAGAATTATTTACGGTGGCAGTGTTGATGATAAATCAGTAGGTGGATTTTTGCAGCTTGAAGAATGTCAGGGTGTACTTGTTGGAAGTGCAAGTTTAAATTACGTTCAATTTTCAAATATTGTTGAATCTGCCTATCAACAAACTCTCAAGTGATATTTTCTTAAACAAAAAACCGCAAGCGCACTTTTGGCTTAAGTTGGTAAAATGGTAGTAGTGAAAACTGACTTTCTGACTGGATTAAATGACGAACAACAAAGAGCTGTTAACGAAATAGATGGTCCTTTGTTGATTCTAGCTGGGGCCGGTTCTGGAAAAACAAAAACACTTACGCATAGAATAGCTAATCTGATAGTTAATTCTAAGGCTAAACACAATGAAATTCTGGCAGTTACCTTTACTAACAAGGCGGCCAAGGAAATGCGAAATCGCCTTAGTGATTTAATCGGAATAAATTCTAATGATAGATCATTTGTGCCCTATCTTGGTACTTTTCACAGTATCTGTGTGCGACTTCTAAAAATAGATGGTGAAACTATTGGTATTCCCAGAAATTTCATCATATTTGATGACCTAGATCAGTTGAGTGCCGTAAAACAAGCAATTAAAGAACTTAGGATTGATGATAAATCTGTGTCACCAAGAGCGATCTTGTCAATAATTAGTAATAATAAGAACGCTTTTGTGGATGCCAGTGAGTTTAGATCTCTAGCTGGTGGCGTAACTCAAAAAGCCGCGAGAGATGTATTTCCGATTTATCAAAATATATTAAAACAAGCTAATGC
>DATKHH010000051.1:0-3678 GCA_035510315.1 Candidatus Saccharimonadia bacterium
GTGTTCTTCTTTAAAGTATACTTTTCATAAATTGAAACTAATGAACCCACAAAAAGAATGATTAGTATAAAAAGTAATAAAAAGCGGTATTGTATATTAAAAAGAGTCCTCGTGGCTGATACAAAAACTGTGTTAGTTTGAGAAATAAAGCTGTTACTTGTCCAAAAAGCAGTCGAAACTTGATAAGTATTACTGCTAGCAAAGAGCAATAAAAATGCTATTAGTAATCCATATGTTATTAATTCAAAATCATCTATTCTGCTTTGCAAGGTTAATAATTTTTTCTTCATAGTTAGTTTTAAGCTTATAATCAATTTTTCTTAAAAACTTCAGGATAAGTAGACCTTGTAACTTCGTCTACTTCATGTCTAAGTTGCGGGAAAGGGACACCTTCCCGTGCGGTAACATTTTCAAATGTCCAAAAAACTCTTTCGCTATAGCCAAAACCACAAGCAGGAGGCATACCAAATTCTAACATCTCTACAAAATCGATATCTAACATCTGTGCCTCTTCATCACCAGCTTCGCGCATTGCTCTTTGTTCTAAAAATCTAGAAAGCTGATCTACTGGATCATTTAACTCAGAATATGCCTTACAGATCTCAGTACCTCCCAAAACAAGATTAAATTGCTCACTTAATCTTGGGTCTTTAGTCTGAGCCTTAGCCAATGGTTGTAAGAAAACAGGAATATTTATAAGGAACGCCGGTCCCTCAATAGTCGATCGAATTTTCTTCCATAATTTATCTATTGCTCTAGCTCTATTATCTTCTTTTGCTACTTCGAGTTTATTTTCTTTTAATTTAGCTTTTATATCTGACATAGGACTTTTGAATACATCCAGTCCAAAATGTTCTTTAATGTCTTCAACAAAATCTATTGTTGGCCAATCAGTATTGTCTGCTCCTAAATCTACCTTTTGGTTACTCTTAAGAACAAATGTCCTTGTTTTCCATGTATGATCACAAACGAACCTAAATAATTCCTGAGTTAATTTCATTCCATCTTGCCAATTCGCATATGCCCAGTACCATTCCATGGCAATATGTTCTGGCAAATGCTCATCAGAATAATTTTCATTCCTAAATCTAGGACCAATATCAAAAACTTTTTCATATCCCCCTCCAAGTAACCTTTTTAGTGGTAATTCATGGCTGATACGGAGATAAAAATCCTGATTGAGGGCATCCATATGAGTCACAAATGGTTTAGCATCTGCGCCTCCAGTCGTATGTTCTAAAACAGGTATATTGATTTCAATAAAACCTTTTTTTATTAAAAAATTTCTTGTTGCTTGCCAAAAATTACTTCTTCTTATAAATCTATTGTAGACCTCCTTGTTGACATTAAAATCAACATAACGCCGCCTAAATCTTTCTTCTTTATTACTAAAGCCATCATAAGAAGATGGCATTGGTCTAAGTGATTTAACCAATAATCTTAGGTATTTGACTCCGACTGATATCTCACCAGTTTGAGTTTTTAATACTTTGCCTGAAGCCTGAACGAAATCACCCACGTCCAATAGATTAATTTGATCAAACTTCAAACATAGCTCTTTTGATTCGATAGCCTGTAACTCACTATCTTTTAAAAATAGCTGTAATTCTCCAGTCGAATCAACAATAACTATAAACGCAATTTTTCCAATTTTTCTAATACCCTTTATGCGCCCAGCTACAGTTACCGTCTTATCATTAAGATCCTTAAATCCAGATACGATATCACCCAAATAATGAGTACGTTTTACTTCAGACGGATAGGGATTTATGCCTAAGCCCTTAAGTTGTGCTAACTTTTTCAATCGCTCGTCTCTAAGAGCTTTTAGTGTTGCCATGACTAATCTATTTTATATCAAGTTAGTCTATTATGGCTAGGATATAGTAACTACTTTGTATTTTGTCGTTTCGCTTGGAGTAACTATTTCAACACTATCACCAACCATTTTCATTAGCAACGCCTTACCAATAGGAGATTCATCAGAAATTTTACCTTGAGAAGGGTTAGCTTCAACGGTACCCACCACCTGATACGTCTTGGATTTACCCTCACTACTTTTAAGCGAAACTGTTGACCCAAGTTGAACAACATTCTTCTTAGAAGGCTTGGATATGACTTCAACATTTTGTAATATGTGCTCAATTTCAGCTATTCTGCTCTCTGTTCTGTCCTGTTCCTGCATAGCGGTAGAGTATTCTGCGTTTTCACTTAAGTCTCCGAATTCTCTTGCAGCTTTAATCTTCTCAGCTATTAAAGCTCTTGAGGCAATTAAATCTTCAAGCTCAGACTGAAGCTCTTTTATACCATCAGATGTTAAATGAAATTGTTTCTTCATATTTATATCCTTATTAATTACTACTGTGAACTTTTAAGGTCGCCGTATTATATCACTACAATTCTAGGCTGACAATCTGCTTAATAACTGCACTTCAGTTAATTCTTCAATCTTATCTGAAATTCTACTTTTATATTCAATAACTTTTAATTTAACTGTCTTGGAGCTAATTACTATTCTGTGAGGTATGCCCATTAAATCTGCATCAGTCAATTTTGAACCGGCTCGAAGATCTCGGTCGTCATACAATACGTCAATGCCCTTCTTTATCAGATCATTATAGAGCTTATCTGCATCCTTAACCACTTCAAATTCATCGCTAAGCCTACAAATAACAACCTTTGCCGGCGCAACAGCTTCTGGCCAAACTAGCCCATCCTTGTCCGAAAAAATTTCAGCAATTGTCCCAAGTAATCGACTAATACCAATTCCGTAACATCCCATTATTAGACTATGATTTTTACCGTCTTGATCACTTACTCTTAAGGTGAAAGGCTCTGTATATTTCGTACCAAGACTAAAGATATTAGCTACTTCGATAGCCCGAACCTTTTCGAGATTTTCTCGTTTTAAGCCTAGGTCACTTATTACTTCATCAGTAAATACTTCTTTATTAATAGCTAGTTTTTTATTTCTATCAAGATAAATCGTATCTTCTCCAGCATCACATAATGTCTGAAATTCGTGACTATACTTGCTAAAACTTCCACCACTCGCCTTTGTCATAAATGTATTCTTAGATATACCAAGACGATCAAAGATTTTTATGTATGCTTTTTGCACCTTTAGATATATATCGTCGTGTTGTTTTTGAGATATAGCAAAAGAATACATATCCTTCATTAAAAATTCACGGCCACGCATTAAACCACTTTTAGAACGAAGTTCGTTACGAAATTTTGTTTGTATCTGATATGCCAATAGAGGTAGATCCCTATACGAATTAATGTAATTTTTCATTAAAGGAACAAGATTTTCTTCGTGAGAAAAACCAAGACCTAGCTCTGTACCATTTACTAATTTAGTTTTAAACCAATCATCAACAACCTTATCATCCCAACGTCCTGTGGCTTCATATCTTTCTTTTATTTGAAGGGCAGGCATCAATATTTCTTGACCGTTAATGGCATTCATTTCTTCACGTATTATAGTAGTTATATTATTTAATGTCCGAAGACCCAGCGGTAGATAACTATACACACCTGCCATTTCTTTATGAATAAAACCAGCCTGAATCAAAAGCTGAGCATTTCTCGCCTGCTCGTCAGATGGAAATTGTTTTTTCGTTTTAGAAAATATTTGAGAAAGTCTCATAAGTTTTATCCTATAAATTATTATATATT
>DATKHH010000052.1:0-6111 GCA_035510315.1 Candidatus Saccharimonadia bacterium
ATCCAATATTTTGAAGTATGGCTCTTATAAATCAATTGACTTAGGTTCTAGTGTTTTTGGCTTTATTAGAGAATATGAAGCAGACAAGTTAACGATCCTTTTAAACTTTACAAATAAAGAGATTATACTGAGTAATGATGCTATAAAAGGACAGATTATTCTTTCTACATATCTGGATGACAAGGCACTGATAACTAAACTACGGAGTAATGAAGGCATATTAATTAAGGAATAGATAACCTACTCTATAAGTTCATAGTTATAGCTGCATATACTAAGCTTAGTAATGACTTTTCTTATCTAGGAGGCGTCAATAATTATTTGACTGCGTAGTGTATGGTGGTTATGCTTAAACTATGGCAGTAAATTCTTCTAAACTTGCTAAACATGTTGCTATATTTCGAATGGTATTTGGACTAATATGGGCAATTGATGCGGTATTTAAATGGCAGCCTTCTTTTGCTAATGGTTTTAAGGATATGATTAATTCAGCTGCTCAAGGGCAGCCAAGTTGGCTGCATTCATGGTTTAATTTCTGGACACAGCTAATAGCCCATAATCCACATTTGTTCGCAATATTAACAGCGGTTATTGAAAGCCTTATTGCAGTTGCTTTATTAATTGGCTTCGCAAGACGAGTTACTTATATATCGGGAGCTCTATTTAGCTTACTAATCTGGGCTGTAGCAGAAGGGTTTGGTGGCCCATATTCGAGTTCGTCAACCGATATTGGCACAGCCGTTATGTACGCCTTGGTTTTCTTTGCATTGTATGGTCTAGATAGAATGGCTAGACCACCAAAATGGACAGTAGATAACTATATTTCTAAACGAATCAAATGGTGGTCTAAGCTAGCTAATCACTAAATTTAAATTTGCTAGCTTCTTTAACAACCCCACTATATAACAATAACTAATAAAAACACTTATGCTTGGAGGCCCATCATAGATGCTGTTGCGACGAAAATACAAGGTTGCTATGGACTATTTATAGTTAACGTTTAACGTCCTTATTATTTGATACCATTGACTGGATTGAAATAACAATAACAGGAATACTTAAGATACCAGTAAGCCATTGGCCTACACTCGTAGTTTCACCTTGTTTGAAGACATCGTGAAAGAAAATCAGATCTACGAACAAAAAACCTAAAATAAGCACTATATAGACTAACTTTTTCATATACTTAATTATATGGAGCTATGGCTTGTATTGCTAGCTTAGCTCACGCATAACTATATGCATTGACTGTTTTTAGTTTATCAAGTTATTGGCATTAGAGTTATTATCATGTGTTCTGCAAATATTACGCGCATTGGTTGAGCACAACTCATAACAGTTTATCTGACCATTAGAGTTGTTAATTAGGAACTTCACATCATATTGACCTTTGCTTAACTGCGCTTGGGTAGAATCGACCTGACCATCAGCCTGTAGTAACAAGTTGCTATAATGAAGATTGTCAAAAAAGTTTACAACCAAACCCGTTATTAGCAATAACAAAGCAATTACTAGTATAACTTTCCACATTCTGTATGAAAGTGATGGCTGAACCTCGGATTGCTTCATGGCTTGTTTCATTGGTGACTCGTATATTTCTAGTATAATTATGCTACGGTTTGCAAATGAACTGCATTAAAGTAAGATGAATAGCATTATTGTCTTCTGCGCTTCTTATCTCTATCTGTTTGTAATAATAGGTATCGTTATAGCGTGGCTTAAGACAACTAAGAACCTTAAAGTACAATTTATTATTTCTACTATCATCGCATGCGCTATAGCTTTTATTTTCTCTCGTATCGCCAGCAAACTATATTATGACCCGCGGCCATTCATCACTGAACACGTTAAACCGTTAATAGCTCATCAGACCGACAATGGCTTCCCGTCAGACCATGCTTTATTAACAGGTACGCTAACTGCAATAACTTACTTTTATAGCAAAAAGGTAGCTTTAGGCATGTTAGTGCTAACAGTCATTATAGGTATTGCGAGGGTATTGGCTAAGGTTCATTCGCCACTAGATATAGGCGCAGGGTGGTTGTTTGGGGTAGTCGGGGCTGTTGCTGGCTACTACATTGTTCAGTACTTCTGGTCTAAACAAAAAGCCAAAACCAAACTTTCAAAATCCTGATATTATATTTCTATGGACTGGCTTTTATTTATTCTATTAGGGTTGGTTGCTGGAGCCATGAGCGGTTTAGTTGGTATCGGTGGAGGGATTATTATTGTGCCGGCACTTGTTATGCTATTTGGCTTCAGTCAGAAGTTAGCTCAGGGTACAACTTTAGCACTTCTTGTACCGCCAATAGGTATCCTCGCAGCATATACTTATTACAAACACGGTGACGTAAATATATACGCGGCTGGATTTATCATTGTTGGTTTTGTTGCGGGTAGTCTTATTGGTGCTCGTTATGTAGCAAACTTATCAAACGCAACCGTGGTTCGTATATTTGGAGCCTTTTTGCTTTTTCTTGCATTGAGAATGTTAGTTAGTGCTAAAGCCTAGGTTATTTTACTTAGAATAAGCGACCATATAAAACACTTATGCTTTGGAGGGCCAGGAGGGACTTGAACCCTCGACACCCTGCTTAAGAGGCAGGTGCTCTAACCAACTGAGCTACTGGCCCAAAACTACTAGTGAACTTTAGCAAAATACCTCTGTTTGTGCAATATGACGTAATTTTTGATTACCTCAGATTTACTGGTAATATTAATGATAATGTTAAAGAAAACAAAATGATCAGAGATCTTGTACATAACTTTTCAAACATTCAATATAACACCAACAACATTCATAATGTAACTACGTTTCCTTTGATGTTACTAGCTATTATCCTTTGTGTAGGTATATTAGTTATTGCATCAACTTGGAAAATATTTCAAAAAGCTAAAAGACCTGGTTGGGCAGCCATTATTCCGATATATAATACTTGGGTTCTATTTGAAATTTCTGGGAAACCTGGTTGGTGGGCTTTGTTTAGTTTGCTCACTGTATTTAAATTTACTAGCTCGACACAATATGTACTCTTAATACCATATTTTGTTTTATATGTTATTGCTATGATTGAACTATCCAAACGTTTTGGTAAGGACACTACATTTACTATCTTTGGTCTTATAATCTTTCCTTTTGTAGGACTACCTGTACTTGGTTTTGGAGATGCCAAGTATAAACTTAAAACTAGAGACAACAGTGACTTGTTAGAAAAAAACTAGATTTTTTAGTTTTAGTTATCTACCTCTGTTACAATAGAGTTTGTGAAAATATTAAACGGTCTGGCTATAGCTGGGTATATTAAAGAGCGACAAGTTCGCGAAGTAAATCGAATTCTTAAAACGAGCGACGTAATCCCGAAGCTTGCTATCGTTCAGTGCAGGGATGATCCTATAATTAGTACCTATATTCGACTTAAACAAAAATATGGCTCCGATATATCTGTAATAGTAGACGTTCACCGTATTGATCAATCAAAAGCAACACAGCTAATAAAAGAACTTAATCATGATAAGAGCGTAAATGGCATCATTGTTCAGTTGCCACTTGATAATCCATCAGAAACTGAAGACATCGTAAATCTTGTCTTACCAAGTAAGGATGTCGATGCACTGGGTAAAAGGTCTATTTTCGATCCAGCTACACCTACAGCTATTCTTTGGTTATTGGCTGGTTATAACATTGATCTAAATAATAAGAAGATATTGATTATTGGAAACGGTAGGTTAGTTGGCAGGCCACTGAGCACTATGCTAAAAAAATCTGGATTTGATGTAACTGTGGCTGATAGCAAGACCGAAGACTTAAAGAAACTAAGTTTGTCTTCAGATATCATAATTACTGCTACTGGAAGTCCTGCAATACTTTCATCAGATATGATAAAACGAGGTGCTGTTGTAGTAGATGCAGGTGTTGCAACCGATAGGGCTAAAAGAGTTGGAGATTTAGACGAAACTGTTTACAAAAGAGAAGACCTGACCATTACTCCGAAACTAGGAGGAGTAGGACCACTAACTATATGCTCTCTATTTGCTAACGTAATTAAATCTGCACAAAAATTATCAGCTAAATAACTGTGGAAAAGATTAGCCTTTTTATATCTTTCGTGGTATATTAATTTTAGTTAAGAAAAGCTTTGACTGGCTGCATCTAAACGAAATATTATATCTCCCTGATTTAAAGGGAGATTTTCTTTTAATATCTGTTATGCTAACATCTAGCTAGTATCTTGGCCCCATCGTCTAACGGTTAGGACACCAGGTTTTCATCCTGGCAATAGGAGTTCGATTCTCCTTGGGGTCACCATAAGGTTTTGAGGCATTTTTGCCAGATGAAATAGTGGGTTGACCCCTGTAAAAAGTGGTGTTCCAGGTTTTAGGTCATTATAACTAGGTTTTTGGTTGAATATTGCTCCAAAAAACTGTGCTTTCTTAAGTGGGTCAATCTGTATTTGGAATATCTCATAAGGATGTTCCAGGAGCATTCTGACCCTATTTAAAACCTTATTCATATCTGGCTTGATCTGATCGTGCTTTCTAGCCTTTTCGATCTCAAGCTGGTTAATTTGTTTCTCTAGCTTCATAATGTCCTCCTCTAGATATTTAATAGCTGTTTCTGAGCTTAATAACTTGATTTTACTTACACATACCTCTACCTCAGTTCTTAACTGTCTTATGCGTTCTTCAAGCGTGATAGCTGTATTGTTAGAGTGAGCCTCTCGCTTTTGCCACTCAGCCTTGATAACTCCCATTACCTTATCGATTGATTCTTGATCAACTACTAGGTTTTTAACGAAGTCATTAACTGTTTTTTCAAACTTTTCCTTGGGAATACGGAAATAATGTCCATAGTTACTGCAATGATAAGCAGGGTATCTTTTACCCGATTTACCTGTTGAAGCGCTACCTAGAAGCGGTCTTTTACAATCTGGACATAATACGTACTGTCTAAAGGCAAACTTGTCGTTATGAATACCGTTGTTGATGATATTTAAGGGTAAGGCTCGCTTATGTATCGTTATTTTGCCATCAATATCTTCAGATAATGCAATCTTGCCCTTATTTGACTGATTAAATAGCTCCAAAGATACTAGGCCATCAAAGACACACTTAATCGGCTTATTGTCTGTCCATTTCTCTTGGTTAACCCCAGTATAGATAGTATTCGTTAATATTTTCTGCATTGCCTTAATAGTTAAAGGTTCAGATCCCTGATTAGCGACTATCTTAGTTCTATCTTGCTTGTCTCGAACGTATCTAGGGCGAGTCTTAAATCCTAGTGTATTAAGAGTATCTACTATCTCCTCGTCGCTCATAGTGCCTCTGGCTCTTAGCTCAAACATCTTTATTATGAGATCGGCTTCTGTTGGATGAGGTTTCAAGATACATCTTTTACCATTCTTGGTCTCAAACTTTTCACTGACAAAGCCATAAGGAGCTCTTCTCATCCAGTAACCTAGCTTTGTGTAGCGTATTTCGGCTCCAATCATACGACTCATAATATCTCTAAGTTCGTCTTTAGACCTTTCAGCCTCTAATATCTCAGACTTCTTACTAGGAGAGTAAACACTCCAACTATACTCAAACCCTAAGTGATCTAGCGTATTAATCTTTTCTGAGCTGATAATGCCGTATATATCTATTAGATCAACGCCACTTTGTTCAAGCTGAAGCTTTAACTGGTCATAAGGCAGTGAGCCACCCCTAGTAAAACGGTCAATTGACTTAATAATAAACAGATTAATGTTGTTTTTAGGCTTTTTACAGTAATCTATGGCTTCTTGCATTGGTTGTTGCTCTTTAGAAGCGGATTCTAGGAATAAGAAGAACTTCTTGATAGATACACCTCTAGAAGCAGCAAAACGCTCTATCTGTTCTCTCTGAGCTTCAGGGGAGTCTCCGTCTGTTCCTTGTTTCATAGTAGAAACACGAATGGCAGCTACAGCGTTTTTATCAGTTAGATTGTTCATCCTGATCCACCTTAGTAGTTGTTTCTGAATCAATAATCTCTATAAGGATATTAGCTAGTAATTCTATCTGCTCGGTTGAACTTTGATTGGTTTTCATCATGATACCCTTATTGATAATAACTATCCTTATATAGGATAGTAT
>DATKHH010000053.1:0-7488 GCA_035510315.1 Candidatus Saccharimonadia bacterium
GTGCTAATAGTATTTATATCTCTACTGATTATTAGTGATCATAGTTCTTCGCCAATTTATGAGATTAGATCAGGAATAACAGATTATTGTCTTGATGATCATCATGATAGTCGCTCGTCAAATGCGATTGTTGATCTTTGGAAATGTAATAACTCAGCGGCACAGAGTTGGAAAATTAATCAAAACGAAATTATACACAATAATGATTGTCTGAGCATTCAAGGCAATAGCAACATTAGTTCAAAAGTTGTGCTTAGCACTTGTAGCAGTAGCGCTAATCAAACTTGGGTTGCGGTTGCTTCGGGTTATGAGAATCCAAGTAGTGCTTTTTGTTTATCCGCACCTGCTAAAAATGCTCAACTGGCTTTGTCATCTTGCAAGGGTCTAACTGGTTCAAGTGAGGTCTGGGCCGCTGCCACCTTTAATAAGAAAAACAATAACACCCCATACCAGATATCATGCAATCAAGGCACCGATGGGCAGCGAGTTGCATGTAATGCTGCAAAGCAGTGGTTTATCTGGCAATCAAATAAGATCGCTCACAATACTTTGCTTAATAATTATACAGATGGTAACGGTTACGAAGAGTGGTGCGCTGATTTTATCAGTTACGTGTATAAGCAAGCAGGCTATCCATTTGTAAATGGTGAACGTAATGGTTGGGATGAATATTTGGCAACTAATATTATAAATATGGGATTTAGCTATCACTCAGCTTCCAATTACACCCCAAAAGCAGGTGATGTCGCATTTTTTGATTATTCAACTGGACATGTCGAAATAGTATTAGTCGGAGGCAAAAAACCAATTTTTATATATGGCGATTCTGGTACAACTGATCCAACTACAGGAAATGGCGATATGGCAGAAAATACAATAACCAATGACGGGGTAGAAGGGCAGGCTATATACTATTTATCACCTAATTAAGGTTTATATTAAAAGCTTATGACTATTTAGTCTATACTATATTAAATATTACTTAAAAAACCTAAATGCAAGAAATTCACTCTGGTTTACCACAAATACAATGGGATGAGAACCAACTTAAGATTGCTGGCCACATGCTGCAGGGTAGACCTTGGGCTATGTTCCAACAAGCTTTGGGCAGGCAAGTGTTTTGGGCTGAATCTAGTTCTTGGAGCTGGCTTGGTATTGTTGTTAAGACCAGAGGAATAAAATATCTATACGTACCATATGGCCCAACTGTCTCGTCAGAGCTTAGTTTAGATGAAGCATTAGATAGTTTGAAGATGGCTGCTAAGGAGTTAAAGTTAGATTTTATAAGATGTGAACCTAATGGTGTTCAAACAGACTTGGTCCATAGGACAGGTTTTATAAAAGTACGCTCAGTTCAACCTCAGGAAAGTCTAATAATTGATTTAACACAGGACCTAGAGATTCTTAGAACTAACCTAAGCTCGTCTCATCGCAACACAATCAATGGCGCTGAACGTCGTGGTTTAGTTTTACGTTCTAGTATTAATCCGAGTGATATAGAGATTTTTTTAAGTTTAATGCATGCTACTGCTGATTCTAGAAGCTTTCATGCGTATCCAGATTCATATTATAGAACTCTTGTCGAAACGTTAATGCCAAATGGGAATGCAATGTTTTTCCTTGCAGAATATCAAGGCAAGATTGCTTCGGCGACGCTTTGCATGGACTATCAAAGGACCAGAGCCTATGCCTATACAGGCAATGATCCTGGACTTAGGCAACTAAGAGCTACAGCGCCTTTGGTTTGGAAGATAATATTGGACTCTAAACAAGCAGGCTTCGAACGATTTGATCTTTGGGGGATTGCACCACTAAATGCTGACAAAAATCATCCTTGGGCAGGATTTAGTGAGTTTAAACGTAGTTTTGGTGGTCGCGATGTGTTTTATAGCGGCACCTGGGAATTACCAATCAACCGTCTCAAATACAGAGCATATAGACTTGCTAAAAAGGCTATGAAGTAGAGTAGTTTTATTGCAAAAATTTAAATAATTGCAACTAATTTGCAATAAGACCCTAAACTTTATTACTATCTTAAGTACCAGAATTTATAGAAAGTTAATTTAAGATAGAGGAGAATAGATAATGGTTAACCTAGTTGTTGCAGTAGTCGATCAGAAAGAAACCTATTGGACTTTGCTACACAATGCCGCGCATTGGGAATTTGAAGCTACAGTTGAACTAGTAACTGCTGTACCATCATTTTTTATTGGCCGTTGGTTTTACGAACGTAACGAGAAAAAGAAACACAAAAATAATCTTGCTTTAAAGGCTAATTCTAATTCTATAAATAGTTAGTGCTAAATGATGGATATTCCTGAAATAAACTATCCACCTACGTATCCGCCAGCATATTGTAATAAGAAATAGGTCCAGCAAATAGCAGTTATTGCAATCATCGCTAGATATGCAAATTTTTTGTCACGTAAGTAGCTATAAACCATCAGCGGAACGGGAAATACCATAAGAGTGTATCTTGGGAAGCCACCGAACTGACCCCCAACTAGAGGAATTAGAAGATACAAACCAGCATATATTGAAAAACTTTTTCTTTTTTTCCACCAATAAATTGCAGCATATAAAACGATAATTAGAAACAAATAATCGAGCACGCTAAAACTGGCGAATCTGCTAAGTAAGCTATGTCTCAACCAGCCATGATTTCTTTGGGTATATAAATACTCGATAGGATTATGGTATTTAATTTGAGCATATATTGAATAAGCCACTAAGCCTAAACTGCCAATAATGAAGGATATAAATGTTCTAATCGGCTTCGTTTTTTCTTCAATTAAAATCATTGTAATCAAAAGTAAAACCAGGATACCGTTTATATGTGTAGCTGTTGCAAGCATAGTCATTAGTCCTGCTGGAATATATCTCTTTTTTAAAGCAAAAAAGATAGCTCCAAGAGCAAAAAAAGCAAACATGCTCTCTGTATAAGTGGCTATTAGGAAGATACCAGTTGGGTATAGAACAAATGGCAGAGTTGCTCTTAAGGCTTCTAAATTATCGCTAACTTTAAAAAAAAGTTTAATAATTTTGATATAGAAATAAATTGCTCCAACTAAAAATACCCACGCTATTAAGACTGCACTATCAAGGGGTGAACTTACTACTAAATTAACTATATGTATGCTCAATGGATATAGAGGAAAATAATTAACTAACTGAACGTTATTATAACCATGTTTAGCTATGGCCAGATAGTTTGCGCCGTCCCATTCAGCTAGAAAGTTAAGTGGGTTTTTTGTTTCGGATAAATAATGGGCTATAGGGCTAGGGCTTGAGGGAATTATCTTATTATTTTCATAGCCAAAACCCACTCCTATTATGATCAGTGTTAGTGCAAGAACAATGGCAATTAACCACTCGCGTTTTTTTATGTAGCTTGCGAGTTTTAAACATTTTGCTTTGAGTGTTTGATTGAAGCTACCCAATGACATGATTTAGGTATTATGCACAAATTTTTTTAAAAATAATAGGCAAAAAAATGTAATTCATTTTATCTTAAGGTGCTTGTTAAACAATAGACTTATATAAATTCTTTGATATGTGTTATAATCAATGCAAGCAAGTGGTTACTATACCTCTCCGTCGTCATAATTTGTTCGTCAAAAAACTTAATATAATCTCGGTTAGAACGTATAACACGAGCGATATTATTTAAAAAAGAAGGAACATAGAAATGGCAACGAAATTATATGTAGGCGGATTAGCTTACAGCGTAACAGAGAAAGAACTAGAAGACTTTTTTGCAGCTGTTGGAAAAGTAGTCAGTGCAGTAATTATAAAAGATAGAGATAGCGGACAATCAAAAGGCTTTGGCTTTGTTGAAATGGCAGAGGATACTGAAGCACAAAATGCTATTAAAGACCTAAACGGTAAAGATTTAGGTGGTCGTACTATTATCGTTAATGAAGCTCGTCCACAAGAAGAACGACGTCCAAGCGGCGGTGGTTTTAGAAGTTCTTACTAAAAGTTTTCTCCAAATAAATTAAATCAGGTTTGTATTTAGATAACCTGTTGAACGGTTGTTATTCATGCTTAAGCAAAACAAACGCATTGAGATAGTGCGTTCAAATAGAATATGTCTAAGTTCTATGAGCCAAAAGTCGGCTGAAGGAATCTGTGAGATTTTAAGTAGACACTACACTAAAGTTGTAATCACTACTGTCGATAATCGATTGGATTTAGATAAATTAGTTGCTAGACGACCTGATCTAGTGTTTTTGGGCATGAACTTTATTATTGACGATGAATTATTTGACCTAAGAAGTGCAAATAAGATCTGGTTATCACAGTATCTCGATGATTATAAAATTAGATATACTGGGTCAGATCAAACTGCACATAAGTTGGAACTCAATAAGCATTTAGCAAAACGACAAATCTTAAATAGCGGTCTTAACACATCACCGTTTTATGTAATTTATCAGGGTAATTCACAAAATATATTAGACGTTGAGCTAGAATTTCCACTATTTGTTAAGCCGACAGATAGAGGCGCTAGTTTGGGTATTGATAATAAATCCGTCGTTCATGATTTTGATCAATTAAGTATTAAGGTCGATTCAATAGCCTCTGAGCTTAGTGCTGATTCACTAATAGAAGAATATTTACCAGGTCGAGAATTTAGCGTAGCTGTGCTAGGCAATGAGTACTCTAATGATTTTTCCGTTATGCCTATAGAACTTGTAGCGCCAAAGAATAAAAATGGAGATCGTCTTTTAAGCCAAGAAGTAAAATCAGCTGACAGTGAGCATTTTATAAAAGTAACAGATTTAGCTCTAAAGGCCAGGATTTGCGTTTTAGCAATTAATGCTTTTCATGCTCTTGGTGCACGTGATTATGGAAGAATAGACATACGTTTAGATAGACATGGTATTCCTCAGTTTCTAGAGGCAAATCTAATTCCAAGTTTATTGGCGGGTTACGGTAATTTCCCAAAAGCCTGTTTGTTAAATAAAAATTTAAGTTATCAATCAATGTTAATTAGGATTGTTTATTTGGCATTTGCTCGAAATTACGATGCATCAGAGTATATAATTACAGAAGAAAAATCTAGGCCAACTCTATTTAGTAAACCAAAGTCACAAATACCTTTAGTAATTAAAAGTATTTGAAAATGAAAAAGAAACCTTTTTAGGGGTTCCTTTTTCGTAATAGCGATGAAGCTATTACGTACCACCTCACGATGGTAGTAATGCTAGTTTAACTCTACGTAAATACATTGTCAATAAACTTAATGTTGTAATTTAGTCATTATAAAAAAGGTAGTTTTTAACGTTAACCATTTATAGCTATCTCGTTTTGTTCTTGGTATAGTAACAATGAAATGGCGGGTGAAGCTAAAGAAAAATGTGCTGTTGTTGGTGTCTCAATAAAGGAGGGTAATGCTGCACCCTTAGTTTACGAGAGTCTGCTTGCCATGCAGCATCGAGGAGATGAGGCGAGTGGAATTGTTAGTCGAAATACTTCAGGACGAATCTTTGAACATCGTGGTGAAGGTAATGTAAAAGACGTTTTTAAGACTGAGATACTAGCCAGATTAACTGGAAATCAAGCCATTGGCCACAATCGTTATTCTACATCGGGCTCAAAATCGGGTCACCATCAGCCTTTCCTGGATGATACAGTGGGCTTATCTTTGAGCATGAATGGTAACATACCTGACACTACTAAACTTGAAGTTATGTTATCAAAGCATGGTATTAGAACAAATGAGCTGAATGACACCGAGATGATTGGTCATGCTCTTGCTCTCAGATTAAGAAGTGGGCTAGATTTAGCCACCGCGATTGAAAAAGATTACTCACTCTTTAATGGTGCTTTTTCATGTGTTGCTTTGCATAGTGGTAGCTTAATTGCATTTCGAGATTCTTGTGGAATTCGACCCCTAGCTCTTGGTAAGATCAGCGGTGGTTATGCGGTAACATCTGAAACTTGCGGTCTAGATATTATTGACGGTACTTATTTAAGAGAAGTTGAACCTGGTGAGATGGTAATTATTTCGAATGGTAAGATTAAATCCAAACAAATAGTTAAGGGTCAAAAAAAACTAGATATGTTTGAATTTGTTTATTTTGCCAGACATGATAGCCAATTGTATGGACAGAGTGTAAATGAAGTTAGGCGTAGGTTTGGTGAACAGTTGGCAAAGGAGTATCCACCATCAATGGGTGATATAGAGAATACAATTGTTGTGCCAGTTCCAGATACATCTATTCCTGCGGCTGAAGGTTATGCCGATTCTCTGGGACTTAGACATACTCAAGCGATCATAAAGAATCGTTCTATTGGCCGAACTTTCATGCAACCAACAAATTCTGATCGACACAAACAACTTCGTCGAAAACATAATATGATTCCACAAGCAATTAGCGGTAGAGATGTCATATTGATTGATGATTCTATAGTTAGGATGAACACGCTACCTCGATTAGTTGAATCTTTGTATGTTTCTGGTGCAAGATCGGTTACTGCTTTAATTGCATCTCCCCCAGTACGATTCCCGGACTTTTATGGAATTGATACACCAAATCAGTCTGAACTGCCAGCTGCAAAGCTTAGCGTTAAGAAAATGGAAATGATATTAAAAAATGGAAGAAAAAATACCACGCAACTGGGATTTTTGTCGATTGACGGCATGGTTAAGGCAACTGGACTGAAGCCCAGTTTATTTAATTTATCTTGTTTTAATGGTGAATACCCAATTGATATTGGTAAAAGAAAAAAGGATATAAAATATACTAAAGTATGAGCAATTTAGATACAAAGAAAAAATTAGAAACTATTGTTCTTGGGGGTGGTTGTTTTTGGTGTCTAGATGCGGCATATAAACTCATAAAAGGTGTCACGTCAGTGGAACAAGGCTATAGCGGTGGTGATCTAGAAAACCCAACAGATGAACAAATTTATCTAAGAGACACTGGACACGCTGAAGTAGTTAAACTGATTTTTGATCCAGAAATAATAAAACTAGAAGATATTTTAGAGATATTTTGGACAATTCATGACCCAACTACCCTAAATCGCCAGGGACCAGACGTTGGATCACAGTATCGTTCGATTGTCTTTTATATGGATGAGCAACAAAGAAGAGTGATTGAAACTTGCAAAACCAGAGCACACAAAGTCTGGAATGACCCAATCGTTACAGAGATAACTAGATTTGATAAATTCTATCAGGCTGCTGATTATAACAAAAACTATGAAATCAATCGACCAGATTACTGCCAGATTATCATTAATCCTAAACTAAAAAAACTTCGAGAAAAATTTGCTGCAAGAATAAGTGATAGCGACTAGTTATGAAAAGAATTTCAAGCTATTTGTGGCTTAGTCAGATCTCGTTATTTGGTCTACTGATAGTCTGCTGTTTTATAATTCCAAGCGTAGTAACTCATAACGGAGGAGTTAGTAATTTTGGGAACCATATATCTACTATTACACCCTATATTCTTAGTTTCACACTTAGTATTGTTT
>DATKHH010000054.1:0-7225 GCA_035510315.1 Candidatus Saccharimonadia bacterium
GTCTTATAGCTTCAATATTGTTTTGACGAAGAGCATAGATAGAAATACCAGTGGATACTATAAAAATTATCAGAAGATAGCCTATTTTAGCTTTTTTATGATTTTGATTTTTAGATTTCATGTCTTTATAGGCATATTATATGCTAAAGAGCCTAATAGTTAGCAAATAATTGGGAATATAGCCTGACAATAAGTAGCGTGTCAGTTCAAGTCCCTCCTGGCCCTCCAAGTATAAGCGTTATCTATCTGTTGACATACTCTAACTTAAGGTTTAGAATGTGTCTACATACCCGATACTTATGGTGTCGGGCTTTTTTATACTGAAATAATCTTCACTTTTTTGGTTATGTCTTTAATCTCTAGGTTCAATGGCGGACGTTTATAAGCAGGTAAAACCTTCTTTTTGAAGTAGCCATTCAAATCATATACGAATCTTCGGTTGACATTATGAGAGATCCCGTATGGGAATCTACTAGCAAAAGCAACCAAATGAACTGGAATCTTCATTTTCTTCACGCATTGTATTGAGTAAAGAAAATCATCATCACCTGTAATGATAATAGCCTGTTTGAAGTCACCTTCATATGCGTCTTTGAGCATATCTACAGCTATTTTGACATCGATGCCCTTCTCTTTCTTTGAAGTACTAGAGAAATAGCCTTTGTAAAACTCAACCTTCTTAATATTCTTCATTGACTGAAAAAACTGATGCTGAGCCTTAATGAATAATTGTCTAGTAGGTTGTGAACTTGAATCATCTGGCAAATAAGTGCCATATATCTTTATCTTATGTACTGGAAAATCTTCTTCAATACATTTTAATATTGAAGTGAAGTCTATGTAGCTACCATTAGGCAATAGTTCAGTTATCCCACCGTAGAGATTAGATGCATCCACGTATATATAGGTTATTAAATTACTATTCTTCATAATATATATTATACATACCTATACAGGGCTAAGTTTAACCTAGTAGATACAGCCATCACTATGACCCTCCATACCGCTTATGCTTAAACTCCTTATTTTTAAGGAGTTTTTTGTTGGGCTTGTTTATATAATTATAAATTCTACACTTTTGATATGAGAAAAAGCATCACTCAAGAATTTGATTATGGCTGCGGTATTGCCTGTTTTGCATTTGCATTAAAAATTAGTTATAAAGAAGCAACTATATTACTTGGTCCAAAACAGGCAAAAAGTAATAGATTTTGGGTAAAAGACTTAACAACGGCACTTAATAATTCAGGACTTAAATATACGTCTAGACATATTAACTATAAGTTACGAAAAACAATTTATAAAGACGGAACAATAGTATTAATTCGTAGGTCTAAAAAATATATTGCTGGACATTATTTAATTAGATATAAAGATAAATGGATGGACCCCTGGATAAACTTACCTTTTAATAATGATATTAATAAAGCAAAATCTGGATTTAGGAAAAGACTGCCAGGAAGTCCGATGTATGCCCTTTTTCCTGAAATAGAGTCGCGATAGCGTCTATGATGGGCCTCCAAAAAGTTTATGCTTTAGATTTATTGTTCTCTGCTTTTCTAAGCTTTCTATATTCTGAAAATGTAGTGTAAGTTTTTGGGTCTTTTACCCTATCTACAAACAATATTCCATTTGTATGATCTACTTCATGCTGAATAACCTGAGCTAATATACCTTCAAAATCCTTTTCATGTTTCTTGGCGTTTTCATCAAGCCAACTAAGCCTGACCTTCTCATAACGCAATGCTTTGCCATATAATTCTGAGCCGCTTATACACCCTTCCCACATTCCGGTTTTTTTACCGTAAAATTTAGTTATCCTTGGATTTATTAGTACCATATCTAGCTTCTCTATATTAGGACGAGTAGGTGTAGGCTTTAGCCCAACTACCGATATAGCTAGATCCCTACCTACTTGCGTTGCAGCCAATCCTATACCGTATTGTTTCTTATCGAGTGTATATCGCATGTCTTTTAGGAAAGACTGGATATCGACAGACTTGATCTCTGAGACACTTAATTGCTTGGTTTGCGCTCGCAAGATAGGATTTCCAAACTGAGTACGTTTCAAAATTTGCATAATCAGCTATCATATCACTAATTTGCGATAAAAAACATTAAGTTGTTATTTTTGATTATTGTCGCAACAGTATCTATCGTGGCCCTCCAAGCGTAAGCGTTTTAAATTAAGTTATTTACCATAAAGTTCAAGGATTCTTGCTTCATTTTCGGCAAACGTACCCAAGCCAACACTAGCACGCAACTCATCTATATGTTCTGGATCTTGAATTGACCATACCTTTAGATCTTTCCCTCTTCCTTTAAATTGTGTGCCGTAGATTTGGGGTTTACCATCTATCATAAGAACCCTATCTTCTAGATAGGCTATGTTTGCTTGATTAGCAATACCCTTCGGGAAAGCTTTCATAAGTCCAAGGCAATGTTTCATAAAATCTAAGCTAGGTGCATGTTGAAGTACAAGCCAAGCTGCATTTGATCCTTCAATGCCAACTTGGGGAATAGTTGGCCAGCCTGATGTTTCAACAATTTCTTGTAATCGTTTTGAATTTACTTCGTCTACTGAGCTATCGAAAACCGTATCATCTTCAATAGCTTTGATACGCATTGCCTGATCAACTTCTGACATTTTTACTAGTTCATCGGCTAAACTTTGATTTAAGATAGTTCCCATATATCTACATTTTACATTATATGAAGATTACTACTCCTTTGGATTCTCGACGCAACAGCATCTATGATGGACCTCCATTCTTTCGGTTTTCACCTGCTGTTTATATCTACTCAACAAAGATATTGCACAAATATTATAACATTGTTATAATAAAGTTATGATTCAAAGCATTCAAAAAGTTATTAAAATAGGTTCAAGTGTTGGAGTTACTATTCCCGCAAAAGAATTAAAACGTCAAAACATTAAATTTGGTGATGATGTTGAGGTAATTGTCCGCCCTATTAACAATTCTGGTAACTCAGATCAGGAAGTAATAAAAACGGCTAAAGATATACTAAAGAACTACAAGAAAGATTTTGAAAACCTCTCAAAAAGATGAAACTTGTATCTTTAGAGCAACTTCTTGAAATTCATGGATTAGTTATTCAAGAAACTGGTGGTTCGAATGAACTTCGTGACCTAGGTAGACTTGAAGCTGCATTAGCTACGCAAACCCAAAATGTATTTGGTGAAGAATTATATCCCAATCTAATAGAAAAAGCAGCAGCCTTGATTAGAGGAATTATAGCCGATCGTCCATTTGTCGATGGTAACAAAAGAACTGCCATGCTTACTGGTCTAACATTCCTTAAATTAAACAGTGTGAATTTCAACGCCCCTGAAGGAGCCATCGAAGAATATGCCGTTAGGATTACGACAGAAAAGCTTGATGTTAAATACATAGCTAGTTGGCTAGAGCAATACTCAGCTTAACTATGGTAGATATAGACAACGCGGTGGCCTCCACTGATTGCGATATCTCTGATTAAGACCGTGATAGACTAGACTTATGCATATATTTTTCTCTGGTATTGGAGGTGTTGGTATTAGCCCACTTGCCCTAATTGCACATCAAGCAGGATTTAGAGTATCTGGTTCGGATAAGCAAAACTCAAGAACTATAGACTATCTTAAAAACCAGGGTATTAGTGATATAACTATAGGTCAAAGTAGAGATCAAATTGAAGCTATAAATACAAAAAATAAAATAGATTGGTTTGTTTACTCCTCAGCAATTTCTTTCGAACAACCAAATTCAGAGGAGATAGCTTTTTGTAGTGCTCATAATATAAATACCTCTAAAAGGGATGATTTTTTAAATTTCTTTTTAAAAGAAAAAGGTCTCCAGTTAGTAGCCATATCTGGGACACACGGTAAATCGACAACTACAGCCATGATTATCTGGTTGTTTAAAAAACTCGGTATTCCCATAAGCTACATAGTGGGAGCTAAAATTGATTTTGGTGATAGTGGACACTATGACGTAAATAGTAAGTTATTTATCTATGAAGCAGATGAATTTGATAATAATTTCTTAAGTTTTACGCCACACCTCAGTAGCATCAGTGGTGTATCTTGGGATCACCATGAAATATTTGAAACAAGAGATAAATATAAGGCTGCGTTTGTAGACTTTATTTCAAAGTCAAACAGATCAATTCTTTGGAAAACTGACGTTAAATATTTAAACCTTAAGACACAAGAAAACTTAGTAATTATAGATAATGATCTAGATTATAAGAACGTAGTACTTGTTGGTAAATATAACCGTTTAGATGCTTATTTGGCAATTAAAACTGTTGGTTTACTAACGGGTAAGAGCGAAGATATGCTTACCACACTTATTAATAAGTTTCCAGGACTGGACCGTCGGATGGAGCCAATAATAGAGAACCTCTACTCTGATTACGCTCATACTCCTGAGAAAATTATTGGTGCTATGGATACAGCCAGAGAAATTGCCGAAAAAAACCACCAAGACATTTACGTAGTATATGAACCTCTTACAGATCGAAGACAACACTATATTTTAAATCAATACAGAGACTGTTTTTTGGGTGCTAAGCACGTATATTGGCTGCCTAGTTATTTAGCTAGAGAGGACCCAAAGTTACCAATACTAGATCCCAAAGAACTAATTAGTTATCTTAGTGATCCAACTATAGCTTCAGAAGCTAAGATGGATGATAAATTACTTGAAACAATTAATCACCATTTAAAAGAGGGATCAATAGTCGTAGCTATAAACGGCGGTGGAGGCAACGGACTGGATGAATGGCTCCGAGATAAGTTTAAGAGCTAGTCTCTTTTTAAGGAGTTAGTCTATTTAAATCTCTTGGAAATAAAATTGCTTCTTTAACGTTTCCTAGACCAACTAGTTTTTCAACTAACCTATCAATACCCAGACCACAGCCACCGTGCGGTGGCAATCCGTATTTAAAAGCTTGAAGATAGTATTTATATCCAGGGTCATCTGGATTAATACCAGCTTTTTTAATTTGGCTAACTAGAGTTTTATAGTCATTTTCTCTCATTGGGCAGGTTGCAATCTCAAGTCCTCTAAATAGTAAATCTGCTATAAGTGCTGTTTTTTTATTCTTCGGGTTTATCTTGTGATAAAACTTCATGGCCGCAACTGGAAATTCTTTTACAAATACAGCCTCACAACCATCATGTTCTTTAGCATAATTACATATCCACTTTTCTTCATCAGGTGAAAGATCTTTTTCTGCAGTGGTATCGATTTTTGTTGCTTTAGAGTAGAGCTCGTGTACCTGAGATACACTATATCTTGGAAATTTTGGCTTTAAAACCAGTGGTTGGGCTTTTAAGTCACTCAGCTGTGTCTGATTTTGCTGACTTGTCTTTGTTAAAACGCTGTAGAAAAGATTTTGAACCATGTCTAAGACATCTTCGTGGTCATTTATGAATCCCATTTCAATATCTAACATAGTAACTTCAGACACGTGTCTAGTGGTTTGGGAAGGCTCAGCTCTATACGCAGGTCCAATTTCAAATACTCTCTCAAAAGCACCCACCATAATTTGCTTATATAGTTGTGGGCTTTGTGCTAAATATGCTGGACTTCCGAAATAATCAATGCTAAATACTTCAGCTCCACCCTCTGTGGCTGCAGCTATAATTTTTGGTGTTTGAATCTCTACAAATTCGTTATCAACTAGAAACTGTCTAATGTTAGAAAGTAGACTGGCTCTAATTCTAAATATCTTCTGTTCATCGATATTTCTAAGGCCAATTACTCGCATGTCAAAAAGTGTATCTAGATTCTCAGATTTATGACTTAGTGGTTTATCTATTTCAATTGGAGATTCGTCGGTTACCGGCACAACAACTTCGAGCTTTGGAGAGTGTATTTCTACACCACCAGGAGCCCTTTTTTCACTTACCACTCTGCCACTAACTTTAAGTACAGTGCCAATTTGAAGTCCACGCAGCTTTTCTACCTCAGCTTTATCAGTTACTACTATTTGGGAAAGTCCACTGCGATCACGCAAATTAATAAAAGTAAGCCCTCCAAGTAAACGTTTCTTATGAAGCCAACCATATATATTGACTCTAGAATTGACATGAGCGTTTAGATCTCTACTTAAAACTCGATTCATAGGCTATATTTTAACAGACGCGGCCTATAGTTTGTTTTATTTACTTAAATTTCTCGGATACTAAAGTTTTATCTTCGTGGAATGAAAAATCATCAGCAATTGTTTCACCAACTAGAGCTTTTAAAACGTCACTAGCTGTAATGATGCCACTATAGTCAGCCTTAGAGTTTACAACTACGAAAAGTTGGCGATTAGATTTAACCATTAACTGCAGGAGTTGGCTTAAATCCTGATCCTCATGTGTGTATATAACTTTTGAATCCATAATATCGCCAGCTTTTGGCGAGTTATGTTTTGTACTGGAGATTGAGTTTGTGTCAATAACGCCTACGATGTTATCCTTATCGTCTGAGAAAACCGGTACGCAGTGATGACCACTTTCATGAAGTTCGTCAAGTACTATTGGGCCAAGTACTTCATCTATTGAAATCGCTTTAACTTTCCGTTTTGGTACCATTACGTCACTAACTTTTTGCTTATTAAATTCCAAAACGCTTTTTAGTATGTCTATTTGATAATCTTCCAATCTAGAATCTTCTTGTTTTTTTTGTTGCTCTACTAGATGGTAGATGTCCGACACTTCATATATGCCAGTATGATTGTAGCGTTTTACGTCTTTTGATCTATATAGCTTACTAACTAGTGGGGTGGTGTAGCTCAATATAAATACTAGTGGCTTTGACATAAGAACCGCTAGCTTATTTGAGATACTACCTACTTTTTTTGTGGGTAAATAGATGAATATAATTAGGATATACACAGCCATTAATATAAGTGCCAACCAGGCTTTATAGGTGGTTGCGCAGATTAAAAAAAAGTAGCTACTTAAAACAATTAAAACTATTTTTTGAAGAACTTTGTAGCTAAAATCAAAGGATGCAACTTTGTATAAACTCTTAGAGTTTTTACTACCTTCCCTAGATTGTCTTTTAAGCTCATATAGTGGCAAATTGAAATAGGCTTTGGTAATGAGTACTAACCCTAAACTAACAAAAAAAATCACTAAGATCAGTAAAAGGCTCATGCTAATATTCTATCACGGCTGTGTTGCTAGGTAGTTTGTCTAAACAGTCTGAATTCTATCCTTATA
>DATKHH010000055.1:0-11557 GCA_035510315.1 Candidatus Saccharimonadia bacterium
ATTTATTATTTAGCTCTCCTATTATATATAATATAAAGGGAGAAAAATTAGAGTTATTTACATCTGTTAAATTAAGACAAAAAGGTTATCATCGATGATAACCTTTTTAAAGACTGTCATCTTAGTTTTCAGGCGATTCACCTTCACTAGAAGGAGCTTCAATTTCGTCATTAGAGCTAGAAAAGACTTCATCATATGAACTTACTAATACTTCTCTAGGCCTATTACCATCAGCACTACTAACAATGCCCTGCTCTTCCATTTGTTCAATCAATCTAGCAGCTCGTCCATATCCAATTCTAAGGCGCCTCTGGAGCAAACTAGTACTTGCCTTTTTGCCTTCTATTACCACTCTTACAGCGTCTCGCCACATATCATCATCAACTTCACCACCATATTCAGAAACAACACCTCCCCTGCCATTTAGGTGTACCGGGAGACTAATAACCTCATCGTTATACTGGGGAGGTCTTTGAGCTTTTATAAAATCAATAACTTTATGGGTTTCAACATCTGAGATAAAAGCTGCTTGGATTCTTTTTGGTTTTGGCATATTGGCAGTTAGAAGTAGCATATCACCATTATTAAGTAGTTTTTCTGCGCCAATCTGATCAATAATAGTCCTTGAATCAACCTGACTAGCCGTAGTAAAAGCAATTCTTGCAGGTACGTTAGCTTTAATCAGTCCAGTAATTACATCAACACTAGGTCTTTGGGTGGCTAGAACTAAATGAATTCCTGATGCCCTAGCTTTTTGAGCTAAGCGAACCACCAAAGATTCTACGTCCCGAGCAGCTACCATCATAAGATCGGACAATTCATCTATTACAATCACAATATAAGGCATAGGTTCATCATGCTTTAGAGAGTTATATTCAGCGATATTGCGCCGGCCAACGGCCGCCATAGCCCTCAAACGTTTATCCATTTCTGCCGTTGCCCATTTAAGAGCACTAATTGTTTTCTCTGGATCATGAATAACAGGCGTCAATAGATGGGGTATATCATTATATGGAGTAAGTTCAACCTGTTTTGGGTCAATAAGTATTAGTTTTAGATCTGATGGTGTATTTCGAAACAATAAGCTTGTAAGCAAAGTGTTTATCATAACTGACTTACCAGATCCAGTTTGCCCAGCAATCATAAGGTGAGGCATGTCAGACATATCTGCAAGTACAGGAGCACCAGATATATCCTTACCTATAACAAAACTAAGCTTACTATCTGTTTCTTGCCAAGCTGGTGATTTAATTACTGAAGATAATCTAACCAAAGCTGGTTTAACATTTGGAACCTCAATCCCAACCAGTTTCTTGCCAGGAATAGGTGCCTCAATCCTAATCGAATGTGCAGCCAAATCCAAAGCTAAGTTATTTTCTAAAGCAATAATTTTGGTTAATTTGACTCCGTTGGGTGGTTTTAGAGTATATTGAGTTACCGTCGGACCAACATTTGCACCTGCCATATCTACAGGAATATTAAAGTTCAAAAACGTATCTTTAATGGCTTGGGCGTTACCTTTAATATCGCCGGCATTTGCCTTTTCTTCTTTTTGGTTTAGTAAATCTACACTTGGAAATTTCCAGTCCGGATCATTTGTGGTTGTTAATGCGGCAGAGCCACCTTCCGAAACCATTTTTTGTGCAGAATTTTTAAAGCTAGAAAATCTGGGTTTTGGTGATAGCATATTATGCTCAACTGGAACACCTTCATTTAGTTTAAATTCAGTGTTTTCAGTTTTTGCCTTAAGACTAAATAAGTCAGTATCTTCTTTGTCTTCAGATTTCTTAAATATGTTACCCAACTTCAAGATAACTTTTGGAGAAATACTATATGTATAAAAAAACATTAGCAGTCCTAGCACAAAAAATAATACAGCACTCGGAATTTTATCAAGAAAACTAAATATACCTCTACCAACCAAGCTTCCAACATTACCACCATGCCCTGCAATATAACTATTAGTAGCTATATCTTTGTGAGCAAAAGTTACAAATAACCAACCACAGCTGAATACTATAAAGAAAAATAGACCTATAAGTTTTGATGAGTCTTTCACGGCTTTATCACTTTTAAACTGAATGGCGCAAAAACCTATTACCGCAAGAATTGCTGCCCACGCTCCCCAACCAAACATCCAATAGGCACCATGATAGAGTGTCTTAGGTAGCGAACCTCCTGTACCAAATCCGCCGATGAGAGTAAATAACGAAAAAACAATTACAAGGACTGCAGCAGCCATTTGCCAAAAACTAGACTGCTCGTCTGTCTCTTTGCGTAGATCTTTCTTTGTTAGCTTTTTTTTCTTTTTGGGCATTTCTTTTTAGATTATACTCTAGCGTTTTATTTTTTTCGATTTTGAGTTTTACAAAAACATAAGCATATTATAGCAACTATTTAGCATTTTTTCAAATAGGTATACTCTAACTAATCAGTTCTTGCGTCTTGAGAAAGCAGACGTAACCTCATTTCCTCAAAACGTTTTTGCTGACTTATATGTTCATCCTGAACTGATTGGCTAGTTGTATCAGGATTATTATTCGGCCTTGCATCATTTCGAGCACCAATGACGTTAACAACTGGAATAATGATTGGGCTTCTTCCAGTTTTTTCAAATAGGAAATGTGTTACATGTTCCCTAATTTCTTGCTTGAATCTATCCAGATCTACTCTTTTAAACCTTTGAATTACTGCACGTCTTAATTCTTCTCTGAGTTCTTTCATTAATTCCTCGTTGTCTCTCATATATATAAAACCACGACTGATAATGTCCGGACTTGTGAGAATTTGACCGCGTTTTTTATCGACTGTTAGCACTATTGCTACTAGCCCTTCCTCTGCAAGCAACAACCTATCCTTGATAACTACAGTGCTTACAATAGAACCAGTTTGATCCACCAATACGGTACCTGTTGGCACTTCACTAATAGTTTCCATCTTATCTTTTGTTAAAGAGATAGTATGTCCATTATTAATGTAAGTAGTATTTTGTCTTGTAAAACCACGTTCAATGGCTGCCTCGTTATGATACTTTTGGGCAGTAAAAGTTCCATAAATCGGTATTAAAAATTTTGGTTTTACCATAGTTATCATTTCCATATATTCATCCTGTGAGCAATGTCCGCTCACATGTAGGGGACCACAACCATCTATTTCATGAGTAGGATGTCGTTTAACAAACACTCCTTGTCTATTTAATTCGTCAACCATTTTTGTAATTAGACGGTCATTCCCACTATCAGGTATTGGTGTGGAACTGAGGATAACAGTATCTCTTTCTTTTAACTTAATATACTTATGGTCTCCTGTACTCATTCTTTGCAGAGCAGAATTGGGCTCTCCTTGACAGCCGGTCGAAACAATAACAATCTCTTGATCTTTCATTTTTGGAACAGATGCAATGGGCACAAATGAGCCCTTTGGCACCTTAATCATTCCCAGTCGCACAGCTACCTCTAAAGTACTCATCATACTTCTGCCATCCATTGCTATTTTCCTATTATGAGCAACTGCGGCGTTTACTAACATCTGAATTCTATTTATATTTGTTGAAAATAGCCCGACAAATACTCTTCCAGGAGCATGTTGGAATAAATCCTTGAAAGTTGGTTCAATTGTACTTTCACTTGGTGTTCTTCCTAGCCTATCAGCACATAAACACTCATTAAGTAGTGCTAATACACCTTGATTACCTAGTTCAATTAGTCTGTTAGTATCAGATTTTTCATGGTCTAGAGGGTTTGGATCTAACCTGTAATCACCCGTACAGATTATTCTCCCGACAGGAGAATCTAAAACCACACAAGTACTGCCTGGAATTGAGTGCGTAATTCTAACTAGCTCAACGTAGAATTCCCCAATCTTCAACCTCTCATGAGTTTCTTCATTCATTACTACAGTTCGAAGCTCGAATCCTTCCGGTAATGGTTGCCCAAAAGTCTCAAAGTGTTTAGTGACCATACCAATGGTAAATTTAGATCCATATATAGGTGCCGGAAAATTTGGCACAATATGGGGTAATCCGCCGATATGATCCAAATGCCCATGGGTCATAATATAAGCTCTGAGCTTGTTTTTAATTGTTTCTAGATAGCTTGTATCACATATAGCATAGTTTATGCCTGGTAAATCAACACTTAGATCGTTACCACAATCTATAACTACCGCATCATTAAGATATTCGATTACTATCATATTTTTTGAGCCACCAGCATCCATGCCTCCAAGAGCCGTAATTTTTAACCTAGGAGAATCATCAAGCTGGTTAGCTCGGACCGTTTTGTCTATGGGAGCTTTTTCATATTGATCAATTACTCTTTGAGCTTCACCTTGATTTCGCTGTTGAGCCCTAATAGCTGCCCCTCTATTGGTCTTCATACCACCAGGCTTCGGCATTAAATTTTTTTGTTTATCATTCATTTATAACCTTTCTAAAAAAGTTGTTTTATTAATATTAAATTGTTTCTAAAATGTTAGGTATTTTTAGGAAGTCTTCTTCCAAGACTGGCCTTAAGGATCCATTGTAAAGTGCCGCTGCGGGATGAAATATAGGATAAAACTTTTGGCCATTAAGGTCTTGTATCTTTCCGTGTACGTTAGAAATGTAAAGATTAGGGAAAAAACAATTCATACTATGGCGACCTAGTGTAATAACTAGTCTAGGTTTAATAATACTTAGTTGTTTTTTTAGATAAGGTAAAAACGCTAATTTTTCCTCAGGTAATGGGTCTCTATTGCTAGGTGGTCTGTATTTAACTATATTAGTTATATATATCTGTTCCCGCTTGAGATTAATTTTAGCGAGCATTTCTTCTAGAACCTGACCGGCCATACCTACAAATGGTAATCCAGCTATGTCTTCATTTTTACCCGGAGCTTCTCCCACAAAGACTATGTCAGCATCCTCATTGCCACTGCCAAAAACCAAATTTGTTGCATTATTGGCAAGTTCTGGACAAACATTATCCGAAATGATTTGTTTCTTTAATGCTTCAAGTTCTACTTGCTTGGATTCTTTAGCCATATACTAATTATTATTTTCGAAAAGACCTTATAAATACTTTGATAAAGAGTATAAGAGCCGTTAATCCGCCTAAATATTCCCAATAGCTGCCAGTGTCTAGTGCTCTTGAAAATATTATGTAGCTTAGTAGCAACAATACTAATGATGTAGGAATTGAAATTTTTTTAGTTGAAAAAATCTCAGACTTAAGAGCTTGATAACCTACTTTCATTTAGTTTCCTTTGCAGCTTTCATGCTTAAGTTTAATCTACCTTTATCATCAATGGCCAATAACTTAACTTTTACTCTATCACCTTCTTTTACATAATCTGAGGGTTTTTCAACTCTTTGATCACTCATCTCTGAAACATGTACCAAACCTTCTTTACCAGGTAATATCTCTACAAAAGCTCCAAAATCTAATACACTAACTACCCTACAGTCTTCATATATCCTACCTACTTCAGGCTCAGCAGTAATTGTTTTTACCCAATCGATTGTGGCATCAATACTTTTCTGATCAGGACTAGCTATTAATACCGTGCCATCATCTTTAATGTCTATATCGGCACCTGTATCGGCAATTATTTTGTTTATAGTTTCACCGCCCTTACCTATCAACTCTCTAATTTTATCTGGATTAATCTGTATAGTCACTACCTGAGGGGCAAATTTACTGAGTTTTTTCCTTGGCTCAGGAAGAGTCTCAAGCATATGGCTCAAAATTATCTCACGACCTTCTTTAGCTTGTTCTAGGGCAGTAGACATAATCTCTGGCGTAATACCATGTACTTTTATGTCCATTTGGAGTGCCGTTATACCTTTCCTAGTACCAGCAACCTTAAAGTCCATATCACCAGCAAAATCTTCGGCACCTTGAATATCACTTAAAATAACAAATTTGCTCGTTTTTGGATCAGTTACAAGTCCCATAGCAATACCACTAACAGGAGCTTTAATTGGAACGCCTGCATCCATTAGGCTAAGACATCCAGAACAAACACTAGCCATAGAAGTTGAACCATTACTGCTTAAAATTTCGCTTACAGTCCTAATAGCATAAGGGAATACTGTTTCATCTGGGATAACGGCTAGCAAGGCTCTTTCGGCCAATGCGCCATGACCAATTTCACGTCTACCTGGGCTACCAAGTCTTCGAATTTCACCTACCGTATACCCTGGCATATTATAATGATGAATAAATCGTTTCTGACTACTTTCTTCCATACTATCCACTAACTGTGAATAACTGAGTGGTGCAAGCGTGGTAATATTGAGAGCCTGCGTACTACCCCTAGTAAATAGGCTTGAACCATGCGTTCTTGGTAAAACTCCGACTTCAGAACTAAGAATTCGAATCTCTTCATTTTTTCGATTGTCTGGTCTTATACCTTCTTCTAAAATACTTCGTCTAACATCTTGTTTAATGGCAAAATCAAATGCATCCAAATAAGCCGACTTATTAAATTCTTCGCTCAGTTTTTCCTCAAAATGCCCAATAGTTAATTCTCTAAGATCTTGAATTTTTTGGTCCCTATCACTTTGTGTGCCACGAAGTTTTGCGCCAAGCTTATCTTTTAAGAACTTATCTACACTCTCCTGAATTGATGAATCTGGGACGAGTAGCACAAAATCCTGCTTAACAACTCCAACCTTTTCAACCAATTGTTTTTGTAAACCTATGGCGCCTTGAAATGATTTATGTGCTAGTTCAATAGCTTTAATCATGGTTAGCTCATCAATTTCATGAGCACCCGCTTCAACCATCATAATTGCATCTTTAGTACCCGCGACTATCAAATCCAATTTACTGTCAGACAGTTCAGAAGTTTTTGGGAATGCTTTAAGTTGATTATCAACCATACCGATACGTACACCAGCAACCGGTCCGTCGAAAGGTACACCAGTTAGCATCATTCCAGCACTCACAGCAATCATTGCTATAATATCTGGCTTAAAATCTGGGTCTAAGCTTAATACTGTGGCAATGGCTTGAACTTCATTTCTATAACCTTTAGGGAACAAAGGTCTAATTGGCCTATCTATAAGACGACCAGAAAGAATTGCTACATCTGTTGGCCTACCTTCTCTTTTAATAAACCTACTGCCACTGATTTTGCCTGCTGCATATAATTTTTCTTCATACTCAATAGATAGTGGAAAATAGTCCATTCCTTGTATCGGTTGATTTGCTGCTGAAACAACAGCAAGCACGACCGTGTCGCCGTACGTTGCAGTAACAGCCGCACCAGCTTGGAAAGCCAGTCTGTTCGTTTCTAATGTTAGTGTTTGTCCGCAAAAATCGGCACTTACACTTATAATTTTTTTATTAAATGGGTGAATTGTACTTCCCATGTTAGTTTATTAACCTTTCTTAAAGTTCTGAAATTGCTGATTTAATCAACAACCCGACAGTTATATTATTTTAGTTAATGTGCTCAAACTTATCACTCCGAATTTGTTTTGGGATGAATAGTCTGAGCACAATTTAAGGACTAATGTCTTAGTCCAAGATCCTTTATTAATTTTAAATACTGTTCAGGATCTTTCTTGGCTATATATTGCAATAATCTCCTTCGTTTACCAACTGATTGAAGCAGTCCTCGTCTTGCCATAAAATCATGTTTATGAAGCTTAACGTGTTCTGTTAATTCTTTTATCGTACTCGTTAACTGTGTAACCTGATAGCTACTAGAACCAGAATCCCTTTTACTTGATTCGGTCGAGACCTTACTAACTGTTTTTTTCACACTCGCTGGCATAACTGTTTATCCGATTTTAACACAAATTAATACTTTATTCAATACCATTTTTAGAGATTAGCCACACACTACTCAACTGATTATATACCATTTATAAAGTTTTGTATGAAAGACTTATATTTAGTGACTGCCTGGTGGTTTAGTAATTGGTGGCGGTAAATCAGGCGGTGGAGACGAAGGATCGGAAAATTCAATGTTTGTACCTATGCCTACATCAATATCATCTTGTGGCTTCTTCTGGTGCGAAAGTTCCGGAACCTCAACGGTTGTATCTCGTTGAGTTAGATCTACTGGTTGTGCATTTAGAGCTTCTATGGGCTCTAAAGATTTGCGCATATCATTTGATCTGTTCATTAACGGATACGCATCAGGTGAAGATGTAGGTTTCTGCCCCATAACCGACGATTTATGTTCCATAATAGGTGTATTTTCCAATGGAGATGCGGGTACATCATCATCGTCATCTTCGCCACTCAAACCTTTGATATCCAGATTATCACTGTCTTCCAAGTAATCGTGGCCAGATGATACTCCGGCATTGCTTTTATTATCATCGATTGGTTGATGTTCTTTGCTAGGTGTAGGAGTTGGTGTTTTGGTATATGGCATGTCATTACGCGATAAAGTATTTGGCACATCGTCGATAACCTGACTATCTTTAGGCACAACTTCTGGTTCAAATGTAGGAGTTGGCTCTTCAGGGTGTTCTATCGTTAAAGCACCTTCATCGGTATCAGGTTTTGGTAGTTCAGCAGCTTGAGGTTGAGGACTAGGTAAATTACCTGAAAGCACTTCTTTAGAGACAAGTTGCTGGTTTGCGCCAAAAGATAGCAACTTCGAACCAGCATGCATAGTATCAGCTGTTGTCTTACTATTACTAAATTGTGAGGTTTCTTCTACTATTCCTGATAGAAGTGCATTTGCAATTTGCTCGTCAACAAGATTATCCGACTTTAGGCTCTCAGCAAGACTAACCAGCATTTCACACAAGCTACTTGCTTGGGGATTGTTCCAATTTATTGTACCTAGAGAACTAATGCCAACTGTATTAACAGTAGTAACTGTAGCATCATGCAAGATTCTTCCATGCTCGGTAATAATATTGTCCATCTCTTCACGTTTGACAACACCAAGACCAATGACAACGTCTACGTTATAATCACCCATGCTATATACCAGATCATTTTCAGTAATTGCAGAGTGATAAGGTGAAATGAAAATCTTGACGAAATTATCTTCAATTTTATATCGAAGCTTATCTGCCTTGTTTTTATCTAAAGAAATAATGAAATCTCTTAGACTATCAGTTGTTCTTTCAATTGTTCTCTCAGGATTAAGGAAATTTAGACTCGCTGGTACTTTTCCACTAAAAATTGCTGTGGCATATTTATTCATTTTGTTCAGCATTAGAGTAAGGCCAATGGCTGCTGCTAATTGATCAAAAGTTGGATTCGCGTTTACTGTAACCAAAACATAACTAGACTCAGTAATGCGCTTGGCTAATTGTGCTTTTTGATCTTCCATTTTTATTTTTTAACCTTAAGTAATATATACCACAAAATATATAGTTTTGTCTAGTATGCATTATGCGGTATTACTTCTTTTGTTATACTATGCCTTGCCATTGTTAAAAACTATCTGTAAAGTAATATCAAGTTTAATCAAAAAATAAGGAACGATAATGCCAATCATAAAATCAGCTAAGAAACGCGTAAAAGTTACGAAAAGAGCAACTGCAAAGAATCTCAAGGTTAAAAGATCACTCAGAGCTGCTGTTAAAGACCTAAGAAGTGCAGTTTCCGCCTCAAACTCCAAGAATATCTCTGATTCAAAAAGAAGAGTCCAAAGTAATCTCGATAAGGCCGCAAAAAAAGGCATTATGCATAAGAATAAGGTTGCAAGAAAACAAAGACAATTGGCTAAACAAGCAAGGGTGACTGCAAAAGCTGTACCAAAAAAGAAGACTACTCCAAAGAAATAGTTCTATTTAGCCAAACTAAACAAATAATTTATCAAGGCACCTTCCTGATCTATGTTGTATTGTCTTATATCTAAAGATAACTCAACCAATTTCTGAGTCATATTCGATATCTCTTTGAGAGATAAAGTCGAAGCTAATTTTCCACTCTTTTGAACAACAAAGGGTGCTAGTTTAGTCTTTCTAATCAACTCACTATAATTACTTGTTTCGGCTGCTTTAATTAAAGCAATAGTATTCAATTGCCAAGCAATAGTAGATAGAATTTGTTGGACACTAACCTCACCAAATTCAAGTTTTCTATATACTTCAACAATTTTTTTTCTGTCACCCAAGAACGACGCATCTATCAACTCAAAAACAGTAGCCCTCAAAGATGGCTCAACTAATTCGTAAATACTATCTTTGGAAACTTGAAGGTTGTAATTTACAAGCTTTTCAATTTCGTTTTTTATCCTGACCTGGTTATTCCCAACTAGTTCGACTATATATTTTGCATCATCGTAAGTTATGTTTGCTCTTCTCTCTTGAACTTCTTTTACAATCCATTTAGTAAGATTTGCATCATCAAGAAGCTCAAATTCAAAAAAATTAGTCAGTTTTTTTAGGTCTTTGAAATAAGTTGTTCTTTTATCTAAACTCAGTTCAACAAAAACCACCTGATCAATATCAGAAACCTGATCAATTATATCTTTTATATTATCTTTCCATTTATCAACTTCACTTGGATTTATAAGAATAATTAATCGACTTTCAGAAAAAAGTGAAACTGTTTGAAAATTGGCTATTAAGTCTTTATACGTCTTATCGGCACAATCTATTTTATAAATTCCCAGACTCCCAGACTTTTTTATAAAAGCTCTCTGTATATCACTCAACTTTTCTCTAATCAAATACTGGTTAGTACCTGCTAATGTCGAAATCATATTACTATCTTCTGTTCTTTAGGACAGATATGAGTACCTCGTCCATTTACTTTCATTTTAATGATAGGTGTACCACATCTTGGACAGGGCTGACCTGCTCTACGAAATACGTTAGCAAATTCTAGATAACTACCCTTTTCGCCAAATGCATTAATATAATTTTTATCAGTTGAACCACCCTTATCCAAACTAAGATTTAAAACTTTTCGTATAGATTCAAGTAATACGTCTATCTTGCGTTTAGATAGTTTCTGAACTCTAGTAACTGGATGTATCTTGGCCAGCCATAAGCTTTCGTCTGCATAAATATTGCCTATGCCAGCTATTATGGTCTGATCTAGCAGTACTGGCTTAATTGAGCTTTTCAATCTTCTTTGCAACCTATTATAGAACTCTACTGAATTAAATTTAATGTTTAAAGGCTCAGGGCCAATTTTTTTGAAAAAATTTAAATTCATAATTTCGATCGTTGGTAACAGTTTTACCCATCCGAATTTTCTCTGATCATTAAAAAATAGCCAGCTACCATCCTTAAGCTCAACCGTTACTCTAGTGGATTTATCAGGTAGATTACCGATTAGACTATCATTTGGATGACCACCTCCAAAAGTTTTTTTTGTACTTTTATAAACTAACTGGCCTGTCATTTTCAAGTGAATAATAAAACTATAGCTGGTAGAAAGATCAATAATTATAACCTTAGCCCTTCTTCTAACATTGACGATTTTAGAATTAATAGCAAAAAGCTCAACTTCCTTCTGATCATTAGGAAAACTTTTTGATGTGTCAAAAGAAATACTTTTTATAGTTTTTTTAGGTAATATTGAGTCAAGCCCACGAACAATGGTTTCAACTTCTGGTAACTCCGGCATAGTAGTAAATATTGTAT
>DATKHH010000056.1:0-5087 GCA_035510315.1 Candidatus Saccharimonadia bacterium
CCCAAGTCATCTCCAGTTATAAAGCTTTTACAAAGAATAAGAGACGAATCACATCGATTTGCAGTAAGTTATCATACTCAACTGAAAGTTAAGTCACAAAGACAAAGCGTTTTAGATAATATCAGTGGCATAGGTCCTGTTTCTAAGAGTAAACTTCTTAAGAAATATGGGACTATTGATAATATATCTAAAGCAGATTTTATAGACTTAAAGACATTAGTCGGTTTTCGTAGAGCAAATATTATAAAAGGAAACCTTAACTGAGAATATTTTTATGAACGTTAAATTTGAGCAACAGTTTTTTGTAAGTAACAGAAATAAGTTAAGAAATCTGTTCGTTGGTACTGCTCCAATAGTTTTAACAGCCAATGGCTTGTTACAGCGTAATGCAGATAACACTTATCTATTTAGACAGGACAGTAGTTTTTGGTATTTTACTGGCATTGAAATTCCTGGAGCTATTTTAGTTATTGAAAAAGACAGGGAATATCTCATTATTCCTAAAAAATCAGATTTTAGCATAATAGCTGAGGGTGAAGCTGATCTAGAGAATGTTCGGCGAGTATCTGGAGTCGAAACTATATATGATGAGGAGATTGGTTGGAAACAACTAAATTCAAAAATAAAGAAAGTCAAACATGTAGCAACAATAGTCCCTGCTGAAGAATATATTAAGACAATGGGTTTATATACAAATCCTACTAAACGACTCTTAAGCATACGCTTAAAGGATACAAATCCTCAAATTATTTTTTTAGATATCCGTCAACATATATCAAAACTACGCTGTATAAAACAATCCCCGGAAATCCGTGCAATACGTGAAGCCATAACAATAACTAATAAAACTATAAGCAACATATATAAAAATATTACTAACTTTAAATACGAATACGAGATTGAGGCAGTTGTTTTAAGTGAATTTAAAAAACAAAATGCTGATCTAGCTTACCCACCGATAATTGCTTCTGGACTTAACGCATGCGTGCTTCATTACTCCAAAAATGACACAAAACTAGAACCTAAAGATTTAATCTTAATAGATGTTGGAGCTTCAGTCTCAAATTATGCATCAGATATCACCAGGACTTTTTCTTTAAAACATAATCCTAACAATAGACAACTAGCGGTTTTAAAATCTGTTTTAGACGTACAAAAGTTTGCCCAAAATCTAATGAAACCCGGATTGGATGCAAAGAAATATGAACTTGAAGTAGAGAGATTTATGGGGGAACAGTTACGTGAACTAGGTTTAATTAGAACTATTACCCATGATTTAGTTAGAAAATACTATCCGCACTCTACCTCGCATTTTCTTGGCTTGGACCCGCATGATATAGGGGATTATAAGAGTCCATTTGAAGAGGATATGGTATTAACCATAGAACCGGGTATATACATTCCTGAAGAAGGTATAGGTGTGAGAATTGAGGATGATTATTTGTTAACTAAAGATGGTTGTTTAAACTTAAGTGCTAACTTGCCTACTTATGTTAAATAAACTAAAATTACAGAAATGAGACAAGGACCTATATTAAGGTTCCTGATCTACTGGGTCGTCTGTGGATTTGGAATTTGGATAGCATCACTACTGCTCAGCCAAAGTATTAACTATAGTAATAGATTTATGGTTATAGTGGTTGCAGGTTTAATATTGGCAGCTATAAACGTTATAGTTAAACCTTTAGTTATACTTTTATCTCTACCAGCTATCTTGCTAACTTTAGGGCTTTTCATGATAGTCATTAATGGGTTGATGTTAACTCTAGTAAGTGCTATCTATCCATCCTTACAAATTGCTGGTTTTTCTAGTGCTTTACTTGCAGGTATGGTGATAGGCTTGGTAAACTATATTGTATCTAGAATTTTGGATAAATATGACACTAAATAGTTACGTTACACTAGTCTCAATGTTATTTATGACATTTTTAATACTTGTTCAAACAAGAGGTGCTACTTTGGGTGCTGGTTTAGGGTCTAGTGGAGACATCAATACTACTAGGAGAGGGGCAGATAAGACAATTTTCTTTCTTACTATATTTGTGGCAATAGTTTTTATCGGATCACTTCTAATAGGACTACTAACCAAAAAGTAATTTTTATAGATGATTAATCGAACTACGAAACTTCGGTGGCGTCGTAGAATAAAACGTAGCCGGTTACAAGTTGAGGATTATAATCAATCTGCTGAGGCTAGTCTTGAGAAAAATCTTTTTAGAAGACTTGATAAACTGATTTATGTTAAACGATTTGTTATTACCTGGGTGGTCTTAGTAGTACTACTTATTACTCTGACAGTTATCCAAGTATTTAATATGAGTCAGTATTATCAAACCCTGCGCTACGTTTCAGGTGGCAGTTTCTATGAAGGTGTAGTGGGCAGTTTTAGTAACGCAAATCCACTATTTGCTACAAGTGATGCGGACACAACAGTATCGAGCTTAATTTTTGACGGTTTGTTTAAATATAACCAAAAAGATCAGCTAGTTGGTGATTTGGCTCAGTCATGGAGCGTAAGCAGTAACGGTCAAAACTTCACTGTTAAGTTACGTCCCAATATACATTGGCAGGACGGTGTGCCAATTACTGCTTCAGATGTGGTTTTTACCTATAATACAATCGAAAACCCTAACGTAGAGTCACCTCTATTTAATAACTGGTATGGCATTAAAGTATCAGAAGTTAATAGTCGAACAATAGAATTTAAACTACCTAGTCCACTTAGTTCATTCCCAGATGCCTTAACTAATGGTATCGTTCCCAAACACATACTCTCAAATATACCTACCGACCAACTGCAGTCTGCTAATTTTAATAATGTTAATCCAATTGGCTCTGGTCCATTTAAATTCTCAGAAATAACTGTTAAGGACTCAGCGTCAAATAACTCTAGTGAGCAAGTAGAACTTGTTCCAAATACTAGATATTTTCTTGGAAAGCCTAGACTAGATAGTTTTAACCTAGTTAGTTTCAACAATGTTTCTGATATGATAGCTAGTTTTGAAAAACAAAACATTCAAGCCATGATTGGTTTAAATAATGTACCAAGTTATCTAAAAACAGACAGTAGTGTTTATATTAACAATATTCCACTTACAGCAGAGACCATGGTTTTTTATCAGAACGCATCCGTTTTACTATCAAATTCTCAAATGAGAGAAGCTCTAACTAGGGCAGTTAACATAAATCAGGTAATATCTGCTCTAGGATACCCGGTTATAGTCGCAAGAAGCCCTCTATTGCCATTTCAAACAGGATATAACGCAGCTGCCAACCAGGTAACTGATCAACCGATAGAAGCAGCTAGTTTGTTTAATTCGCTTGGTTGGACGTTATCAAGTAATGGTTATAGATATAAAGGTGGTCAACAATTACAGTTTAGTCTCTACACCCAAGATAATAGTGAATACCAAGCTGTTGCTAGGTCGCTGATATCACAGTGGAAAAAAGCTGGTGTTAATGTGAGTCTAGTATTGCTATCCACTGACGATTTAAAAAGTGTAATAGCCAATAAGTCTTATGATATGTTACTTTATAGTATTTCGATTGGCATTGATCCTGATGTATTTGCTTATTGGGACAGTTCTCAGGCACAACTGAATTCAATACCAGGACTTAATTTGTCTCAATATAAATCGGCAACTGCAGATACCTCGCTAGCACAGGGGAGAACCGTGTTTGATCCTGCGCTTAGGGCTATTAAATACTTAACTTTCCTTCAAGACTGGGAACAAGATAATCCATCACTTGCCCTTTATCAGCCTAACTATGTTTACATAACTAGACCTAAAATATCTGGGCTTAATCTTGTGCGAATTAACAATGGCGTGAATGTCTATTCAAACGTTGCAAATTGGGAAATCAAACAAGTTGAAGTAACTAACAAGTAGTCTAATAGATTATAATAGTATCGTAGATGGGGATGTGGTGAAATTGGTATACACGCTAGTTTCAGATACTAGTGAGCTTGTCTCGTGGAGGTTCAAGTCCTCTCATCCCCACCATTTAGTCAGATTTTTATGGTATCATAACTTACATCATGATTATGTTTTTAAAGGAGGGATTTATTATTTATGAATAAAATATCTCTATATCTACAAGAACATATAACCGGTGAGATTATAACAAATACCAGTGCTAGAAATTTTTATTCAACAGATGCTAGTATTTTTAAGATTCAACCAAACGTTATAATCTATCCGAAAAACGAGAGTGACGTAAGAAAAACGGTAAAGTTTTCCTATCAACTAGCTAAAAACCGCAGAATATTTCCAATTACTGCAAGAGGTTCTGGAACTGATCAATCTGGTGCTGCTATTGGCCCTGGACTTATTTTAGTGTTCCCTGCTCACTTTAATAAACTTTTAGAACTCAACGGCAAAGTGGGCCAAGTACGGGTTGAGCCAGGACTAAATTTTGGTAAGCTTCAACAGACACTTTTAACTCATGATTTTTTCTTACCATGTGCTCCAGCTTCATTGGAATATTCAACTATAGGTGGGGCTCTAGCTAATAATGCTGCAGGGGATAGGAGTGTTAAATATGGTCCTATCTTGGATTATGTTGAGTCTCTTAGAGTAGTTTTGAGCAATGGTGACATTATTGTTACAAAACGACTTTCAAAACGTGAGCTAAATAAAAAGCTTGGATTATCAAATTATGAGGGTGAAATATACAGGGCTGTCGACAAGCTAATCGATGATAATACGCAGACTATTCACGAAAGTGAGATAAATACTGCCAGAAATGCATCTGGATATAACCTGCATTTGGTTAAACGTAAGGACGGTTCATTTGATTTAACACCACTCATTGTTGGCTCTCAGGGTACACTAGGCGTCATTACTGAAGCAACTCTAGCTACAATCCCTAGAAGACCGAAAACCACGCTTACAGTGGCATTAATTGATGATCTAGATTTACTTGATAAATTACTGGTTGAACTTAAAAAATCTTCAGAAACACCAAGTGCTATTGAAATGGTTGATGATAATCTACTAAACTTGGTCAGAAAGACTCACCCTAATCTTATAAAAGATTTATTTAGTGAACACTCACCAAAATTTGTATTATTAATCGAATTTGAT
>DATKHH010000057.1:0-3446 GCA_035510315.1 Candidatus Saccharimonadia bacterium
ACTTAAAATAGTTTCAGCAAACTAGCATCATTTAATGTTAAAATGATATCTTGATGAGGGTAAAAATTTTAAAAAATAAAAATTTTAAAATTGCCAGTTTGGGTATTGGTTTTTTGTTGGTGTTTGGACTTGGCTACGGCCTGGGTAATGGATATATTAGTTTACATTCAGATGCAGAAAACAAGGGCTTACCAAAGTCTTTAGATTATTCATTGTTGCAAAAAGAATACGCGGTCATTAAGAATAATTATGACGGTAAATTGAGCTTTAATACACTTGAGGACGGAGCATTAAACGGTCTGGCTAGTGCAACTGGCGATCCACATACAAATTATTTTAACGCCACTCAGACAAAGTCATTTAATGACCAGCTCAATAATACTTTTTCTGGTATAGGAGCTGAGTTAGACACAAATTCAAATAATCAGACAGTAGTTGTATCGACTATTAAGGGTACTCCAGCTCAGAAAGCTGGTCTCATAGGTGGAGATATAATAACCAGCGTTAATGGCAAGTCTACACAAAATGAATCAATTGACAACGTTGTTGCTAGTATACATGGCCCGAGTGGCAGTACAGTTATATTGACTATCTTAAGAAGTAGTCAGACCCTAACACTTAAGATTGTTAGAGCAAATATAAACCTTCCTAGCGTTTCTAGTTCAATAGTGGATGGAAATATCGGATATATGGACATAGTTGATTTTGCAACTGATACTCCAAGTTTGTCATTAAAGGCAGCAGATGAATTTAAAGAAAAGAATGTTAAGGGCATTATTTTGGATTTGAGGGATAATCCTGGAGGTCTTGTTAGCTCTGCTGTTAGCGTAAGTAGTCTTTGGTTGTCACAGGGAAGTACTATAATGACCGAAAAGCACGATAATATAGCAGTTCAGACATATCAGGCAACAGGAGGGGATGTATTAAATGGCATACCTACCGTTGTATTGATAAATAGTGGAAGTGCTAGTGCCAGCGAAATAACAGCAGGTGCACTAAAAGATGATCATGCCGCAACTTTAATAGGTGAGAGAAGTTATGGTAAGGGCAGCGTTCAAGAAATATATAATCTGAGTCAGGGAAAGGAAATTAAAGTAACTATTTATCACTGGTATACACCGGACAATGTGAATATAGACAAAAAGGGTATCACACCCGATATAATAGTTCCTATTACTGCTGCAGATCAGAAGAGTGGAACAGATAGTCAACTTGTGGCTGCAGAGCAGTACATAGAGAGCCATTAGAATTTGCTTGATCAAAAGCATCAGCTAGGGTAGTATCTGAATATAATTAATTGGGGTTTAGTGTGGCGAAACAGGTTACTAAGTATGTTTTTGTAACAGGAGGAGTCTTATCTGGATTAGGTAAGGGCATTACCGCCGCCTCAATAGGAAATATAATTAAAGCAAGAGGGTTAAAGGTTAATATCCAAAAATGTGATCCTTATTTGAACGTAGACGCTGGTACGCTGAATCCTGGTGAACATGGCGAATGTTTTGTAACTAAAGATGGGGCAGAAACAGACCTTGATCTTGGTCACTATGAAAGATTTTTAGATCAGGAGTTGACTCAGGCAAGTTCGTTAATGTCCGGCAGAGTATTATATCAGGTTATTAATGACGAAAGACAGGGTAAGAATTTAGGCAAAACGGTTCAATTCATTCCTCATGTAACAAGAGCAATCCAGGAAGAAATCAAGAAAGCAGCAGCAGGTTTTGATGTACATATTGTTGAAATTGGTGGTACAGTTGGGGATTATGAAGGATTGAGCTTTATTGAAGCTATAAGAGAACTTTCACTTAAAGTTGGTCAGACTAACTGTACATTCGTACATCTCGTATACTTACCATATCTTGGTGCTAGCAAGGAAATTAAAACTAAACCAGCGCAAAACTCTGTAAAAGAACTAAGGGGACTTGGTATAGTTCCCGATATCTTGGTTGCTAGATGTGAATCTGCTGCACCAATTAGCGCTGTTAGGAAACTTAGCTTATTCTCTGGTGTGCCGGAGAAGGCAATAGTAATACTTCCAAATGCGTCAACCATTTATGAGGTGCCACTGACTCTGGAAGATAGTGGTATAGCAAAGGTTATATTAGCCAGATTAAATTTAAACTACTCTAAACCGAAACTTAAAGATTGGCAAGATATGGTTACAAGTGCAAAGAAAGATTTTAAGGATAAGGTAACTATCGGTATAGTAGCCAAATACTTGGATAACCAGGATACATATATGTCTGTAACTGAAGCGTTAAAATCTGCTGCTTGGCAAGAGAAGGTTAACTTGGAAATAAAATGGATAGATTCTGACGCTATAGAACCAATGAACAACAGAGATTTTATAAAAGAATTTAAATGCGATGGCATTCTGGTTCCAGGAGGGTTTGGTATTAGAGGTGCTGAAGGCAAAATCAAAGCTGCAAAATATGCTATAAAATCGAAAAAACCTTATCTTGGTATATGTTTAGGATTACAGATTGCTGTGATAGCTTGTGCTAGGAAAAACGGGATTATTGATGCAAACTCAACTGAATTTGATAAAACTACATCTAATCCGGTTATAGATACTATGCTTAGTCAGTTGGGTAAAGAAAACACTGGGGGTACAATGCGTCTTGGCGATTATTCTTGTGTTCTAGATCAGTTTTCTAAGACATATGCTTTATATAATAAGAAAGAGATTATCGAGAGACATAGGCACAGGTATGAGTGCAATAATTTTTATAGAGATCAATACGAACAATGGGGGATTAAAATAGTCGGAGTTAGACCCGATCAAAAACTTATTGAAATGATAGAAATTATGGACCATCCATTTTTTATTGCTTGTCAATTTCATCCAGAATTTAAATCAAGACCAAACAGAGCACATCCACTATTTGTAGGTCTTATCCGTTCTAGTAGGCAATCGGGTAATAAATAGAAGCCTAACAGACTTTATTATTCTACTGTGACTTCTGTTACTTTTACGGATCTACCACTAAATAGTCTTACCCGTCTTTGTTGGTATTTTACTATACCATCAGACGCAGCATGAATTGTGTAATTTCTACTTAGAAAAGTACCCTTACCTGATCGTTTGGTTAAGCCCGTTTGTCTAACGATAATCTGTCCGGTCTTGACTTTATTGCCACCAAATAATTTAACCCCTAGCCTTTGACCAGGACTATCATGGTTATTCTTACTTGTTCCACCTGCTTTTACGTGTGACATATTATTTCCTAGTTAACAATAATAATTGTCTTGCAACAACTTGATTTGGTCTATGATAAATCAATTTATTTGTATCAAGATTTTTAAAACTCATGGTATTGTAACCGATTTCTAACAGATGGTCAACTACTGGAAGTTTGATAAAGGAGTTATTATATTTCCATACTGGTACAGCAAGGCATAATTTAGTATCTGACCTGATTTGATTTTTTATGTTATTTAGAAAACTT
>DATKHH010000058.1:0-12389 GCA_035510315.1 Candidatus Saccharimonadia bacterium
GGTGGTGTGACTTGTGCTTGATCTGTTGGGGCTGAACCCATAGTGTTGTCGGCTGGAGGAGTCATTGGTGTTGTTGAGTCCATCGCAGGTTGTCCCATTGATTGACTACCACTGTCATCTTGTGGCATAACTGGATTGTTAGTTGTTGAGTTGTCTGTTGGTTGCATACTACTGTTCCCTTCGTTTGTTTGATTATTAAATATTGAAACACCTGGATTAGTGGATGCTATTCCTGCATCTGATTTTGAACTACCGTCTGTAGACAGTGCATCCTTTACTGCCTTTACTATATCTTCCAATGTAACTTGAGATTTTACAAGGTAATTTTGAGCTCCAAGTTTTTGGGCTCTTATTTTATCTTCTGCTTGTGATAGCGCTGTCATCATAATGACTTTGATATCTTTTGTAAGTGGCGAGTTTTTCAATATGTCTAGCGTGTCAAAACCACTAATTTTGGGCATCATTACATCTAATATAATAAGATCTGGTTTTTCTTTTCCTACTAAGGCAAGGGCCTCTTCGCCATCCATTGCTGTAACTGTGTCATAGCCTTCAGCATTTAATCTTGCTTGATATATTTCTCGTAGGTTGTTGTCGTCTTCGACAAGCATTATCTTCGCCATCAAATTTTCCTTCTTAGAATCAATAAGTGATACTGTTTATGATTGTATCATATCATAACTATAAATTTGCAGTTGGCATTTCAATCTGACTTTGGGCGGATTGCGCAGCTTTTAGGCTATCAGCTTGTTGTTGGGTTAATCTTGGAATTGTTATATGGAAAGTGCTACCTTTTCCAACTTGACTTTCTACCCAGATTTTCCCGTTATATAATTCAATAATTTTTTTGGATATATATAGACCTAAACCAGTTCCACCAATAGTTCTAACAGCTGAATTGTCTACTCTGTAAAATTTTTCAAAAAGATGACTGATACTATCTTCTGGTATACCAGGTCCCGTATCTTGAACATAAAAATGAACATCTGTATCACTGCCACCTAAACCTATAGTAATTTTGCCAGTTTCAGTGTATTTTATTGCATTGTCATATATGTTAGTTATTACTTCACCAATACGATTTGCGTCGGCATCAATGAAGTACAAAGGAGTTATTATTTTACCACTCGGATCTTGGTTGTCTTTAGAATTGTTAATAAGTGTGAAGTCGACTATTAAATGTTTTTTTTCGGCAGCAAGCTGAAACCCTTCAGCTAATTTACCGATGTATTCACCCATCTCTATGACTTCTGGATGATTAACTAATCTACCATCCTCGGCTTTTGAAGATGTAAGTAAATCCTGAAATAGTCTACCTAGCTGTTGTGTAGACGAGTGGGCTTTTTCTAAGTACTCTCTCGCCTTAGAGTCTATGCTGCTTATTTGATCGTTCATAGCAAGTGAGAGATAACCTTCAATAGCTGCAACTGGCGTTCGCATTTCGTGACTGGCAGTAGATATAAATTCCATCTTTTGTTGTTCGGTAGCTTTTTGGATTGAGATATCTCGCATGGTAAAAGCTACACCGTTAATATTTTTACCCTTTATTAATGGTGAAACTATAAGAGCAATGTACTTTCTTTTATTATCTTTAGATATTAATTGGGCGGTAGTTTCTAATTTTTTCCCAGTATTTGAAACAATGTTAAAGGGATTAGTTTGGTCCGTATACTCTTTACCATCTTCTTGAGAAATTTTTACAACAAGGTTTACATCGATGTTCTCGGCATCTTCAATTGACCAATCGGTCATTTCGGACGCTGCTGGATTGAATAATATAATTCTTGAAGTTTTGTCTATGACCACTATACCTTCGTTGATTGAATCGATTAAGGTTTCAGCTTCACTTTTTGCTTCTCCGGCGATGCCAGTCAGTGGATCTACTGGTTTGCTTTTGGATCTAGAAAAAGTTGTGTTTTGCAACCTAGCCCAAATGAGTAGTTGCGTACTTACACTGACTATAAGACTACCAATAGCTAGGATGATCATATACTTACTCTTAAACCCCTCAGTAAAATATATGAAGACAAATGTCAGAAAATTAAACAGAGCTACTGTAGGGTAGCCAAACATACCAGAAAATGCTGCTATTATAAGCCATATGAGCAGGTATACGAAATAGATAGATTGGTGTATGTTTAAAAGCAATTGTAGAGTTGCAAAGTCGGTAAATAATACTGCTATCAGGGCCGCTTGCCAGTAATTTGTAATCTTAGCTACTCTATTAAAACAGGTTAGGCAGTAGATTATGCCCAAGACAGAAGTAATTAGCGTTGTTGTGTGCAGATTATAGCTACCAGCTAAATATTTATATGATCCAATAAGATGAATTGCCAACCAGAAAATAACTAGAAAAGATAATACTCCTACAACTAACCAACGGAATATTTTGTAGTACTTGTCTGCGACCATGGTGCCCTTAAGAAACCCCTTATGTTTACTGTTATGTATTATATCTAAAAGGAGTTATTAAGACCATAAAGACTTTAGACTAATCTGAATCTGTTATGGTAGAATTCATTATTATAGATAGATATTTAAGTGAATGGCCCTGTCGTCTAGCGGTTAGGACATCAGGTTCTCATCCTGAAGATCGCGAGTTCGAATCTCGCCAGGGTCACCATTAACTTTTATAAAATGCTTTAGACTTTTTTAATTTTGATAATTATATCTCATGCGGCTGCAGCCAATGCCGGCATGTTGGCAGATAGACTAATATTAGCAAGCCACAACGCTATCTCTTGATGAAGTCTTGGAGGTTTTAGGGCGAGTTCACCAATGTTTGTGGCAATTCTTTGGTTTTGGTACGGTGCTTCGGCAAGAGATATAGCCATACCTAACGTTTCTTCTGTTTCCAATGTCCGCGAAAATACCAGTGGACTTAAATGTCTCGATGATACAGTAGGTACTGTTACTAAACTTTCAAGGCTATGGTTTTTACTGGCTGTGGAGAAAATAGCAAGATAACCGCATCTATTAAGTACTTGCTGATTAGCCAGAACTAATCCCCAAGAATGTTCAATATCTTCTATGTCATCAACAAAAGAAGGCCATGCTCCAAGCTTCCCGTCAAACATAATAAAACTAACGTTTTCACCATGTTTAGTTTGTTGAGTAGCGTTTGCACTTGATAGTGCATCAGCAATAATTTGTCTAAATTTTTTTACTTTTTGTGTTTTCATTAGATAGTAAATATATAATCTACTTATTTTATAAATAATGCAAGCATAATTATTATATAGTTAATATTTGATTAATTCAGTCAAATGAGAGTAGTAATTATTGATATGCTACTAGATTGCTTGAGCTTAGAGCCGTTATCCAAGTTTGACCTGCATTTAATTTGATTGCATTTCCGGCTATATCAGTAAATGTAATTTGCGAGGTTGGGCTATCTTTTGTCCATATACTTTTTGTTAGTGTTCCATCTTGGAATATATATGCGCTACCACTACCTATGTCCGAATAGTCTGAGTAATATGCTCCAGATGCATCTAGCGCACCTTGGCTCAGTGGTACAACAATTGCTATGACTACTTTAGGTTCAAGCTGTTTATTCGTATTAGCATCAATCATTGGTGAACCGCCTTCAGATCGTTTATAGCTATTTAAGGGTTTATCATAGGTGTAATTTACCTTATAGTCTGGGCTTGCTATGTTAAAGGCTATGTTTGTTGCATTAGGAGTTTTATCTGGCTGGTCTTTTTTTCTGGGAAAGCCGGTAAAGTTACTCTTGTCATAATCTAGAGTGGTTTCTAGACCATGGAGGCTAGATATGGAAGTATAAACGTTATGAGGCGCTTCTCTGGAGGTTATTCTAGTAAAATAATTTCCATAATAAAACTGATTTATATCTTTGACGTTGTCAGTTTTAATTTGGCTTAGTGCATCAGGGCTGCCGCCAACGTGCACATATGCAGCATCGAAGCCTAGTGCCCAATCAATGAAATATGGTCTAGCACTTCTGATTGGTCCTATGGACGAAGGCTGACCTTCTTGGAATAGAGCCAAGAACCTTGTTATGCCACCCTCGGCTAGTGCCTCGAAAACGACGCCTGCTTGAGATAGTCCTGATTGTGGCCTAGCTTCGTCGCTATTCTCAATCATGATTCCAGTTACAGGTAACTTAGTTTTCGCAAGTGTAACTGGCATGCCGGTTAGTGGTGAAATTGGTGAAGCAGTAGTAGTTTTCTTTGAAGTTGAAGTATTTTTTATACTAGTGACACTATTTTGGCCGTGTTCTCTAAAAACGAAGAAATATATTAGACCGATTACTACTACAGCTAGAATTATTAGGCCAACAATTAACTGTTTTTTTGTTAACTTAAAATTTCTATTTTTAATTGGTTTAAGTTTAGTGTTTAAATCTGTAGTAGCAGATTCATCAGTAGTTTCACTGAGATTATCATCCTCGTCAATCGTAAAATTCAAGTCAGCTTTTTTTGGTATTGAACGCTTTATTGGCTTAGATATGTCTTTCATAAAAAGATATTAGTCAGATATAGTAATCCTATAAGTACTTCCCCTTTCAAAAAGCTAATGGTACTATTTTATCAGTAGTTAAGTAGAAAAGCACTATTATTTAGAATTTGGAGTTTTACAGTAGAATTGGGCGTTTATGAAGAAAAGAAGAATTAATCTAGATAGGACTATATCCGGCAAACTTCTTTTGTTGAGGTTGCCAAAGACTAGTGATAAAAAAGCTGAAACTTTCTCTTATCTTTTAAATTCTATGTATGTACTAATGCAAGGCACAATGCCACTTAAAAAATCTGGTTTTGTTCCAAGAATAAGTTTTGAGGTAGCAATCATAGATCGTGGGATTGGTTTTTATATTTGGTCTCCTGATGAACTAGCAAATGTTATAAAGCAGCACATATATTCAATGTATCCAAATGCACAAATTAGTGTAGTTGATGACTATTCAAACAGACCTACTCCAATCAGATCTCAATTAGTTGCAGAACTTAGGCTTATACATAATGATGCCCTTCCGATAAAGGAATATGGAGATTTTAAAGTTGATCCACTTAGTTCGTTAACCGCAGTTTTATCTGAACTAAATGCATCAGAACAAGCGTGGGTTCAGATTGTAATAACACCAGCTTTGGATGAATGGCACAAAGATAGCGAAAAGTATGAGGAGACTTTAAAAATACCAAAACCACCTAGTATATTTCAGACTATAGTAAGTTCAAATAAAGCAAGAGGTAGTGATGACAAAGTTGACGATGATGCCCTTTTACAAGCTAAAGTCGTAAATACAAAAAATACCAGGGTAGGTTTTATAACAACCATTAGGGTAGTTTATAGGGGTGACACCAAATTTATACAAGCTAAAATAAGGTTACAAGCCATTACTTCTAGTTTTAAACAGTTTGATAATCAATATGGTAACAGATTTGAACAGATATATTTGGGCGAAAAGAATACCTTATTAAGCGATTATCATCAGAGGAGTTTTGCACTATATAATGGCATATTAACGCCGGATGAGATTGCAGCAATCTATCACTTTCCAAATAGTGATATTGAGACTTCTGGGATACTTTGGGCTTCCTCTAAACGCATTGAACCATCAGTAAGCCTACCTCTTTGGACTAATGATTTAACAGAGTCAGAAGAAAACGAAATTAGTGTTATTGGTACCACTAGTTTTAGGGGTGAAAAAGTTAAGTTTGGATTGCCTCGCTCTGACAGAAATCGCCATTTGTATATACTTGGGCAGACTGGGGTTGGTAAATCAGCGCTACTTGAATTATTATCAATTGCCGATCTTAACAGTCCATATGGTTTTGCTATAATCGATCCTCACGGTGATTATGCTGTAAATATATTAAAAAGGATTCCCAAAAAAAGAGTAGACGAAGTTATATATTTTAATCCAGCAGATATAGACTTCCCTGTTGCTTTTAATCCACTCGAAATTATAGATCCAAACCAGAAAAATCAAATAGTGAATGAGACAGTCGAAGTACTTAGGCCCTTTTTTGATAGTTGGAACACTAAACTAGAGCTTTTAATCCGTAACGTTTTGATTGCTCTAGTTAACTATCCAGATTCTACTATGTGCGATATATCAACATTTATTGAGGATGAAATTTTTCGAAAAAAAGTTATTTCTAATCAGTCTGACCCAAGTCTTAAACGATTTTGGCTAGAAGAGTTTGCAGATTGGCAGAAGAAATATGCTCATACTACCATAACTCCGCTACTCACTAAAATAGGTGGTTTTGCCAACAATCCAATAATTAAAAATATTATAGGAACCAGCAAATCAAGTTTTGATATTAGAAGCATCATGGACGAAAGAAAAATATTAATTATCAATTTGTCACGTGGTTTAGTAGGTGAAGAAGACTCAGCACTGCTAGGATCTCTATTTATAAGTTGTATTAAAAGAGCGGCAATGAGTCGAGCGGTGATAGAAGACTTAGATCAGAGGACGCCATTTTATCTATATGTAGATGAATTTCAGCATTTTGCCCACGATTCTTTTAAAACTATACTCAGCGAAGCCAGGAAGTATGGTCTTATATTGACTGTAGCAAATCAATATGTCGAACAAATGTCTAAATCTGTCCGTGATGCAATTTTTGGCAATGTCGGTTCTATGATTTCGTTTAGGCTTAGTTCAGGTGATGCTAAGATAATGGCAAAATATTTTGAACCGAGTTTTATGGATCATGATCTATTACAACTACACAACCGGGATGTTGCTATAGCTATAACGATTGATGGTCAGAAAATTCCGGCTTTTTCGGCAACTACTATTGATTTGCCCTCAGTTAGTGATAACAATGCCCTTGAAGTAATAAATCAATCAAGATCTAAATATGCCAGAAACGCTGTGGGTATAGATAGTACATACTTGCTTACGAAAGCAAATAGTAGAAATGTTTTAAAGCATAAATCGCAAAATGATATGATCAAAGACTTAGGTGGTTTTATAAGACAAAAGGCTGTTGATCCTAGTGTAGCCAGAGTACAGGATCCAAGATTGTTACCAATACCTAAATTTAGGCAACTGGCTAAAAGAAAAAAAACCAAATTGAAAGAAACTGCTGATAAAACAATAGATCTTGATGAGGACAAAACAATTAAGCTTCACTAAGATTGTTTATAAGGGCGTCTATTCTCTTTAATGATCTGTCTTTATCCAGGACATTTAGTGTTTCAAATATAGCAGGTGAAGCCGGTGATTGAGTGGTTGCTATTCTAATTAGACTAAATAATATGGCTGGTGGTTGATTTGTTAATTTGAGCAGTTCGTTTAGTTTTTCGGTTAAGTTTTCTATGCTAAAATCACTTTTCATTAGTGAGGCTTTAGTTTTTTTAAGCAGATCAACTATCTCGGAAGTCTTTAATTTGGATAGGCTGCTATTTTTTAAAATAAGCTGATTATTTATTGGCAAATCACTAAAGAAAAACTCGCTCAGTTTAGGTATCTCATCTAAGTACTTTAGTCGTTCTTTTATTAGATTTAGTACCTTTAATTTATATTCTTTGGAGTATTTGGTTGCAGACTTTGGCCAAAATGATTTTACTTTATTTAATAATTGATTCTCATCTAGGTGTCTGATGTAGTATCCATTTAGCCATAGAAGACGCTGTTCGCTGAAACGAGCACCACTTCTTTGGACTCTTGATAGTTCAAATATTTTTACCAATTGCTCTAAAGAAAAGATCTCATTATTTGTGCCATCATTCCAACCTAAACTTGCAATCATATTAATCATGGCTTCTGGGAGAATACCTATTTTTTTATATTCTAAAAGCTGTTTAGCCCCTTCCCGTTTACTGAGCTTTCGTGAATTATTTTCGTTTAATACTTGCGGTGGAGTTGCCATTATTGGTACTTGGATATTTAATGCTTCATAGAGGTTAAGAAATTTTGGTACACTTGGTAAAAATTCTTGAGATCTTATTACGTGGCTAATCTTCATCAGATAATCGTCTATAATGTGCGCAAAATTGTAAGTTGGGAAACCGTCAGATTTGATTATTATAAAATCATCAATAGATTCTGGGCCAGAACTTAAATTACCCATAATTGCATCATTCCACTTATATGTTTTTGGTTCGGAGAGGAATCTAAGTGGTTTTGTTCCATTCCAGGTTTCAAATTTAGTGGGTCTGTGATCTCTGAATAGGAAAGGTTTTTTTTGTGTTTTGGCCTTAGTTCTTAGTGCCTCAAGCTCTTCTTTTGAATATGGATCAACGTAAGCTCTTTTATCTGTAATTAGTTTATTAGCCCATGACTTATAAATATCTAATCTTTGACTTTGAGTATAGGGGCCAAAGCTACCACCTATGTCTGGCCCTTCATCCCAATTTAGTCCTAGATATTTTAAGCTATCAATAATGTTTTGAGTTGCATTATCTACGTTTCGTAATTGGTCCGTATCTTCAATTCTAAGAATAAACTTACCATTGCTGTGCTTTGCTACTAAATATGCAAATAGTGCTGTTCTTACCGCACCAGCGTGCAAAGCACCAGTCGGACTTGGCGCAAATCTAGTTCTAACCTGTTCCATATTAAATACATTATAAGCTAAAGATACGAAATCTATATAGAGCCTATGATATCGATTATCGTGACTTCGTTAATGTTTGCGGTATTATTAATGTAATATAAAATGCCAGCATTAAGCCAAACGTATGAATTATTGTAATAATATACAACAAGACCATTAATCATTATGGTTTTGTATTTGTCACCCGAGCTTGGTACTACCTGAGATGCCAATAACCCATTATTATCTAGAGATGAGCTACTTTCACTAATTGTTAAGTAATTATTGTTATCAGACTTATTTGATACGTATCTGAAATTTACAATGCCGATATTGCCATTTTTGTAGTGGTATAGTTTTTGTAATTTATAACCTGGAGGTATATAGCTCGGTTCTTTTGCACTTATTCCAGTTTCGAAATCTGCAATGTACAAACTAATACTATTTTTATAAATATAGCCAAAGATTAGTCCAACAATAAGGACTATAAGACAAGCGGATATTACATAGAGTGTAATCGGATTTAGGTGAAATAATTTAACTTTCCGAGTCTTGGTTGGTTTTACATTTTGACTGTCTTTTATCTCTGTTGCTGCAGTTTGATAGATTGAGTCGTCAACTGTTGATAATTTTTCAATATTTTTTGTATGTATGTCCTTGCTGATAATTGGTGGCTCTGTGTTTATATTATTTAGTACTCCACTAGTTTTGTCTTTTATTTCTAATACTTTGGATGAGAGTTTATCAAGTTTGTCAGAAGATCGCAGTACATCACTAACCTTTGAAACATATTTTGAATGTTTCATTGGTTGAATTAGCGGGTTTTTTAGTGATATAACGGGTTTTTTAAGGGTATGGCGCATTAATGTTTGTGATCGTGATAATTCTCTCTTGGAATTTGGAGCTACTCTGTGTGTTTTACTTGTCTTTTTTGCACTATGGGTAGGTGCTATAGAGCTTCTCTGCTGGTTTACAAAACCATCTACTGATCTTGGTTTTTGTAATCCCAATTTATCAACTATTTCATCTTTTATTTTTGGGATTGAACCGATGACTTGTTCTGTAACACGATTTATAGGCTTGCCGGTTAGAGCATCGTATTCTTTGCCATTAAGTATAATAGTCTGTGGATTCCGCACCTTAATCCTAATCTTATTTGTATAATGATATTTTAGTCTTTATGCTTATTTATATCAATATAACGATATAAATGCGAATACAACTTATATGTTTAAGGACTATAATAATTTAGGCTATATATGGATTTTCTAGACCCAACTTCTAAACGATCATATTACATAAGGTTATTTGTTGGTTTTATATTGACTGCAGTAGTAATTGCTTTGGCTACAACAATACTAGCTTTAATTACGTCAGGCTTTACCATCAATAGAAAAACTGGAAAGATTGTTCAAAACGGATTAATATTTATCAACTCGAGACCAGTAGCAGCTACAATATATGTTAATCATAAGAGTGTTGGCACAACTAATGCAAGACTTGTACGAAGTAGTGGTGACTATGACATTAGTTTATACGCTCCGGGTTATTACACTTGGTCTAATAACTTGAATTTAATTGGTGGAACTGTAGAAGAGATTACTTATCCTACGCTATTCCCACTTAAAACACGTATAACAAACATAGATGCACTGAGCAGTGAACCTTCGGTTTTTACTCAGACTCCCAATAGACAGTGGTTGTTAGTTAGCAGTTCGACTCAGCCAAATTCTTTTGATGTCATTAGCCAGACTAATATAAATACTCCAATAACTACCGTAACAATCCCAAGTAATTCTCTTGTTAGTAATGTTGGAGCTAATAGTTTCACAGTTGTTGGCTGGTCCACGGATAATAAAAACGTTCTGCTAGAAGACGAATATAACGGTGTTACTAACTATATTGTTTTTAATTATACTAATCCAAGTGCAAGTTATAACGTAAATCAAACCTTTACTCAGAGTTTTACAAGTTGTGAGTTATTAAATGGAGCTTATAATAAAACACTACTTTTCGATCAACCTAGTGGTAGTTTGTATAGCGGAGATTTGAGTACTAAACAAACAACGCAACTATTATCCAATGTTCTTGCCTACTCAGCTTACGGTAAAAATCAAATACTTTATGCTAGTTCTATAGCAAACAAGTCAGGGCTTACGCCAATTCGTTTATATAATTTTACGAACGATTATGCATTAAAATATATCCAGTCGACTAGTAACTACATATTAGATATTGCTTCATATGGTGGTAATTTTTATTATGTTCTAGGTGGTGGAAGCAAGTATGACTATATTTATCAGAATGTCTTAAATCAATTATCAGGAGATTCTAAAAAATTACCTGTTCCATACACCTTGATGGTAAATTCGATGCAAGCTCAAAATATAACAGCATCCCAAGCTGGTCGATTTTTAAGTCTCCAATCAGGTGATAATTTTTCAGTTTTTGATATATATAGTGGCAATCATTACAGGTATCAAATTAATACAACTGGCAATCAACCTTTTGCGATTTGGATGGACGATAACAGACTCGAATCTGTAGATAGCAATCAGTTATATATATGGGATTATGATGGCACAAATCTCGTAAAGTTAAATAAAGTAAGTAATACTGTTAATGGTCTGTTTAATAACAATTCATCGGCTGTCTATTATTTAACAACTATTAGCTCGGGTTCTTCTTGGGAGGTTACACGTGCAGGTTTGGTAGCTAGTAAGCCTTAGAGATATTTCTTTATTTCACTCCAAAGACTTGGAGAATTACTAGGAAGAGTTGATGGTTTTTCACTAAAGTTTTGATCTGTTTCCGGCGCATCGAGGCTTGGACTTGGACTTATTTGATCCGCTTGAACTATTAATCTATTAGTACTTAGACCGGGAGGATCGCAGGTAATAAGCGTAAATGTTGCTGGATGGTTCGGAATATCATTTAGAACTGAAGTATCATCTGGTGAGACGATAAACGTACTAAAGACTTCGTAGGTGTAGGCTTTGGATTGATAGTTAATTGTAAAGGTGTCGCCATCTTTCAAATAGTGAAGAAGTGTAAAAGCATATTTATATAGTCCTGGACTAAATATGTTTCCAGCTGAGTGGCCGAAAATGGCACCGTTACCAAGCTGACCAGGATAAGCTGTGGTAGGATAATGGACGACTCCATTTTGTAGGCCCGTTTCAATAGAATTTTCATCTATTGTTGGCACCGAGTATATAACAGGTATCTCCGCATTTATTTTAGGGATAATAATAACTGGGCTTGGGCTGACACTTACTGTTGAGCCGTTAACAATAATTGAATCAACGCTTAAGTTCCTCGAGGGAGTAATAAATGGAGCAATAAACCTTTCATTAAAAAATGTAAACAAGAATATAAACAAACAAAAAAGGCCTATACCAAAACCGAATAGAAGTGATTTTAACAAGCTTTTAGGTTTTGAAAAATCTTTTTTTGATTGTCTTAGTATATTTTTTTTTATGTCTTCTGCTGTTTTTGCTTCATTATAGGGGTCAGGTTGATGCTGTTGTGGGGGCTTTGAGTTTTGATTGGAAGCATAAAATTCATTCCAGACTTGTCTTTTTTGTTCATCATTTAAAGATAAATAATATTTGTGCCACTCAGCTTGTATTTGATATGGCTCAAGACCGGATTCAAGTAACTGATTTTTGTATTGCAAGTGAACCGATACGCCACCAGGCTTAGTTTTTGGGATAGATTTTTCGTAGATGTGTTTAAGTTTCTCGCGTACTACTTCTACTGCATTATCGATGGGATTACTAGAATATGGCGTATCTTGATCGTTCGTCGAAGTTGATTGGTCATCAAAGTTATTTTTCATCTTAGTAGTCTTAACAGATATAATTATAGTAC
>DATKHH010000059.1:0-6557 GCA_035510315.1 Candidatus Saccharimonadia bacterium
GAACAATAAAACAATGTCTATCCTTACCAATCACTACTCACTAAATCAAAAACAAATTCAGGTACTTAAACTCATCTATAAATTCAGGTTCATTAACAGTTCATTATTAGCAATGTATAAAGGTATTAGTCGAATAAATACTAATAAAGCCTTGAAGATACTACTGGATCAAAAATATATTGGGCAAGAATACAAGCAGGAATACCGGATAAAAGGAATTGGCCCCAGGTACTATCTAGCTCCTAAAGCGATAAAACTACTCAAAGACCATCAACTTAACCAGAAGATACTGCTAAATATGTATAAGAATAAGTCGGTAACTACTAGTTTCATCGATCATAATCTTGATGTAATGCGCGTATATATAAATTTGAGAGATGATTATCCTGGAGTGTTCAATACGTTTACTAAATCTGAGTTGGGAGACTATGACTACTTTCCAGAGAAAAAACCAGATCTTTATCTTCATAGATTAAAATCATCCAAAAACGAACCGACTGACTATATGTTAGATATCTTTACAGATACACAAAGTTACTTTATTAAAAAACGAGTTGCAATATATATAGATCACTACGACTCCGGAGATTGGGAAGCTACAACCAAGACAGATTACCCTACGATCTTAATTGCATGCCCTGATTCAAGATCAGAAACAAGTCTCCGCAAAGATATTACTAGAATCTTAGATAACATGGGTATTGATGAGCTGCAGATATATACAACCGCTACAGAGACTCTGGCTAACAAAGACTCTGCGAGACAAATTTGGTCTAGTATTTACAAGCCAGAGAAACAAATTAGTCTATAAACCTCTTAAGAGTTGTTCTTTTTTGATATTTAAATTTATTTACGTGCATTTAGTATAAATGGCAGCTTTAGATCAAGTAACACAGAGTCCGAAGTTAGTAATACCAAACTCTCTACTTGTGATTGAGCCAATAACATACGATCAAAGGGATCGTGCTTACTTAAGTTAGAAAAATTTCCTATAGCATTAGCATGTGACGTATCAAATGAAAGGTTTTTTAGTCCAGCTAAATCAATATCTTGAATAAGGTCAGGAGATGACTTAATTTTACCAAGCATTGTCTTAATTTGTATTTCAAGAATACTCACAGAAGATACATATACAATATCTGCACTGTGAATACTTGCTCTAGCTTGTTTCCCTAACAATCCACCGTCCTCTTGACTAAGAAGCCAAATAAGCGCATTCGTATCTAGTAAGATTTTCAAAACTAATTCCTTTTTGTTTTGTAAAACATTTCTTGGATATCTGAATCTATACCCTCTAGATATTTATCTTCGTACTTTAATTTACCGGCAGCTGTTCCAAATTTTATAGAATTCTTCTTTGGTTTAGCTGCCATTAAGACAACCTCTTGTTCTCCGTAGCTACCAATGTAGACAGGTGTTCCCATCTTTGCTTGTTTTATATACTTAGACAAATTCGTCTTAGCATCATATATATTTACAACTTTAGTCATATAAACATTATATGATACTTGCCTAAGGCTAGTCAAGTTAGTATTTGTATTATCCTTAAGCGTGAGTTAATTCTTCGTGAACTAACTTATAACTAAATAGTTCCTCTGGCTTAAACCAAAGTTTAATTTCATTTTTAGCCTCGGTAACGTTCCCAGATGCATGGACAAGATTAGCAGCACCTTTTTTAATCAGTGATGCCCTGCCAAGGCTCTGATGACCAAAATCACCCCTTATAGTACCTGGAGCTGAATCTTTTGGTCCAGTACTACCTACAAGCTTTCTAACGACTTCAACGGCATGACCACCTTCTAAAACAAAAGCTATGACTGGGCTTATTTTCATAAAATCTCGTGTAGAGCTAACTATCATTTGACCTATTTCTTCGGCTGTTTGGTTATCCTTAACACCATAAGACTTCCAGTCAACTTTAGTTTTATTTCCCACTGAAGGTATTAAACTATCTGGATAGTGTAATTTTAGAAGCTCATCGCTTGCAACAACCATCTTCATGCCGACAATTTTAAGTCCAGCTCTCTCAAATCTAGATATTACTTCACCAGCTAAACCACGATTAATTGCATCAGGCTTAATGACTAACAGTGTTTGTTCCATATATTTCCTTTTTAAACTATGTTTTACTAATTACTCTAAATTATAACAGATACGCTGATCTATTAACACCTGAACTACATTGTAAGTTATGTCGTACAATATATATATGAAGTTTGAAAAAGCAAAAGAAGATTTTTTGGAATATTTAGAAATTGAGCAAAACAGATCACAAAAAACTATAGCTAATTATGACCATTATTTGATACGTCTTCTTGATTTCGCTGGGGATATCGATATAAAAGATGTAACTCCAGACCTAATTAGAAAGTATCGTCTCTGGCTTAATAGACTAGGAACCAACAGTAGTGACGAACTACAAAAGTCAACACAAAACTATCATTTAATAGCACTTCGTTCCTTTCTAAAATACTGCGCAAAAAGAGATTTAAAAACCATGCCCGCAGAGAAAATAGATCTCGCAAGAGTTGTAAGAAAACAAGTTACCTTTCTAACCCCTGAAGAAATTAATAGCATGTTAAACAAAATTGATATAAGTAAAATTGGAGGCTTAAGAGATAGAGCTATCTTGGAACTCTTATTTAGCGGCGGTCTTCGAGTATCAGAACTAGTAGGACTTAATAAGGATCATATAAACTTAAAAAGACTAGAATTCATGGTAAGAGGAAAAGGACAAAAAGATCGACCAATCTTTATAAGTGGTGAGGCTGCTGAATGGATTAACAAGTATTTGGAAAGACGAACAGATAATGACTCTGCTCTATTTGTAAGATACAGTGGCAAAAAATCTGTTGATAGATCTGGAAATTATTTAAGACTTACTCAAAGAAGCGTACAAAGAATGGTATCAAAAACTGCACTACTTGCAGGTATTACAAAACATGTTAGTCCACATACCATGAGACACTCATTCGCAACAGATTTACTTATGAATGGAGCGGACATAAGAAGTGTTCAATCACTGCTCGGCCATAGCAACATATCTACAACTCAAGTTTATACACATGTTACAGATGCGCATCTAAAAAAAGTTCATGAGCAATTTCATAGGAAAAGTTAGATTGGATCACAAAAATCACCAGGGTTGGTAGGGTTGATGTCCGGTAATAAATTATATCCGGTATGTATAATAGCGAGATCCCCTGGTTTGTTGGAAGGAACATTTTCATACAATTGGGTGCCCGAAGCCAGTATTAAGGACTTACATATAGAATGTGTTGATTGGACAGCAAAATTAGGTGGTATTGGCAGTCCAGTGGTTGTGCTACTACTATTTGAAATATCAGAACTGATTCTTCTCTCGATACCATCGGCATAGCCCGTTACATCAATTTGATATGCTGAATCCTGTAACCCACAAGGTGTTGAACCAGCATGAGTACAGCTGATAGTAATGGTAGGGGTTACATAGTAATATTGAATTCTCATATAATAACTGGGACTAGCGTTTAAATTAGTTATAGTATATTTACACTGAGGAGTGGCACAAGAAGCATGTAAAATTGGATATGTACTCGTAGATAAGCCCGTATCATATCGTATCGTAGCTGCAACAGGATTTATTTTTATTGAAGGATATAAGAAAAACGTCTTGACGTTAGAGTCCAAAGTTGCTGGCGTATCATCGCTTGGGTCACCGGGCGTAAATGGTACTAAATCTACTCTCAAAACTGAAGTACAATCCAATCCTGTCCAAGCGCTAAATGAATCAAAGGCACTCGAACTACTCAATGGACATCCACTGTTAATAATCGATGCCGATGACCATTGAAGCGTTATTGTGTCTACTGGTGGCGTGCTTTTTATAAGTGTAACGTAAGAGTTGTATGGACAAGCCGTTACACAATCTATAGTCTCACCGATTGGAGTAGGATTTAGATAAACACAAGTATATTCTGCGTTATTATGTGCGCTTGTATCGATAGTAGGATGGTTATTATAAACATTAACACCCACTCCATCATCTATGGTAGTACAATGTTGTGTCTGTGAATCTCCTACATCGCCATCACTTAAAATTTTTGAATATACATCATTTATTCCACTTTCAGCCGCATATAATGCCTGGGTACTTAGATCTCGATTTAAAGCAGCCGTAACTTCGTTATTGGATATCTGCGAAAAGCTAAGGACAATAATGCCAAGTATGATCATGATCATAATGGTTACAAAGAAAGCAACGAATCCTTTGTCATCCTCACCGATACTTAACTTCTTAGGTATCCTCACTAAAGACTACCCCCTCCTGGATAAACGCTAGTATTGATATTATACGTTGCACAGTCAGGTGGGATCAAATTTATAGATAAGCACTGATTATTACCATTCAAAAAGCCACTGTTAGCATCATCATTAACAAGTTTTAGTAGTATTGTGTAAACTCCTGAGTTAGATTGTAAATGTAAAATTGGCAGAGAAGCTGTTGGATCATTCAGTAACTCCATACCGTTACTCAAAAGGCCTCTATAATCGATCAAACCCATTATTGAAGCAAGTGAACCTACACCATTCAAAGTACAGCTTGTTAATGGCAGAGAAGCTATAGGAGCTTGAAAAAAAGCGGGAGTGCTTGAGCTCTGATACGTACCTGGAGAGTAGCCATAAAGATTACTCTCAGTACAAAAATGATAATAATTAAGCCCTCCGATAGTTGTTGGCGCCACGCTGTCTGGAATTACATCGCTGGGATTACTAAATTCTATGTCTCTAGATATTTCATCAGATAAAGATACTGCTATATTCTGTGTTTGTGTTTGCACAAATCCGTTTATATACAGCTTTGATATAAATATTATTGAAAAAGTTACAATCAAAAGTATTACACCAAAAACTGATGTAGCTATCAAGAGTTCAATTATTGTGAAGCCACCTTGACTGATTTTCTTTATCATAATACAGCCGTTCTATATGAAATATCCACACTGTCCTGCGTCGAACTAAAATGTAGATCATTCCAAGTAACAAAGATTGTAAAATAGTAGTTACCATTATCTGAATCTATTCCAGGGTGCTTTATAAAAATACTATATATAGTCCCTGGTACTGAAAATGAATTGCCAACAGTTGCAACTGGTACGTATGAACTACCAGATAGGTTCATATAAAAATTATTGGAAGTAGGAATCGAACTTATTGCTGGTCTACTTGCTACCCAAGCCTTTAGTTCTTCCAGTTGATTCTGAGCTTCACCAATAGCACCGATTCTGTTTCTAGCATTCTCTATGGTATTCAGTGAGTATTGCGCTGATATGTAAGCACCTGTCAAAACAAAAGCCAATATAACCATTGCTATCAGCACTTCTACTATTGTATCTCCTCTTTGATTCAAGTTTAATTTTCTCATTTTACATCCTTTTTTTATGGACAGCTCGACGCATATGATAGGGTAATATTACTTGAGTCGTTTTGTGCTTGAAACGTAATTACCCCAAATTGATTAGGTTCAAGAGAAGATTTAAAACAAACCTTGACTACGTTAGAAGCATTAGTATTATATTCACTTGGTAGATCTCCATTAATATAAGTTGTAACAGCAGTGTAGGATGTTAAATCAGCTCCTTGAGGCAAAAAGACCATTTCATTGCCAATAGAACCATTAGAAGAAATTGAAGGTGACGTATTAAAAAAGCCTATCAAGCCAGGACCAACTGGACCACCAACCTTACTTACACTAAAGTCATTGGGGAGATTCACAGTCTGTGTACCTGCTGGCGGATCAGTTGCGCTACTATTACTATTTAAAACAATTGGGTCGTAAGCCAATAGGTTAGACGGAGGATTAGGAGAACCAACAGCTGCAAATTGATTACCAACAATAGAGTAGACATAGTATTTTGTAGCATTTGAACCGTTTGGCATAAATTGAATTACCTTACCGATAAAAACACATCCTAAATTCGCTCCAATATTTGATGGTGTAGTACCAAATTGGGGATTTGCATCATCTTCCTCTGTGCATACATTTGCACTATTCGTTGGATAATTACCCTCAGATACATCCAAGTTTATATTTTGAAGTTGAGAATAGATTTGTCTTAACCCTGTATCAAATTCAGTCTGATTTTGATCTGAGCTCATGTAATAAATTACTGCTAGAAGTAAGCCCAAGCCTATTGCAAGTACAATTAAAACCTCTATGATCGTAAATCCATACGACTGCTCACCACTTGTCATATCTTAAATTATAGCATAATTACTTTAGTTAGAATGCGCCCAATCTAACCTACTAATCGACTATACCAATTAATAATATCACTGCCAAAAAAGAAGCAGAAGATAGTACTAGTAATAAGCAACGGGCCGAAAGGAATTTTTATGTTCGTCTTAATCTTGCCAGCGATGAGTAATCCAAAAACAATCAAAGTTCCAATCAAAGACGCTAGAAATACCATTAATATTGATTTTAGCGGCCCACCAAGTAGTAAGCCAAGCCCTAGAGCAAGTTTTACATCTCCCCCACCAATCCATTTACCTTGAGATATCTGATAGATAAGATA
>DATKHH010000060.1:0-2027 GCA_035510315.1 Candidatus Saccharimonadia bacterium
CTTTAATAAAAGAAAATAATGGTTCATTAGAATTTTTCTTTTGAAAACAATAAGATAAGGATAATTCTACTTTTTCAGTTTTATCGCCTATACATTTGATTTTTTGCGTGGGGTCTATGTTAATAACGACATCAGCGACGGCAAGTTGTGAACTTCGTATGATGTCGGCGTCCCCCTTTCTTTTGTTAATGGCGTCCAAAACAGCATTATATTTATAGCCTCTTTCTTCAGTATCCCTAACTATTTTCCAATGACACTTTAACTCTTCATTAGTATCGACGTATATTTTTATATCTATCGTATCTTTGCTGATGTCAGTATAGAAGGCGTGCAACCCTTCTACAACAACTATCTGGTGAGGCTCTATTTTCAGAGGCGGATTAAAGTTGCCAGTTTTATGATTATAAATAGATCTAAATATTGGTTTACCTTGACCTAGCTCTAAAATATGAATGTCTCCCAGATCTAAATTATTAGCTTCCGGGCTCAAATGTGTAATAGTTTCCCAAATAGAATTTTTTCTTTCCCATTTGTGTAGGTCGTCTGTACTAATAACTGTTGTATTTTCTGCGCCATAAAAAAGAGACACGATCTCAGCAATGGTTGACTTACCAACTCCCGACTCACCAGCAATGCCTATAATGTAAGGCTTAGTCATATCAGAATGACATTTTATTATGCGGTGTTATTATTTTAAAAAAATATTAATGAGTTATATGTTAATTTGGAGATAAAATGAAAGAACTTTTTAGCTTAGGGAATCTATATGTTTCCGATTTCATTCGCAATGACGAATCCCCCAGAGGAGAGCGCACGGAGATGAAATTGCTTATGACAGACGATGGAAATGTTCGTCTGGAAAAGAGTGCGCCTCTAGATACAATGTATGGCAAATATTGGTATCGTTCTGGTATCAACAACTCCATGAAACAGGAGCTGAAAAATATCGTAGATTCTATTTTAAAGATTAAGCAACTCAAAGAAAATGATATTTGGCTAGACATAGCTTGCAATGATGGGACTCTTTTTACCTTCCTTCCCCAAGAGATTATTAAAATAGGAATTGATCCCGTCGATGATTCATTTAAAAAAGAATCAGAAAAACACGCCGATATTGTTGTCCAAGACTATTTTTCTGCCCAAGCCTTCAAATCTACTAAATACGGACATTTAAAAGCTAAGGTTATTACTTCTATCGCGATGTTTTATGATCTAGAACATCCCGAATCATTCATTAAAGATGTCCACGAAGTATTGGATGATAACGGGCTATGGGTGCTCCAGTTAAGTTACACGCCACTTATGCTAAAACAGCTAGCATTCGATAACATTTGTCACGAGCATATTTACTACTATTCTTTGTTCAATCTAAAAAGACTTTTTGCTAAGAATGGTTTTCAGATCGTGGACTGCCAGCTCAACGATACCAATGGCGGCTCCTTCAGAGTATATGCAATGAAGCAGGGGGCTGATATAAAAACTTTTGCCACCCAGCCACACCGAGATGTTTGCAAATTTAGGGTTGACTCTCTCTTGGTTTATGAAGCTGGTTTGGGTTTAGATTCAGTATCTACTTGGCATAATTTTTATGACAGAATCAGTCAATTAAAAGAACAAACTGTTTCTTTCATTCAGCAAGCCAAAGCTGATGGCAAAAAAGTATGGGGATATGGCGCTTCTACCAAAGGCAACACGCTTCTACAATATTTTGGTCTCGATTCTACGTTGATAGATGGAATTGCCGAGAGAAGTGTTTATAAATTTGGACTGAAAACGGTGGGAACTAATATACCTATTTATTCTGAAGATGAAATGAGAAAAGCAAAACCAGACTATCTTTTGGTTTTACCTTGGCATTTCATCAATGAGTTTGTAGAAAGAGAAAAAGATTTCTTATCTGGTGGTGGTAAATTCATTGTCCCCTGCCCCAAGTTCGAGATCATAGGATTATAAAATGGATACCATAGGAAGCTTAATTGATAAGCTAACGGTTGTCAATATCAGAATTTGGATGGCAGAAGACATTA
>DATKHH010000061.1:0-9131 GCA_035510315.1 Candidatus Saccharimonadia bacterium
AGCTATAATCTATTAGTAAATTATGTCGGGAATATTATATAAGCTAAAACCAAAACGTGGTCTGTCTTATGTGTTGCACTTAGGACTTAGCGCCCTATTACCGTTTATTCTATTTATACTTATAAAACTGCAACCTATTACAGCAATACTTATGGTGATTGTAAGTAAGTGGCGAATTTTTGCGGTTAGACCCAGATATTGGTTACCTAATATAAGGGCTAATGGAGTAGATCTGATTGTAGCCTTTTCTTATCTAATATTCATCTATCAAGCTTCAAATGGATCTGGTCTAGAACAGCTCTTAATAATTGCTTTGTATGTAATATGGCTTACAGTTATAAAACCACGCTCAAGTAGCTTATTTATAGGTTTGCAGGCTGTTTTAGGTCAATTTATTGGGCTGATGGCACTATTTTCTTTTCAGAGTAGCTCAGCACCAGCTTTGTGGATTTTAATTGTTGGTGGCTGGTTGATCTGTTATCTTTCTGCTCGTCATTTCTTCACTATCTTTGATGAGGCATTTTCGTCTCTTTATTCACATACTTGGGGTTATTTTGCAGGCGCTTTAATCTGGATACTCGGACACTGGTTAATCTATTACTATGGTGCATATGCTCAACCAGTGATTATATTAACTGTTTTAGGTATTGGTCTTAGTGGCCTTTACTATCTAAAGCAAAATGAACGTTTAAGCACTCAACTAAAAAGACAGATCATAATTGTTATGGTTGCAGTTACATTTGTAGTTGTATTTTTGTCTAACTGGAGTTCGAAATCGTTCTAAATATTTATAGTTAATTGCTTTATCCAGGGTTTATACAGGAATTAAAATATATTATTTAAGCATAAAGATAACTAAATAAGGACTTAAATGGAACCAGAAGACACCAATACAACTGAGGTGAACAAAGATGAGACTGCCATCTATCGAGCTGTGCCCAATCCTAGCAAAAGACGTCTAGAAAAAGATCAAACTAATAAAAAAGGCGTTGTTGATCGATCAAATGAGCTTAAAAGATTAAATCAACCCTTTGCCTATCTTATATTAGTATTGGCACTTTGCTTTGGAATCGGATATGGCGGAGCTGTAGTAGAAAATCATAGTCAACCACTTTCCAGTAGTCAAGTAAAGGAGATAGTTACTTCTAAAGATCAGTTAATAAGTGCGATAGCTGCTGACGTTAGTCCAAGCGTGGTATCTGTAGATGCTATTGGCACAACTCAGACGACCGACATATTCGGCTCAACCCAGTCCAGTCCAGAGGAGAGTGAGGGAACAGGCATAGTTATTAGTAATAGTGGTTACGTTGTTACCAATAGACATGTCATACCTAGTGGTACCACCTCTGTAAGCCTGACCCTAAATGATGGCACTGTCTTAAACAGCGTAAAAGTCATCGGCATGACTAATGCCAATGACCCGTTGGACATAGCGATATTAAAAATAAGTAATCCACCTACTGATTTACAACCAGCTCTACTTGGTGATTCAAGCCAAGCTAACATTGGCGATACTGTAGTAGCAATCGGTAATGCACTGGGTCAATTCCAAAATACAGTTACTAGTGGCATTATATCTGGAAGGGGAAGATCGCTTCAAGCTGGGGATGAATCATCTACAACCAGTGAAACCCTGCAAGATATGCTTCAAACTGACGCAGCCATTAATGAAGGTAATTCAGGTGGTCCACTGATTAACACTAACGGCGAAGTTATAGGCATAAACACTGCTTTAGCAAGTGGTGGTGCTCAAAATATTGGTTTTTCAATTCCCATTAATGATGTTAAGGGAATAATTAAAGGCATACTCAATACAGGTAAGTTTGAGAGACCATATATAGGAGTGTATTATGTGACTATAAATTCGGCAGTAGCTAAGCAATACAATTTATCACAAACATCTGGAGCCTATATTGCTCCTCAACAAGCCGGTCAAGCTTCAATTATTGCTGGTAGTCCAGCTGCTCAAGCAGGACTTAAAGTAGGCGATATAATTACTTCAGTAAATGGTGTAAGTGTAAATCAAAATAATAGCCTAGAATCATTAATTGATGAAAATTCAACGGGCACTACAATTAATCTTCAAATAATACGAAGCGGTGTTACAAAAATTGTGAGTGTGACAGTAGGAAACAACCTAGCTGGAGTTTAATTTTTTTTAAACGCTGATACTAAGCCCTCATCGGCTATAAGCCTGTAAGACAAAAAAGACAGTAGGTTAGTCATTGTCTCCGATTGCTCTGCTAGGCATTCGATAAGGATAAATTTGGGTTTTAATTTGGCTTGTTCTAGGGAAGTAATTAATTTATGGTAATGTGACAAACCATCTGGGCCTGAAAATATAGCAGATTTTGGTTCGAAAGATATGTCTCTAGATACTGGCATATCATCAGGTACGTATGGCAAATTAGCTAGCATAATTTCACACTTAGGATTTATCTTTGAGGTTAGGTCACTATTTTTAACTTCAATTTCTTCACGATTATGCTTTAAAACGTTAGTTTTTGCTACTTCCAGCGCTTGTGGGTCATTATCTAATAACTCAACTTTCAGATCTGGGAATTCTAACTTTGCTGTTATACCAAGGACACCAGATCCACAACCTATATCTGATATATACTTAAAACTTGAAACGCCCAGTTTATGAAGCAGGTTTATAAATGATTCTGATTCAGGTCTTGGTACTAAGACTCTACTATCAACAAAGAAATTGTAGCCATAGAATTCTATAGAATTTGTAAGATAAGCTATTGGTTCAGAAGCTAATCTTCTTTGAATCAGTTTATTAGCTTTTATATTAAGATCAGATCTGATAGTTTGATTTGGATTGGCTATAATTTCAGTTTTAGATTTATCTAAAACAAAACTTAATATTATCAAAGCATCAATATATGCAGAGTCTATGTCGTTATCTCTTAGTATTCTAGACGCTTTTTTTAGCCAAGAATTATTGGTCGGCAATGAGTTGATGTTCATATTCATTGAGTTTTTCAATTAAATCGTCAATTTCACCGTTTAAAGCACCAGGTATATTACTTCTACTATAGTTGATTCTATGATCTGTTATGCGATCCTGAGGGAAGTTATATGTTCTGATCTTTTCACTTCTATCTCCAGAACCAATTAGTTTTAATCTAGCATCAGATAACTGTTTTTGCTCTTCTGCAATTTTTTTAGCTAATAACCTTGATTTCAAAACACCCATGGCTTTGTCGCGGTTTTTAATCTGACTTTTCTCATCTTGTTGAGTAACTACCATGCCAGTAGGTAAGTGAGTGATTCTGACCGCAGAGTCTGTTGTATTAACACTTTGGCCACCATTACCACCAGACCTAAATACATCGATTCTAAGATCTTTTGGCTCAATTTGTATATCTGTCTCTTCGGCTTCTGGCATTACCGCTACAGTAGCTGTTGAAGTATGTATGCGTCCTTGTGATTCCGTTGAGGGTATTCTTTGTACTCTGTGAACTCCACCTTCAAACTTTAGATTTTTATAGGCATCAGGACCCGATATGCCAATAATAACTTCTTTTAAGCCACCAACTTCGTTTGCATTTTGGCTAATAAATTCGACTTTAAAGTGATGATTTTCAGCCCATTTGCTATACATTTTTAATAAATCACTTGCAAAAAGGCTTGCTTCATCACCACCTGCTGCTGCTCTTATTTCAATGATGACATTTTTTCTGTCGTTTGGATCTTTGGGAGTCAGTAATTCACTTAATGCTTCATCGATGTTTTTTAGTTGCTTTTCTAGCTTTTCAATATCTTGCTTAGCTAATTCAACCATTTCAAGATCTGGTGAGTTTAATAAACTTTTACTTTCAACAAGCTCTGTGTTTAGCTTTGCTTTTTGTTGGAATAGTCCAAGTGCATTCTCGATTTCACTTTTTTTGCGAGCAAGTTCAGGATATTTTTTTGAAGTATAAATATCAGGTTCGTCTAATTGACTATTAATATCGGCTAGTTCAGTGTTAAGTTTTAATTTTTGGTCTTCCATATATCTCCAGTCCAACAATCATAATTTGAAGAAAAAACTTTTTAAATAAAAGTTAGTTATCTTCTTTTAGATCAGATAGCTTTTTGGATGTAGTGGCAACTTTTTCTTTAGGTTTTGATGCCTTATGAGCTGATGACTGTTTTTTCTTAGCTGCAGCAAGACGGGCATTGAATTTATCTACTCTTCCTTCAATATCTACAAGTTTTTCTTGTCCAGTAAAGAATGGATGTGAAGCACTTGATATATGAACTTTAACAAGCGGATACTCTACGCCATCAATAGTGATAGTAGCTTCTGTTTCTACAGTAGATTTTGTAATGAAGGTTTGGTCATTATTTAAATCTTGAAAAACTACAGTTCTATAATTTTGTGGGTGGATTGCTTTTTTCATAATTTAAGGTGTAGTATAGATGAAAAATTAACATTGGTCAACATAACAGATTTGCACCAGATTAAACGATCTGTTAAACTTTAAGGTAGTATTAAATAAAGAACAATCTAGGAAATTTGTCCTCTCGTGAGACTTTTTAGTAAAACGGGATGCCTAGATGAGGAAAAAGGATGATTTTATGAAGACCGTTAGTATAGATATAAAAAAGTTATTTGAGTCTGGGGCACACTTTGGCCATAAGACTAGTAGATGGCATCCTAAAATGGCGCAGTATATACACAGCGCAAAAAACGGCAATCACATAATTGATTTAACTAAAACTGTTGATTCGCTTGAAGTTGCTCTTGGCTTTATTGAAAAAATAGTTTCGGAAGGTAAGCAGATTTTGCTTGTTGGGACTAAAAAACAAGCTCATGACATCGTTAAAGAAGTAGGAGTAAAACATAATATGCCTTACGTTGTTGAGAGATGGCTTGGGGGTATGTTAACAAATTCAGCAACTATAGGCGAGAGGATAAAGTACCTTAAAGACTTAGAAAGTCGAATGGCTTCGGGCCAATTAGCAGCAAAATACAGTAAATTAGAGGTACAGAGATATCAAGAAGAAATTGATAGCATGAATCATTTGTATGGTGGTATCAAAGATCTAATTGGTAAACCTGGTGCGGTTTTTGTTGTAGATGTAGCTGATGAATTAAATGCAATTAAAGAAGCAAGGAAATTAGATATCCCCGTAATTGCTTTAGTCGATACTAATGCTGATCCTAGTCTAGTTACTTATCCAATTCCATGTAATGACGACTCAATCCAGACTATTAAGCTGGTAGTTGGATATATTGATGAAGCAATTGAAATAGGCAAAGTGGCGAAGGATAAAAAATTTGCAACTGAAAAAATAAAAGCAGAGTAAAGGAGATCATTATGGCCATAACAATCGAAGAGATTAAAAGATTAAGACAACTAACGGGTGTAGGTATAACCGACGCAAAACAAGCTTTGGTTGAATCCAAGGGCGATTTTGACTCTGCACTTGAAGCAATGCGAAAAAAAGGTATTACTAAAGCCGATAAAAGAGCAGAAAGAGAAGCCAGAGCAGGTGTAGTTTACACGTATAACCATGATAACCGTATTGGTGTAGTTCTTGAGGTCAATTGCGAAACGGATTTTGTTGCTAGAAATCAACTGTTTTTAGATATGGTAAAAGACGTTGCTATGCACATTGCAGCAACAAATCCGGAATTTTTAGATGCTGACTCAGTAAGCGAAGAAACAAAAGAAAAACTTAAAAAAGAATATACACAAAAAACTAAAGATGAGGGCAAGCCAGATAAAATCTTGCCACAAATTGTTGAAGGGATGCTAAAGAAGCACTTTAGTGAAGCCTGTCTTATGGACCAGCCTTTTATTAAGAACCCCGATCAAACGGTATCAAATTATGTGAAAGAACATATAGCAAAATTGGGCGAGAATATAGTTGTTAGAAGATTCTCGCGTATGGCATTGGGTGAGGTTAACTAGTAGTATTAAGAGGTGAGTTTTTAAACGTAATTAGTTTGTAAAAAATATGGAATCAAACCAAGTTATTGAACAGACCAAATCAAAACTAAGTGCTGCATTTGCTCATCTTCAAGATGAGCTTGTAAAACTTAGAACTGGTCGTGCGAATCCGACAATATTAGATAAATTAATGGTGAAAGCTTACGGTGTTGAGATGCCGCTTAATCAGTTGGCTAACGTAACCGCACCAGAGGTTCAACTGATACAAATTACACCCTACGATGTCGGGAATATTCAGTCTATAGCTCAAGCTGTTAGAGAAGATCAAAATCTTGGTTTAAACCCTGTTGATGACGGAGTTGTGATTCGTTTATCGATACCACCACTTACAACTGAAAGAAGACAACTTATTGCTAAACAACTTAGTGATATTTCAGAAAAATGTATGATTGCAATGCGAAACGGACGACATGAAGGGCTTAGAGACTTAGAAATAGAGAAAAAATCGAAAAATATTACTGAAGATGATTTCAGTAGTATTTCTAAGCAGATAGATTCTTTTATGGGAGAATATAAAGTCAAAATTGAACAGCTAATTAGTGAAAAACAAAAAGAGGTGATGACTGTATAGTCAGCTTTGATCATGGCAAAATCGAATACTTTACCAACTCACTTAGGCTTAATTATAGATGGCAATCGTCGTTGGGCGAGGGAAAATAACTTAACTAGCTTGTTAGGGCATAAAAAAGGTTACGATAATCTAAAAAAAATAGCTAAGTATGCTATTCGAAAAGGGGTGAAGTATGTCTCTGCATACATTTTTTCGGTAGATAACTGGAATAGGTCGCCTGGCGAGGTTAAATATCTAATGAACCTAACGAAAAGGTTGTTAAAGAAGGACGTTGATGAGCTAGATAAAGAAAATATAAAAGTAGTTTGGCTAGGAAGCAGAGAAAAAGTTGATAAGCAGATACTAAAAGATATTGAAATTGCCGAAGAAAAAACAAAAAATAATACCAAAGGCACTTTGGGTTTATGCTTTAATTACAGTGGTCATCAGGAGATTATTGATGCCGTCAATAAGTTAGTTAAAAAAGGGCTTAAGGATAAAGTTACTAAGGATTTAATCGAAGAAAATCTTTATGGTGATGATATTCCAGCACTCGATTTAGTAATTAGGACATCTGGCGAACAAAGGATTAGTAATTTTATGTTATGGCGTATAGCATATGCAGAACTTTATTTTACGAACAAAAAGTGGCCTGAATTTTCAGAAAAGGATTTAGACGTAGCACTCAGTGAATACGCAAAAAGAAATAGAAGGTTTGGAGCTTAAATGTCTGTAGTCCTACTTGTTATTGGACTTGTTATGTTTGTTGGTCTAGTTATTGTTCACGAATTTGGACATTTCATTTTAGCACGAAGAAATGGAGTGGATGTTGAAGAATTTGGTTTGGGATTTCCACCTAGAGCACTTTCTAAAAAAATGCCTTCAGGGTACATTTTAAGCTTAAACTGGCTTCCACTTGGAGGATTTGTTAGGTTAAGGGGTGAGCACGATTCAGATGTTGGTAAAGGTAGTTTTGGTGCGGCAACGCTTTGGGTAAAGACCAAGATTATTGCCGCTGGAGTCGGTATGAATCTGTTAGCCGCATTCGTGCTATTAACAATTTTAGCTGTAGTTGGTATGCCACAAGTTATAAACAATCAGTTTAATATAAAAAGCGATTCGAAGACTATAAAACAGGAAGTTTTGGCTGGTTATATTGAACCCAATTCACCCGCATCCTCGATTGGGCTTAAATCACAAGATCAACTGACTAGCCTTACAAATAATAAGGGAGTTGTTGAATCTATTAATAACCCTAATAATCTACCGAGCATAACTAAGAAAAATGCCGGAGACGAAGTCACCATAGGTTATTATGCTTCCGGTAAATACTATTCTAAGAAGGTAAAGTTAAGAACTAATGCAGTGGTTCAGGCTAGTCTAAAAACAAATAATCCACTTGGATATTTAGGACTAGAACCATCCCAGTATGTTGTTAAGCAATCAACTTGGTCAGCTCCGATAGTTGCGGTTGGTTTAATGAAACAGATGACAGTGCTTACCTTGAAAGGAATTGGCAATGCAATTATGGGGCTAGTGCATGGAAATACTACGAAAGCTACATCTCAAATCTCGGGGCCTGTTGGGATAGTGGTTTTATTAAAAGATGGAAGTTTGCTTGGTTACCAGTTTGTACTGTTAATTGTTGCTGTTATCTCCTTATCGTTGGCAATTATTAATATCCTTCCAATCCCTGCGCTGGATGGAGGAAGGTTATTTTTTACTTTGATACCAAGATTATTTTTGAAAAGACCCTTGACTAAAAAAACTGAAGAAATTATCCATGGTAGTGGAATGGCTGCATTACTGACTATTTTTGTTTTGATAACAATAGTTGACGTAAAAAGATATTTTTAAAGAAAAATGGACGAAATTAAAAAAGATAAAAAATATTGGGGGCCAATACAAACATTATTACTATCTGTTTTTATTTTTTTATTTACGCAAATAATAGTAGGTTTATTGATAAATGGTTATTTTTCAATTCGTCACTTTACACCGCAACAATCACAAAACTGGATCAACAATTCTGCTATGGGACTTTTCATAGAAACTCTTCTTATTGAAGCTTTGACTATTTTGTCGGTCTGGATATTTTTGAAGATAAAAAAAGTTGGGTTTAAGAAAATTGGCTTGTATGGATTGCCAGTTTTAAAAGATCTAGGATATTTAGTACTTGGTTTTGTATCGTATTTTGTAATTTATTTTATCAGTGTTAGTGTTTTAAAAGCTTTAGTGCCAGGTTTTAATATTAGCCAAAAACAAGACTTGGGTATACCAAGTGTTGCTTATGGGGCAGATCTTTGGCTTTTCTTCTTTATGTTGGTGGTGCTTCCACCAATAGCTGAGGAGATACTCTTTAGAGGCTTTCTATATACAGGTTTAAAACAAAAATTAAATAAAATTTTAGCTGCACTAATTACTAGTATTGCTTTTGCTGCTCCACATTTATTCGAAACAAACAGTAGTTTACTGTGGGTGGCGGGGCTAGATACATTTATTTTATCAATGGTTTTGGTTTATGTTAGGGAAAAGACTGGAAGATTGTGGGCGGGTATGGGCATACACTTTCTAAAAAACTTTGTAGCATTTGCTAGCTTATATCTTCTTCATAATAGTTAATATATAAT
>DATKHH010000062.1:0-2338 GCA_035510315.1 Candidatus Saccharimonadia bacterium
GGTTATGCTACCCTTATGCATAATGTTTTTAATGTAATAGGTTATACTGCCGCTTCAATAAACGTAGTCATACTTCTACCTCAGGTTATTAAAACTATTAAAACTAGGAAAACTAGAGATCTATCAAAGATTACATTTTCGTTAATGGATATAGCAGCAACACTCTGGGTTATTTATGGTATATCAACTAAATCAATACCTTTAATAATGGCTAATGGTTGTACGATCCTTTTTGCTTCAACTCTTTTGATAATGAAACACAGACATGGCTAAAACCATACCTGTTATGTAGGGCTACCGTGTACTCTATCGCAACTGAATTAAAAGCAAATCAAAATACTTATTTATACAATTTATAGGTGAGCAAAACATTTCCAGACTTAAATGATCGCTTGCTATTAAGTTCAAGTTTTAGCGGTTTGTTGATGCCGGAAAAGAGTGGCGTGCCGTGCCCCAGCACTACTGGATTGACCATTATCCTTATCTCATCCAAGAGGCTCTCCTTTATTAGGCTAAGGCACAAGTTAGAGCTTCCGAGTACGGCTATATCATTGCCAGGCTTTTTCTTAGCGTTTCGTATAACTGCAGCAGTATTATCATTGTGGAGTTCAGAGTTATTCCACTCAGCTTTTTTGAGGGTTCGTGAAAATACAATTTTATGTAGAGAATTCATTCTGGTGGCGGTGTTTGGTGCAGTTTTTATTGCAATGTCTGAAGGCCAAAAATCAGCCATCATTTTATACGTCCTGCTCCCAAAAACTAATGTACTTGTTTCATCTAGCTGTTTGTCTGCAAAGTCATTAAATTCAGCGTCAACATTATGCCAGCTTAAATCGTGATCTATACCTTCAAAGAATCCATCGAGGCTAACCATCATGAATAGAAACATCTTTCTCATAAATTAAGCATATCAAATGAATACTCCACACAATAGAGAAGTTTAAACATAAGCGTATTGAAGGTCCACGGTGATGGCTGTATCAACTGTTTTGATAACTAGCTAATGTAATTATTATTTTACGGATGTTTCTTTAGCAATAATATTCGATTTTAGCACTGGACCAAAGATTCGTGAATCTAATGAATTGTTTCTGTTGTCACCTAAAACATAAACCGAGTTTTGTGGAACTGTAATATTAACATTTCCAGCTGTTGTTGTACTTGGTGCTAAATAAGTCTGACCACTATCGGGGTTAAACCCATTCGGGTAAGCATTATTAGATATAGTTACGCTACCATTTTTTATGACCACATTATCTCCGGGTAAGCCTATAACTCTTTTGATTAGTTCTGTGTTTTTTGCTTAAAAACAATAATGTCATAACTCTGAATATTTAATACATTTTTAGCAGCATTTATTTGCTCACCATTAGTTAGGGTTGGAGCCATTGCTGACCCGGTTACTGTATATGTCCTAGTTTGTTTAAGAATCTCATATGTAAATCCGCCCACTACCGGGACAACTAAAACTAAAACAACGATTAAAATAATCCAAAACGATAACCTGTTGTTATTTTTTTGTTTACGTTGCGATTTCATAACTTGGCATTATAGATTAAAAGAAAAGTTTCCACTAACCGAGTGATAAAGCATATGCTTTGGAGGGCCATCGTGCATACTGTTGCAACAAAAGTTCAGTTAAATCCTAAGGTTTTTGTAATGATGCCAACTAGCGTTTACGATGGTCAGTAAAGAAGTAGGCAATTGCGACAAATGGATGGATAATGACCATACCGACTATCCACCAGGTTTTAGCTTTATCACTAATCTTTTTATTAAGGGCTACATCAACAATCATCCATATTTCGAAAGCGGCGATCAATAACGCAACTACAATGATGATTGGTAGCCAAGCTCCTAGATGATGCATGTGATTTCTAAACATGCTAGAATTATAGCATTACAAGTAAAACACCTATGGTAATGGAGGGCCAGGTTGCAGATTTGTGGCACACTTTCTATACTGACTTGCTGTTGATGTACGACACATTGAAAAGCTTAGGTATAGTTTCAGTTGACGATAAGATTACTTATCTCTTGGAAGTCTACGACCTCTAGTTCTTAAAAACAAAAAACTATTGCGTGCTGCACGTGACTTTGTTATAATTTAAGCATGAAGCAAAATATCACAGTGCAACTAGACCAATCAACAATAAAAGAAGCTAAAGTTTTAGCGGCTAAACGATCAACGTCTCTTAGTAAATTTCTTGCTGAAGAAATTAGAAAGATTGCCGAGCAAGAATCTACTTATGATAAAGACAAAAAAGTAGCTATTAGTAGATTGCAAAACGGTTACTCATTTGGAGGTGTTAAACTTCCCAAGCGTGAAGAATTATAT
>DATKHH010000063.1:0-8635 GCA_035510315.1 Candidatus Saccharimonadia bacterium
ATATTGAATAACTTATAGCTTAATACAAACAAAAAACATACAAAATAATAAAGTCGATCAACCGCCTATATAACCTAGCGAAAAACTAAGTGGGTATTCTCATTCGCTAACCACGGTTATCGAATATATTGAATTCCCTATATGTAAATATTCAGGTTATTTTGGCTAACTGACCGACCCAAGCATTATTATACGCTGCTTTGGCACACTACAATAGAACATTTATTATATGTTGAGCTACATATTGGATTGGTCCGTAAAAATAATATACCAATATAAATACCAGCATAATTGATAAATAACCGTAACTTTCGATTTTATATAGTAGTTTTTGAATTGATTCGGGGGAAAAGGCATACAATAATCTAGAGCCGTCCAGGGGCGGAATCGGAATCATATTAATTATGAAATAAAGTACATTTAGTTCAGTAAATATGACTAAAAACTTTGTTATATCTATAGGCATACTAATAAAACGTAAAAAGATGGCTGCTAAAGCTGCTAAAAGAAGGTTAGTTACCGGTCCAGCAACTCCTACAAGAGCCGCACCATATTCACCATATTTAACTTTATATGGATTAAATGGTACAGGCTTAGCAATTAGAATAGGAAATCCAAATAAAAAAATAGTAATTATTGGCAAGACAACAGTGGTAAAAAGATCTATGTGCTTTAATGGATTAAGAGTTAAACGACCTGCTAATTTTGCAGTATCATCACCAAGACTATGTGCTGTAAATGCATGCATGGCCTCATGAATTGCCAATGAAATAAAAATTGTTGGTATTACATATACCAAATCCGCAACCGTAAACATTAAATATTATTATACCAGCCCAACCTTGACTTATCTCAATAAAATCACTAAACTACCACTTTAAAGGAAAAAATATGCAAGTCTGTGATTTAACTGGAAAAGGTAAGCAATACGGCAATAATGTCAGTTTTTCGCAACGCCATACCAACAAGGTCTGGAAACCAAATCTCCAAACTAAAACAGTAGTCGTGGATGGAAAGAAAACAAAACTCAAGTTAAGCACTCAGGCAATTAGAACTCTCAAGAAGAAAGGCTTGTTAAGCTAAGAATTGGTTTCCAAAATTACTAAGCCAGTATTTTGACCTTCGGAAAAACTAGAACCTTTAAGTTTTAGCTTGTTGGTAGTTTCGATTATTTCTAATCCTAAGGCCTTCACTACATCCTCTATCTTATCTTGAATCACCTTATGCTTGGTTACTCCATCATCGTAATGTGTTGGAATAACTATAAACGGATCTATCTTCTTTATCACTTTAAGGGCCTGTGAAGCATCTAACGTATAGCTATTGCCACCAACCGGAATAATAAGAGCATCTACCTCTCCCAGAGCTTCAAGTTGTGAGTCAGATAGCTCTGACGAAGCATTACCCATAATCGCTAGAGAAGTATCATCGCTAACAAGTTTATATACCGTGTTAGTAAGTTTATTTAATTTTTCGTCATCCTTATATGGAAAAGCAGGCACACCTATAATCAATACGTCGGCAACTTCATACTCGCCTGCACTGTTGATTAACAATCTTTCTTTTTTATCGCTTTTTATATCATTTCTTGTGGTATAGATAACAATATCACCGTCTTTAACATATGATTTACCCCCGTGCATATCTGCAGAGTCATCTACTATTATGGTAGTTTTCTTAGTATTAATTCTGATGGTATTTGCACCATATGATTGTACTTCCATTAATTATCCCCTCTTTAGTTTTTATTAATCTTATCCAGCAAGCCTTTTTTGTCTACTATTATTTGTTTTTTTGAATTAATAACTTGATTAACAAATCTATCATTAACTTCTAAGCGATAATCAAACTCATCTGAAGAAAGAACTACATATCTCAACTCTTTGGCTTCCTGAGCTTCTAATTCTACGATAAACCTATTTAACTGAGTCGGGTTCACATTGCCAACTATTAAAATATCTATTCCAGAGATTTCATCACGAGTAAAATGCCCAGTATAAATAGCTAGGTCTATATTACCAATGTTCAAAATTGGGCTATCTACAGCTATTTCTTTCTTCGTCTTCTTGATTACTTTCTTACCGCTACCAAATATCTCATTAAGCGATGAGTAATATTCATACTTCTGATCAACTTCGTAATACAATCTATTGTTGCTCGTATTAGAAGTTATAATACCGATGCTTAGTAAGTTAGCGAGTTCCCTTCTTACAGAGTTTATTTGTTCATCTATTTTTCTGGTTATTTCTCTAACGTAGAAAGATCGATTCGTATTACCATAAAATAACTGAAGTAGTTTCACTCTTGTTTTAGACCCAAACAGTTGTTCAATCATGTCTTTATTGTAACACAAATTAAACTGTTATATATAAGATTTATTCAGAAATGTTGTGATGAGCTCTACACTCTGGCTACTGTTATGTAGCCAGTGAATACTTTTATTTCGTTTAAACCAAGTTTTTTGTTTTTTAACTAATTTAATCGTATCACTAATTATCAGTTCACGCAGTTGGTCATATGTAATATGCCCGTTAAAATAATCTTTAAATTGTCTATATCCTATACCCTTCATGGGCTCTATATCCCAACCATATTTATTTACAAGTCTTTTAACTTCCCTCTCAAGGCCATCGTTTAACATCCTTTTTACTCTTTTTTTTATATTATTCTCTAAATTAGCAGCGTCGACTTTAAGTCCTAATATCAAAATATTTTTTCTCATAGGTGAGGATTGCGGCCTCTTGCCTTTATTTTCAATCAACCTAATAACTCTTCTTTTATTATTCAGATCAATACCTGTTGAATCAAAACCATACTTGTTGACCATAGTCTTCAAATCATCAAGTTTGAGAGTCTCAAGATAGCTTCTTTCTTTTAAGTTTGAGCCTGGTAAAAAGATATAGTTATAGATAATGCTGTCAATATAAAGTCCCGTACCACCCACAATTATTGGTAATTTTTTTCTAGTATATATGTCCTCAATGCACTCTCCTGCCATTCTTTTAAATATTGCAGCAGAATAACCAGCCAGTGGGTCAGCTACATCGAAAAGATGATGTGGTACTAATCTACGCTCCTCAACACTTGGTTTTGCAGTTCCTATATCAAACCCTCTATAAACTGCCCAAGAGTCTGCATTAATAATTTCACCGTTAAATTTCAGCGCCAAATCAATAGCTAACTTAGATTTACCAGATGCAGTTTCACCAACTATGAAAACGAGAGGTAACAGTTTCATGACAAATTTATACTAAAGTGAGCTACTAAGGGACTTGCTTTTAGACTCATCAGTAACGATTTTTATGAATTCTTCAATTCCAATATTAGTTTCTTTCTTAGATTTTGTCAGATCTTCTCTAATTCTTGGTTGTATCTTGCCAGATTTTATTTCCTTTTCTCCTATTACAACAGTATATGGTACCTTATAGAGCTCAGATTCTCTTATTTTTTTACCTACTGATTGATTGGAATTATCAACTTCAATCCTAAGGTCAAAACCAATTGCTTTATTTAATATCTCATTAGCAAATTTTAGAGTTTGTTTTTCTTGGTTTACAGTAATTAATCTAACTTGCTCAGGTGCTAACCAAACTGGAAATTTACCCTTAGTATGCTCAATATACGCAGCTAAAAATCTCTCTATAGATCCCATGAGAGCAAAATGAATCATAACGGGAGTTTGTTCTTGACCATTCTCGTCAGTGTATTTAAGGCCAAACCTCTGCGGTTGTACAAAGTCTAACTGAGGCGTAGCTAGCTGAAGTTCTCTTCCTTGTAAATCTTTGGCTATAAAATCAATTTTAGGACCATAAAAAGCAGCATCACCCTTGGCAATGTAATATTTCAATTTCTTACTTTCAACCACATCTTTGATCATCTTCTCAGCTTTTGTCCAAAGATTTGCTTCACCCAAATATTTATCTGTTTCATCCCTGAACGAAAGCCTAACTTCCAAATCCATATCTAATGTCTTATAAAATTCTCTAACTACTTCAACTAGATCACTTAAGCATCTATCTATCTGTTCGGAAGTACAGAAGATATGGCTATCATCTTGCGTTATAGATCTTACTCTTGAAAGTCCAAGAAGCTCGCCAGCTTTTTCGTCTCTGTAATCTGTAGTTGTCTCCATATACTTAATAGGTAGGTCTCTATAACTCCTTTGCTTTGAAGCATATATTTGTTGATGGTGCGGACAGTTCATAGGTTTTAAAACCAAATTATCATGTGATTCTTGACTTTTAACACTTAACCATTCACTACCGAACTTCTCCCAATGACCAGACATTTCATATAGCTTTTGTTTAGCTATATGTGGTGTCCAGACATTTTTGTATCCTATTTTCTTCCTTAACTCTTGAGAATATTTGTTTAATTCATCTCTTAGAACCGTACCACGTGGTGTAAAAAGAGGTAGGCCAGATCCAACTAGTGGGGAAATTAGAAATAAATCTAACTCTTGTCCTAATTTACGGTGATCAAAGTTTTTGGCATCCTCAAGGTTATCTAGATAATCCTTTAACTCCCCTTCAGTTTCAAAAGCTACACCATATAGCCTTTGCATCTGCGGATTAGAATCTTTGCCTCTCCAATAAGCACCTGCAATTTTAGTCAATTTAAACGCACCTACTTCACCGGTTGATTTAAGGTGTGGTCCCCTGCATAAATCTATAAAATCACCATTCTGATAAAAGGTTACCTTATCTAATTTGCTTTCTATGGAGTTAATAATGCCCAGCTCATCTGAGTCAATATTTTTAACTTTCGTAGTACCGGCTCTTTTAAGATCATTAAGCAATTCTTCTTTATATGGTTGTTTGGCCTCTTTTGCCCAAGTTATAGCAGCATCTATACTTTTTTCAGATAGTATAAAAGGTTGGTCACTTTTAATAATCACCTTCATTTCTTTCTCTATATTAACAAAGTCCTCTTGAGATATAGTTGTTTCACCCAAATCAATATCATAGTAAAAACCGTTGTCTATAGTAGGACCAACGCCGAATTTAGCATGTGGCCAAAGCTTTAAAACTGCCGAGGCCATTATATGTGCCAAACTATGTCTCATGGCCTCTAAATGATTATCATTTTTCATAGAATTGAATTAAGAACTGAGCTAAACTCACTAACTTTGTTAATAATAACCATTGTAACACGCTTAACTTCTTTAAAAATCTGTACAAAATAAAAAATCGGTTAAATGCCCTCGTAAATGCATTCAACCGATAGTGACAAGAACACCTTGTTAACTTGTCTGGATGATAACTATATCAATAGCAGCAGTATAATACTAGTAGTTATATATTGTCATATTTACAAACCCCCTGGGGACAATCCAAAACTTACTGCTTAATAGCTTACCATATAGAGTATATTTTTATAAGACACAAAGTTAGCCTAAAAATTAAAAACTACCTTATATGCTATAAAGTAGTTGGTTTGATGGTGGAATTGATGGGACGACTCTCGAACCAGAACATACGTTCGCTTCTTGAGCAAAAGCCTGTTACTGCTAGAGATTCCTCAGCCCTTCAATTTCAGGATACGTACGAACGTCTGTTCGGTCAAGCTGAACGAGAGATTCTTCAACTCTACAAGTCTGGGTTAGGCCCAGTTGCAATTGCGAGCAAGCTAAATCTACCTCGAAAGCTTGTTTGGGTCATTATTTCTAAGAATATGAGTACCTAAGATCCGTAACTGCTCGCTTCGGTCATAGGGCAATCATCAGCCAGGCATGTCGCAAATACACCTTCAACTAATTGATGCGGATCCCTTGTATCGACATCAAATCTACAGGTCGAATTGCATGCGCTTCTACCGCAAGCTCTCTGAATTGCTTCTGTTAATTCGATCCTAAGATCAGGGCTTTTAGGAATATAATCTCTAGTGTACGGCGGTGAATATAACTTCACTTCAAAACTATCAATATCAGTAGGGCCTCGGGAAGTATGTGAAATCCTATACCCTGGTTCTTGAATCGATAAAGTTAATCTCGTCTCTGCCATATTACAAATATGATCTACCTTCACGAAGCTATATGCAAGCATTAGGATTTAGGTATTGACTACTATTTCTATTGAAATGCTTATGCTTGGTGGGCTCTAGAGGACTCGAACCTCTGACCTCTTCCACGTCAAGGAAGCGCTCTAGCCAACTGAGCTAAGAGCCCGAATTATATCCTTTAAAACTATACTTAAATTAAATACTAACTGCAACAATTAAACTGAAACTTACCATTAAGATAAATTGACAACTTTGATCTGTTTTGTTAGAATTATTCGGTTAAACGGGAGGCGCTCATTTTTGAGTAGCATTAGTTCAAGCTCATTAGATAAGTTTAAATTATTTTATGAGGAGTTACTAACTTCATCTACACCTGTTAGAAGGATACGACGTTCAAGAGTCGTGACAGCAGTAAAGTAACCTCTTAGGGTACGTAAACTCTAATTAGCCTAATCTCCACAGATTTAGGCTTTTATACACTAGCTTTTTTTCTTGCGTAATGTCAATATATAGCTATGGATTGCTATATATGCTCTGGCCAAACATCAGTTGTTAATTCTAGGCCTCAATTAAGACTCAAACAAGTATGGCGTAGACGTCTTTGTCGTAATTGTGGCTATATATTCACAACTATCGAGAAAATTGACCTAGAAAGGTCTATGATGGTTCAATTCAATGATAAGCACCTAGAGGAGTTCATTCGTGAAAAGTTACTCATCAGTGTAAGAGATAGTCTTGGACACCGTGTTAACCCTACTAATGATTCTATTGCTATAACTAATACCATCCTAGCAAAGATACACAAAGTTAACCCTAGTCCATTAATAGATAGAGATAAAATTGTAAAAATTTCAGGCGAGGTACTTAAAAATTTTGACAGAGTAAGTTCAAGTCATTACCTGGCATATCATAAACTAGTTACTAACTAGAATATAGTTAAATCTTTTTACGTGTTTTAGAAGAATAAACAGCTTTTTCTGTTACATCAAACTTATCTATATATTTACCAAACATAAGTCTAGTCTGTGAATATAGCCCCGCCATAGCATTATAAACAATAGTAGTAACCGGTAGGTAAACCCATTGAATAATCATAAAGAACGTTCGATGCTTACGATAATACTTAGGCTTTGGTGGCAATATTTTAAGACTGAAAAAAAGAGTTATAAATATACCCAATAATGCTATTGTTTGCATCCTACTAACAATAATCGGTAATAAATTAGCCGCGTAGTTCTGTGGATGAACGAAAGCTGGAACAAAAGCTGAAAATGCAATCAGTACTGGAGCGGTGGCCCAACTAACATGTCCCTCAATTAATTGTAATAACTTAAATATCAAATCTTTTTTTGGCACTTTATTTTCAGTATCTTTATTGAAGAATCCTTTATCTACTACATAAGCTATATCTGAAGCACCCCAAGCCCATCTTCTTAACTGAATAAATTGTGATTTTAAAGTTTTAATGTAAGTTTTTGAGAGAACTGCATCTTGATATATAGGTACATAAACCGGAAAAACTTCGTGTTTGCCATTATATCTAAAATAAGTCCTCCAAAATTGATGACCATCTTCAACAATAGTTCTAGTACTCCAAAAATTTGTATCAGCCAAAGCTTCTAAACTTTGGGCATGGGCTGAAAAGTTTCTAAGAGCATGAGGTCTCATACTACTGACAGTCATCCAAAACGAATTACCAGTTGCAATTACTCTCATAGGAGCTGGTGCATCCCAAATATTATTAGTAAACATAGGTACTGGTTGAAATGATGTATTCTTTGGCTCTGAACAACTACAATACAAATAACTAAGAGAAGCCAGGTAATTATGGTGTGGCCTATTATCTGAATCAAGAGTAGTAACTAAAACATTCTTTGTATCAATGTTTTGTTCTTCAACATATTTAAGAAGTTCCTTGCCAGCACACGATATATTACCTCCCTTACCAATAACCTCTCCAGGAATATTTTCAGGATGCTTAACCGCCATTGCGTGTTTAAAATAGTGTCCGTACTCATTTATTAGCTCAATTGTTTGTTTTTCTATATCAGGGCCACCTCGTTCTTCGTAAGCAATAACTAAAATTACTCTTTTTAAGTCATAATTAGACTTTGTAATTGAAACTATTGTGGGTTCTATAACTTCTCTTTTTTCATTATATGTAGCGACTATGAAAACGTGATAAAGATCCTCAGGCATAATTCTTTGACGCATTAGAGCAATTCTTTTTATATTTTTTTTGTGCCATTTTGGTAATTTTGTATTTTCACTATTCAAACTTGTTATTTCTTTAAGCATGGAGCTCCAAGGTAGCTTTTCATGTTTTTTAATCATCCTATAGCCCTGGACAGCTCTAACATCTAGACCAATAGCCTTTGTAAACCAAATGAACAAGAAACCGAGAATAAAATACACTGTCAGATATGGACTAATTAAACTTAGCAGTAACGGTAGAGAAAGCACAAAATAGCTAAGAGCACCCGGTAAAATTTCAAAAAATCTATACCTAAAACCACGCTCACTAGGAAACGGAATTTCAAGTAAAGACTTCTTCATTATGCTTTTATGAAAATGACATTAACGATTGACTAACAAGATATGAAAGTACTACTAAGAGTATTCCTAGACCTAAGAT
>DATKHH010000064.1:0-6355 GCA_035510315.1 Candidatus Saccharimonadia bacterium
GGCTCCATAATAAATTATTTTTAAGTGTTTATTATCTGGTCCCCTGAAAATTTTTGTTAAATTCATTTTTCTAATTTTGGGTTAATTTATAACTTAGTCTCAAGGTTTTGAATTGTAGTTGTACAAGCGGTTAGTGGCTTATTGTTAGTAAGTTTACACAGAGCAGCAGAAATATTATTAGCGGCACCGAGCATCCCTTTTGCTATTGGGTTACTTGGATTATCCAGACTTGCCGCAATCTGATCATAAGTTTCCCCCTGCAAAAGCTGAGGAGAATAAGTGGCTCCAACAATAAGATACTTTCCAGCAAAATAAATAAATGGGATAGCGCCTTGATCACTAGATGAAACATATGGTGGAGCGTCGTAGGTGTTCTGAAGCGACTGTTGCAAAGAAGTTGGTTTTTGAAGAACCGTATATCCACTACCACTAGGGATATTAGAATACAGCTCAATTGGGTCAAAACTAAAATACGTACTATTAAAACTAGAACCATAAAAAGAAAAGGTTTGAGTGTCTGGATATACGTCTGTTGTAGAGGAATGGGTTAATTTTAAATTTGAAAACGTTCCAAATCTAGAAAGCGATATAACCATAGCCCATCTTTCAGTAGCGCAATATGGACAATATTCTGCACCCATATATAAAACTTTTGGTAGACCGGTTGAGGTTTGTAAGGGTTGACCGCTGATTGGTTCTGGCTTCTGAGACGAAGTACCTGAACCTACTTTATTCAATACACTAGTTGGTATTGAATATAGTTTATTTAGTAGTGAGCTTGAAGCAACTGTATCTGGTGCATTCGGGTTATTGGTTGTCGGAGACTTAACAATAAGAAAAATTATGAACAAAACAACAATAGCTCCAACGATTATCAGTGGCCTTTTTAAATTCAATTTATTGTCAGTTTGCATACAAATTCCTCCGAACAAAAATACTTAATCTATATTTTAGCATAAAGTGTCTTTTGCTATACGATGCTGCAAATACTAAGCTCATGCTATAGTTAATCTATAGTTGCCTCCTTAGCTCAGCGGATTAGAGCGCTTGTCTTCGGAACAAGAGGTCGTAGGTTCGAATCCTACAGGGGGCACCATATATCTTGATACCTAAGCTAGCTTTTTAAATCTTTTAACCAACTTATTTCAATCTAGTTACTTTTTGGCATCTTGTTATCTCTACTTTGATTAATATCTGTCTGTGATCCGGGTTTTTTAGCAGTTTCTTCCAAAGCTTGTTTTAACATTTTAATTATGTCTCTGGCGTGTTCACGGCTAACGCCTACTCTAGATACAAAATGAGGTGTATTGTTCTTCAAGCCATTCGTCTGCATAAAATTAAGTGTTAGCCCATAGTTATTGGAGGCAACCTGAAGTAGATCTGAATAGATAACCTTATTATCAAAAGGTACTAACAAGATAGTTGGTACCTGGATATTAGTATCAGTTGTTTCTGACTCAGCGTTATTTGTTAAGTTGTCATAGCCAGCTAGTTCCCACATTTTTTTTGCTTCATTGGGTTTTAGATTAAAGTAGCTAATTAATAAAAGTAAGATGTCTTCTTCTGGAAGTTTTAATCCATCTTCAATATTTTTTAATGACTGTGGGTCAATCTCAACAGCTCCCGATACATCTTCTATACTACGATTATTATTTTCTCGAAAGGTTCTTAATCTAAAACCCAATGATCTAAATGGAAACTTCTGTAATTTTTCTTCACTCATGTCTATAATATTAAACCTGATTGTCAATACAGGCAATAGATAGTATCTACGTATATAATTAGACACATGAATATAAAGCAAAACGTATCCTTAAAAGATTTCTCAGGCATGAAACTTGGTGGTCAAGTTAAATACGTCTGTGAATTTAACTCAAAGTCTGAGCTAATAGAAATTATGTCATGGGTAAAGAAACAAGGATTAAGATTCTTAGCTATAGGTCAAGGCAACAATGTGTTTTGGAAAGATGAGGGGTTTGACGGAGTACTAATTATTAACAAAACGAAGGGTATAGAGAAATCTAAGCTAACTAATAATGAATTCTCTGTAACTATATCTGGTGGTGAAGATTGGGATCAAGTAGTTGGTAATTTGACTAAGCAAGGTCTCTCCGGCATTGAATACTTATCCTTAATACCAGGTACTAGTGCTGCTGCACCAGTTCAAAATATTGGTGCTTATGGCAAAGAACTTGCTGATGTCTTTACAAAGTTAGAAGCCTACGACACAAAAAATGGACAGATTATTACAATTAATAAATCTCAGTGTAATTTTGGATACAGAACCAGTAGATTTAAATCCGTTGATAAAGATAGATTTATAATTATTAATATAACTCTTAAATTGATTAAAAAAAGCCCAACAGGACCTTACTATAAAGCACTTGAAGAATACTTCGGAAAAAATCATATTAGTGATGTTTCCATAGAAACTATTAGAAAGGCGGTAATTGATATTAGAAAGGCAAAATTACCTGATCCAAAGATAAACCCAAATAACGGTTCCTTTTTTGCAAACCCAATCGTGGCTCATGATCATTTCGAAAGTATACAAAAAGCTCACCAAAATCTGGTTTATTGGAAACTGGACGATGGTAACGTTAAATTATCAGCTGGTAGACTAATGGAGATTGTTGGATATAAAGACAAGTTTGACTCTTTTACCGGTATGTCAACTTGGCCAAAACATACATTAACAATAGTTAATAAGTCTGCAAGCTCAACTAAAGATTTGCTTAAATTCAGAGACGAGATTATGGGCAAAGTTAAAAATGAATTTGGCATCACTCTCAAACAAGAACCCGAACTGCTACCGTATAATTAGCTATCTGTCGGCAGAGGGAATTGCTTGCAATATATCATTACTTCACTACGTAATTTAGTAATCAAACCTGGATTATCTCTGCTTTCAATAGCCTGTTTCATCCATTCAGCAATTTTGGCCATGTCGTCCTCTACTAAACCGCGAGTAGTTATAGCAGGCGTACCTAATCTTAGCCCACTTGGTTTAAATGGTGGTAATGTATCATTTGGAATGGAATTTTTATTAAGTGTAAGCCCTATATCATCAAGAGTCTTTTCAGCAATTGCACCGTCTATTCCAAATGAACTAAATATGTCTATTAACATCAGATGATTATCAGTTCCATTTGTAATTAACTTAAAGCCTCTTTGCATCAACTCCTGGCTAAGTCTTTTTGCGTTTAATATAATTTGCTTGGCGTATTCTCTAAATTCAGGAGTTGAAGCTTCCCTAAATGCCACTGCCTTAGCAGCAATTACGTTCATATGAGGACCACCTTGCAGACCTGGAAATACCATTCTATCAATGAGGGTTGGCAAATTTTCGATTGTTTTCTCAATTTTTTTTAGCGGATTGCCAACAACACCTTTAGTTAATATCATTCCGCCTCTTGGGCCACGTAGCGTTTTATGAGTAGTTGTGGTCATAACGTGAAAACCAAAATCTAATGGATTATCGAGTACACCTGCAGCTATCAAACCTGCGATGTGTGCCATATCTGCCATTAGTACCGCTCCAACCTCGTTACCAATCTCAACAAATTTCTTATAATCTAAACTTCTGGGATATGCACTAAATCCAGCTAGAATAATTTTAGGTCTGTGTTTTAGGGCAAGTTTCCGTAAATTTTCATAATCAATCTCGCCAGTTTCAATATCTTTCATACCATATCTAATAAAATTGTATTGTTTAGCTAGTATTGTTACAGGTGCGCCGTGAGTTAAATGACCACCATGCGCCAATTCCATTGCCAGTACGTTATCGCCTGGTTCCAGCCATGCATGATAAACAGCTTCATTCGCCTGTGCACCAGAATGAGATTGAACATTTGCATGATCTGAGTTGAATAGTTTTTTGGCTCTATCTATAGCAAGCTGCTCAATCTTATCTGTATTTTGTTGACCACCATAATATCGACGTCCAGGATATCCTTCAGAATACTTGTTAGTAAAAACACTACCAAGGGCTCTCATTACATCCTTGCTAACATAATTCTCTGAAGGAATTAATTCTAAACCCTGCCTCTGACGTTTTTCTTCTTCTAAAATTAAATCAAAAATTACTTTGTCGTGCATATACTAAAACTTCCTTCAGATGCTATTTAGATATTGTATCAGTCTTACTTGGGCAAGAGAAATACCTTGTATATTATATCTGGTACGATATAATATACGACACATGAACGAATCAAATAAGAAAATTGGCCAACTTATCTACCAGATAAGGCAAGAAAGAGGCCTAACACAAACAGAATTTGCAAAAAGATTAAAGACTAGTCAATCAGCAGTTAACCGTATTGAAAACGGCAGACAAAATTTAAGTATTGAAACACTAGGGAGAATAAGTGACGTCCTAAACAAACAACTAATTAACTTAGGAACTCCAGGACTTAATCTTAGAATTGAAGGAGGACATGAGTTAAAAGGCACTATTGAACTCAAAACTTCAAAAAATTCTGCAGTAGCTCTACTATGTGCTTCGCTGCTAAACCATGGAGTTACCAAATTTACAGCCTTTCCACGTATAGAAGAAGTATTTAGAATTATAGAAGTACTCCGAAGTATTGGTGTCAAAGTTAAATGGCTAGAAGGCAATGATATAGAGATCAGAAGACCTCCTAAATTAAACCTCGATCATTTAGATAAGTCTGCCGCTAAACAAACAAGAAGTGTATTAATGTTAATTGGTCCTCTTATGCATGAATTCGAAAGCTTTAAGATACCTTACGCTGGTGGATGTAAATTGGGATCTAGAACCGTAGCTCCCCACCTATACGCACTTGAAGAATTTGGTGTCAATATTATCGCTAAAAGTGGGCACTATAACGTTACAGTAAAAAGGAAACCTGCTGGAGAAATTGTCTTGTATGAACAAGGAAACACCGTTACAAATAACACTCTAATGGCAGCTGCTCGCAGTGAAGATTTAACTTATATTCACGGAGCTAGTGCAGACTATATGGTGCAAGATTTATGCTTATTTTTAAAAAAATTAGGCGTAAAAATTAATGGTTTCGGTACTCCTTTTTTGACAATTGAAGGTGTAGGAAATATTAAGAAAAATATTACCTATGCACCAACTGAGGATCCAATTGAAGCCATGTTTTTTATTTCAGCTGCTATTACTACAAATTCCTCAATTACAATTAGCAGAGTTCCCTTTAGATGGCTTGGTCTAGAACTACTGAAATTAAAAACTATGGGTCTCAAATATACTTTTTCAAAAGTCTATAAAAGCCATAATGAGATTATTGATCTAACAGACATAACTATCCAAAAACACAACGGTACACTGCACGCACTTGAAGAGAAAATACATCCCAATCTATTTCCAGGAATTAATCCCGACGCAATTCCTTATTTTGTTCCAATCGCCGCAGTTGCAAGTGGCCGAACTCTGATACATGATTGGATGTTCGACAACAGAGCGATTTATTACACAGAAATGACCAAAATTGGTATGAATGTTGAGCTAGCAGATCCACATAGAATATTTGTTACAGGTCCGACTAAATTTACCAGTGGCGATGTTGTTTGTCCTCCTGCTCTAAGGCCGGCTAGCTTACTTCTCATTGGCATGTTAGCTGCCACAGGGATAAGTACTCTAAGAAACGTCTATACCATAAATCGGGGTTATGAAGATCTCGCTGAACGTCTTAATTCAATCGGAGCCAAAATAAGCGTAATCAATGACCTCTAGTATTTTGAGCAACGTAGTGACGGAAATAACTTATATTTTTTCTCTCATCTAAGCAAGACTTACTAAGTTTTTGACTCCCAAAGCCAGTCGGGAAAAAGTATTTCGGAGAGAGCTTTAGTTGATCTTTTCTGATAAAGACTAACACGTTTTGGAGTAAGACCAAAATCTCTGGCAAGCCAAACAAATGTTTTTGGTTTTTCACCTCCAAAGCCATAACTCATCGTTAAAATTGCCTGATCCCTTGCACTAAGCGTTGTGATAGCACTTTGAAGCCTTTGAGCCTCTTCTTCGGTATAGGCTGCAGAAGCTTCATCTAAACTCGCCTCTTCATGAACACTCCGTTGTTTTGCCCAATCTAATACAGACCAATATAAGCGTAATTCCCCTGAAAGAGGCTGGAGTTCCTCTTCGGGGCTGTTTTTATAACTAGCGTGTTGCTCTAGTGGACTCATAAAAAAATACTACCATAAAAACAGTAGTATGTCAACTTGGGCGTATTAACTCACCACCTTTGCAACATAAATGGTAGGCATCCTACACTGTAAGTACCAACTAACAATGAAAGGAGCCTACCATGGCTTATTCTATCAACCCTAACCTACCTAGAGCGAGAGCTCTAGGATTAAAACTACT
>DATKHH010000065.1:0-5724 GCA_035510315.1 Candidatus Saccharimonadia bacterium
GTTTAATAGCTGTGGCTAATAATGTTAAATAACCTTTCCATACACCAGATCTAACCATATATAATAATTTACTTTCTTTTTTACCAGGAGGCGCAGATCGACAAGGCAATACAGGGAATTTAACATCGTTGGCACATACTACTGTACATTCGATCATACCCATACCGAATTTGCCATCTGGATTAGTAAGTACATCGCATAAGCGAACTCCTGTTTTTCTATTAAAATCTAATGAAGCTCTATCATAACTAATAAAACTATTAAAATCTACATCATACGTTACTTCCCCGATTGGATAACGTTTAGTAGCCATAGCGAAGGGGTATTCGCTTCTAATATCTACAAATTTAATTTTCCATCCTGGCATGCAGTGCACATATAAACAAAATGGTTCGGTCCGCCCGCCGACTAAGCAAGATCTCATCCACATAAGAGACCGCATATCGAATAACTGCATTGAATCAGCAGGCATATGACAAGGCTGCCTATGTGAAGCAGCCACAGCACTAGCCAGGGTAGGAAATTGAAACGGATCTAATCCAACTAATTTTCTAAAATTATATCTAAATATATCACATCCTTGCATTAATACTTTTACATCTGATTTACAATATTCTATTAATTTTTCTTTAGCTTTCCATTCTTTACCTTTCCATTCACTAATATAATCTAATATTTCCTGAATATAAACACCTCTGTTTTTATTATTTACTTTTACTTTATCTAAATATTTAATTTCTTTAGGTGTAATACAAAAATCTGCGGGACCAGGGATTTCAGTCACTTCTTCCCATCCAGCACGATTGAGCAAACCATAAGGAAACACCCCTTTGTTTTGTTTGAGCCCAAATGCTTTGTCGAAATTCCCAAGTGGCACAAAGATAAACATAAGAGAATCGATAAATCGGATTGATTTACTCTTCTTAGTAAAGTGCCGTTTATCTTTGAGTTCGAGATAAACAATTTGGGTGCCTCTAGGTATTTCAAGAGAAATAATTAAGTTACCATCATCGAGGGCCACTTGTTCACACAATAATTGCAGGTCATACTTGCCTCCATTGTGGAACACTACAGTGGCGCCCATTTGTTCATCGTTTAACCACTTGAGAAATTCAGTAAGACAAGAATAACCATAAAATTCCTTTTCTACAGTCCTGCATAATTTGCAATCTGCGTTAGGAATTTCATGGTCATCACAAGGCTCCACGTACATCGCTTCACATACCAAAGCACGTTGTCTTCTGTTTTCAGGGTTAACATCGCTCTCTAAATCAGCGTATATAACCCTATCCACTAAATCTAATTTCTTTTCATTAAGTGGTTGAATAAAACAGACGTGCTTTACTGATTTAGATACACTTTTCACACACATTTGACAATAAAAATTATCACAGTTGCGTTTAACATCATGAACACCTTCACATTTTTCACACATATGATTGCTAACACAAGCCGCTATAGCATGACCATCTTGAAGAACTTTATGATTGTTATAACAGCGGGCGGATTTAAAATTTACTCCACAATCCACGCATGATATTTTATTTTCACCTTGAGAACCATTGTGATTTTTATACCACTTATCTTTCGGCGAATATTTTACCCACCATTTACATAGACGGCATCGCAATCCCTCTTCTTTTTGGGAGTAATTCATATTTAAATTGGTAAAATCAAATTTAGCGTGAGTATTTCTTTGACCTTTTTTTTCTTCTTGTTCTCGAAGAATCCAAGAAGTGGTATAAACTTCATCAATACAGTCATAATGGCCGATTGGTTTGAAATCCCAATACACTAGACATATCATATTTGCTGGCACGTGGTCAATTGGATTATAATTAACATATTGCTTTTTAAGCGGAATAACTGCATCAAAAATAATCAAACCAATATCAAGTTCATACTTTTCGCTAAAAGAATTAACAGCCATGCCCAATTGTTCGTGAGTAATTACTTCTCCTTGCTTCCAATCTGCCATTTCGGCTAATTCCCACATCACTTTATTTTTTACTAGTTTTTTAGCTACAGTATTCGCTCTCTCTCGATAATTTTCAAATTTTTTATGAATATCAGGAATAGCTTCCTTAAGACACCTCAGTCTTTTTCTAATTTTTGTCACCACCCCAGCTAACCCCCATATGATGGCTTCTAATCCACATGCTTTTTCTTCCCCACCGCTAATCATTTTATAACCTTTACGGCCACCATATGATTTACTCATACGCAATTTTAAAAATTCAGATGGCATATTTTCTAATGTGCCGCCCCCCATATAACGTAAGATATGAACATATAAACGGTAGAATATAAAATCAGCCATAGCATCTGATTGAAATGCCATCATAATATCCTGAAATACAGGTAAAGGATCAATAGATAAAGCGCCAATTTGATATGCCGTGTTGGCACAAGCAAGAAAAAGTCTAGGTGCTGCTGATGCAACGTCAGTCGTACCTTCGAAGTGTAACATAGCACGATTAGTTCCAATAATAGCCCCACCAGCAATAACCATAATATCATTTAGAATTTCTTGAACAAATGAAACTAAAGATACTATGCTTGGCTGAGTTATATAAAGATCGGATAAGACATAATAAAAACAATCCCAAGCAGGTCCAAAAGAAAATGATTGAACCAACCCCCCAAACAACCAAGCACATTCATACCCTCCTAACATACCTTGTTGAGCAGCAACCATGTTACCACGAATATTTAACTCAATTAATTCCAATTGACGTAAATTACTGAGATGATGGGCTGGAGGGGTAGGCGCTGAAATTCTGTTGTTCACACCACCAATAGCATTAGGAAGTGGCGCGATAGGTAAGCCATCCCAAGGTGCAGGAGCAGGATCAACAATTTCAGTATCCCAATTATGGACTCGAGGGCCGATAGGTTGGACATCAGTTGAGAAATGGTTGTAAATAGGATTCGAACGATTATTCCAATGATTATGCTGATGTTGGCGAACTCCACGTAAATCCAAGTTGTGAACAACACCATCAGGACCAAGTGCTGAGACATCATATGGATTCCCAGGATGGGATAATGGCGTCCAAAAGCCAGGAGGTAAGGGAGGCATGCCATCTCTGTTATTTCTGTTCCTCTTTCGAGAGGATGCCATATAAATTAATGACTTCATAATAATAACTCGAATAAAGTAATAAAATTTATACTAGTATAGAAATTAATTTCCGACAATAAAAATTCGATGTTGAATTTATTCCTAAACAGGTCTCATTACTCTTTAAACCGAAAATGGATACTAAGCAAGAAAAGAAAGAAGAAATATCGAAGCAAGATGGGCCATCGGAGAAAGAGCTTAAACTCGCTAGTCTTGGATTCGCTATTTGGAAATGGAACTGTACTTGGCAATTAACAAGTCAATTAATTCAACAAATCGAAATTCAAGCCCCTGATAAAAAAGAAATCAGCTACACGTTTCCCATGGCAGTAACAACTGACTGGAGAAATGGGTTGAGGGCAGCGCTGGCAGCTTTGAAAAAAGAATTTTTCGATCAATCTCTTCTTGACAAAAGTATGGTAGAAAGCGATCTTAAATTTTTTAATCGGCCTGATGTTGCTTTGATGGTTCATTACCAAAATGGAAGTACTGCCCTTACAATCAAATCGATACCTTTATCTCATCTCACTCCTGATGATAAAGCTATTGAAAAATGTAAATTAAAAGGCGAGCATTTTGAGTGTGGAAAAGTAGAACTTGCCGATACAAAGACTTGTTATCACACTATCTATCGCAAACTCAATCTTGCCAAAACTAAAAAAAGAGTTTATTGTTCCAAAGAATGTATGGACATGGATGAAAATCCTACCTTTGAACAACTTACGGACGCGACTATGGGGAAAGACGACGAACTGGAGTTTGCCAAGCTTGCTCTTAGTGATAGAAGAAAGAAAGAAAAGTAATGTGTAAAATAAAAGGATGTTTATGTTTTTTATTTTTGTGGAAAGAAAGAGAAGTTCAAAGAGAGAGAAAGTTAGAAAGAGAAAGAGGAAAGAATAAAGAACTGAGAAGAAGTCAACACAAGAGTTAGTTGTAAATTTTTTTATTAAGATACAACAATCGTACAGCCTCCCATAGGGATTAAGCCGTTCCTATCTACTCTTCATCGCTAAAAGTAATAGCTCTTTCTAATTCGTATTCTTTCTCTATCTCATTATAACTTTTATTCTTTTTCTGACTTTCTCTATCTAATCCATAAGTCTGAGCTACATCTTCTACTTCTACCATACTAAGATGAGGATTCTGAATCTGAATCTCTTCTCTAGTCTTAGGAATATTTTTTAATATTATTATTTTTGCTTTTTCTTTCTTTTTAATTATTCTTCTCTCTCCTTCTGGCTTTATTGGTTTAACATGTTTATTCCAATAATTATCTATTACTTTACTAAATGCTCTACGATAAGCTGTTTTAGATTTCTGAAATTCTTTCTTATTTATTCCTACACTAGGTAATCTTTCTATAGGAAAAGTATTATAAATTTTGCAACATTGTCTCTCTTTTCTAGCTTTCAGCTTTCTTCTTTTATCTTTCTCTGCTTCTAGCTCTTCAGCTAATCTATCTACTTCTTCATATGCTAATTCTAAGTTATCTCTCGTATTTTCTAACTCATCTTTAGCTACTGCTAAGTCTTTTACTACCTCTAATTCATCTGACTCGCTAAAATTAATGTCATCTTCTAATTCGTAAGACACTACACTATCACTATCGCTATTATTTCTATTCTCTCTTTCTTGTATTCCTTCTAAATATCTCACATCTGCCTCGTCTCTCTTTTCTCTTTCTTCTTTCTCTATTCTTGCTAACTTGTTCATACATTCTATCTCTTTCTTTTTTTTCTTTTCTTCTCTCTCTGTTGCCTGCGCTAATAAAGAAGGATAAGAAAAAGAAGGTTTACCTATACTTTTTCTTACCTTTTTCTTACTTTTCTCTTCTCGTTTGTCTAATTCCTCCTCCATTACTCTTTTCAGAGTATCAACTTTTCTTTTTCTACTCCCATCGTAAGAAGCTTGGGGCTTCTGAGGAAGTGTTGGAGGAGAAGAAGGGACATAGGGAGGGGAGTTCCATGGTTGAGTAGCAACCATGTGAGAGAGAGGTCTAATAATAAAAAATAAGTAAGATAAAAATAGAAAAAGAAATACCCGTTTGTCGGTGTAATAGGTCGACCATCGGTATAGAGATAACACCCATTTTGAGAGTAATTTATCTCTTGGTCTTGTGTTGGCTGAGTAGCCAACTCCTTCACTTCTTCCTCAGTAAGAAGTCCAATCATTTTCTTTTCTTTTTTAGAAGGAGAATAAGAAAGATCAACTGTGATTAATTTTTTTTCTTCTTTAACTTCCTCCCTAAGATAACAAAAAATAAGAAATAAATTAAAGATAGAAAACGTACTCAGTTGGTCCTCCTGGAGTGACATAAGCATTCGCTTTTAAGCGTTCTTCTTCTTCTAGCTTTTTAGCCAGTTTAACACTTTGAGTAGTAAGTTTCCAAGTAGTCATCGCATCGGCCAAGGAGGCGGGTACGACAACACCGACAGAGTTTTGTTTAGACATTACTAGTTAGTGTTCAAGAACTTTGGATTAATGATCTTACTACCTGCCGATGCTTTTGATACCCGCCGACCCCGCCGATCTGCACCCGAACTACGCACATCTGCCCTCTCCACCTCCATCCCACCTCCACCCCCCAACCGGTCTCCACC
>DATKHH010000066.1:0-3328 GCA_035510315.1 Candidatus Saccharimonadia bacterium
GTTGTATATTTCATGCTGGTAGAGAGCAGGCAACTTACATCTATTAAAGCTTAAAGTGCTAGAATCAAAGACTTAACAAATTCAACTATTGCAATCATAGAAATTAATAAAAACCTTCACATTAAAATTTGGTTATCCTAATTTCTAAGACCACTTGTTTATAAAGACTATTAATTTCCCGTTGTAAATAATCTAATTCTTTTTTCTTTTGAGGTCCATTTAAAGAGCTATCATCTTCAACCGTACGCATAGCCTTAAAGAGTTTTGAAATAGAACGATTATAAGCAAAAATAGGCACGTCTGAATAGCTAATGGAATCTAAGCTTGCGTCAGTAATACCTTTTTCAAAAATGACTTTTTGAGCATTTTTGTTTTGGGTAGCTTCTCTTAAGTATTCATAAAATTCATTAGCATATTTAGTTCTTGCGGGAGGACTATTAGATACAAAATTTCCTAAAAGCAGATAATTTGATTCTCTTTGTTCAGGTCGTTTATCTTCAGCAAGTCCAGTAGCATAGGCAATTTCATCTGTAAGGGCAAAAATATCTGACGCTACTTGAGTTCCAAAATTCTTTATGGTTCTTTCTAGTTTAACAGGAGATACATTCCATAACTGGCCAAATTTACGCGCTAATTGACTTGTCTTGGAAGTGTATTGAAGTGATGAAGGAAGATCCTGTAGCCTTTTTGGTACTACTTCAGGAGCTCGTGATTCAGTTCCTAATAAAAGACCTAATGGGGATGGTACGCTTTTACCTGTACTCATTTCGATATAATTGGAAAGGATAGGAGGTAAATCACCCGATAGGTTTTCAACAAAATTCTCGTAAAGGCCTTTCCACGCATCTTTAGCATTAGGATTACCTTTTGATCTTAATTCTTGGACTGTATCATAAAAACCTTCAGCTCCAACCTTAAAGGCAGTGCCTAATAACCAAGGAATTGGAATGCGAATATGTTTATCACCAAAATACATGTGCCAAAAAGCTGCTTTATCTACTGGAGTAAGGTCTTCATAGTCTGGATTACCTTCATTTGTCATTTTAAGCAATAATGTTGGTATTGTAATAGCAGCCATACCCTTTGCCCATGTAGTAGGTGATTTGAGATTACTACCTAACATAGCCATATCTTGCAGAGAAACATTCCAAAAAGGAATGTAGTTTCCTAACTCTCTAACAATCTTGCTTCCCCCTTTTCTTGTAGGGTCATAGGTCACGCGTCTTGCTTCCATTGCAGCCATTATTCGACCTTCTGCTGTATTGCCAAATTTAGCTAAGGCTCTTTTATATTCACCTAGAGGAACCGCTAAAGAAATATCTCCAAGAGTTTCACCATATTTGCGGAAGTAATCTCCCATCTTTGCAAAAGGTACGAGAATTCCCTCTTTTCCTGGAGAAATAAGATCTTCAACCTTTCTGGCTCTATCAATTCTTTCAGCCAGGCGACTTGCGTAAACATCACCACCCATAGAAAGAAATTCTTTATAAATAGGCTTGGCATTGTAAATATCACTTAGGGCTTCCGCAATGGAAATTGGGTTTGAGCCTGTACGCGAATAAACTAATGAAGATAGAGCATCTCTTCCAAAGATAGATCCAAATTTTCTAGGCGCCATAGAGATTCCCCTGGAAAATAGTCTATTTGTTGCACCAAATATTTTAGCTAGGGGTCCATGATCTTGTGGGGCTATTGAAGAGAACACATTATAAATATCTTCTGGGACTTCAATTTTAAAGGGCTTACCATCTTTCCAACCACGAAGGACATTCTTTTCAGGAGTGAAGGCTTCTTTTCTAGTTTGATTATACAAAGATTCTGCTACGTTTTTTAGACCAGAATCGATATCTAAATCTTCTAATACTTCAGATGGAATCGGATCATTTTTAGCCCCTCTAAACTTTCCGGGAAGCTTTCCCTCTAATACAAGTTTGCGATACTGCAAAATGGAATCATTCTTGCGTGAATTGCTAATCAACATTGAAGCATTATAGGGATCACTTTCAGAGGGTGGTACAATCTTTCTTTCTGAACCTTTCATTCTTTTGAACGGCTGTTTAGGTGTAAGAGCTCCAGGTTTTAAAATAGAATCTTTCCCAGATTCCATCACACGATAAAGAGGAGAATAGTAGTTTTTATTCCATTGTGCGATTAAATCTTCACCAAGTAAATCTTTTCCATAATGCTGTAGGGTGGCTTTCTGAAAATCACGGATATTCTTATCTATTGGGGCATAATTTTTAGCTAGTCTAGCAATATCTGCTTTAGCTTTATTAGTATCAATCCCAACTTTTTTTCCTTCTGCTTGTCTTCTGAGAGCTATCTTTGAAGTTCGGTAGACATCCAAATCCTGGAGGCTAAATTCGCCTTCTTTTAAGCCTTTTGAGAGCTTCTTCCATGTCAAATCACCATAAGCTCCCTTTAGTCCTTGATGCTCAAAATTGCCTGTTATATTCGAAAATATACCATTCTCTAGAACACTATTAATTTCACTTGCTGCGCTTTGGGAAAACTTAATACGAGTAGATACTCTTTCAGAGATGGGTATTTCTTGCTCTAATCTTTCAAGAGGAGCTATAGCATTAAAAATATTTTCATTTGCCTTTTGACCTAACCGTTTTAAACTTTCAGAAGGAGAACGAGCAGCCTTAATAAATTCATTGGTTGTATCAATCAGCTTATCCATTCCAGTTTTGGGATATTCAATACGTTCATCCGCACCTTTACCTGTCGTTTCGATAATAGGTTCAATTTTTTCTGGAAGAGCTGTTTTAGTAGTTTGTTGAATAGATAACGGACTTACTTTGGCTGTAATTTGTGCACTCTCCGAATTTCCTGAGGCAATTCCTTCTACTTGTGGCGCAGTAGTTTCCCTAGGCTTATCTTTTCCAGTAATTCCATCAATAATCTCTTCAGCCCTTATTACTGCCATCTCTGGGTTTTCTGCCGCATTAACACCCTCATTAGCCAGATTTTCTATAACTTGATTTAGCGCTTCTTTTTCGCTAATTTTATTGGCTTCAGCATATCCTTTAAGTTTTGGAAGAAATGAAACAGCCTTACCTAATACCTGAAGAGCTCCATCAAATGCAGCCCACTGAATTCCATATTTAGCTAACTCTTCTGCTGAAGGTATTTCTCCAGTTTTGACTTTTTCTTTAGCCCCTTCATATGTTGCTCCAGTTAAACCAAATCCGGTCATGCGAGCAAGAGATTGAAGACTTTTAGCCATCACAGGTGATTTGGAAGCCAAAGTAACAAGGGGTTTTCCTAAGACATTGTATAGTTTAGAAATAGGCAATGTAGAGCCTAAAAATTCACCAAACCC
>DATKHH010000067.1:0-2025 GCA_035510315.1 Candidatus Saccharimonadia bacterium
AGTAGTAGCTTTGGTTTCTTTGCTAATGCCAAGCCTAAAGCTACTTGCGCTCGTTGTCCACCAGATAACTTACCGACTGGACGGTCAAGCGGTATAGCTAGTTCATTGAGGCGTTTTGTAGCTAATTCACTGTCCCAGTCACTATTTAAGTGTTGACCCATAGCAATATGTTCTTTTGCGTTAAGCCGAGCATACATCGGTATTTCTTGAGCTAAATAGCCAATCTCAGATAAATACTCAGGCCTTTGAGAGGGGGATTTACTTAGCACATTTGCACTACCTGCACTTGGCATACTCAAACTTACTAATAGTTTAAGGAGGGTTGTTTTACCTGCGCCATTTGGGCCGACAAGCGCCGATACACTACCTTTAGGAACATTGATACTGCAATTTTTTAATGCCCAAAACGACCTATACCTTTTCCCAAGACCTTCAGTCTCGATGGCGTTTTTACTTATTGTTTGTTGATTCATCATTACCCCTCTTAGTGTTATGTAACGTTGAGCTTATTAGTGCTTCGATTGATTCTTCATCAAGCCCAGCCTTCTTTGCTTCGTTAATCCAGCTGATTAGATTATTCGCCACTACGTTTTGTATTTCTGGCGGAGGTCCGGCTGGTCTACCCGATACGAATGTACCACTGCCAGTTCTTCCTTCGACAAGTCCTAACATTTCCAGTTCCCGATAAGCTTTGAATACTGTGTTTGGATTGATAGCTATCATTGAGACTACTTCTTTTACGGTGGGTAGCTGGTCTTCCTTCAGAAGTATCCCTAGACGAATAGCTTGCTTAACTTGCTGTACGATTTGAAGGTACGGTGGAACCCCGGAATGGGTACTAAGACGAAAAGTTATCATAATAGTGCCATTATACTAGGTTCATAGTGAAATTATAAGCCTGAATGTTTTACTGTCAAATATTAAATATTAATAGCATACATAGACCATCACGGACTTAAACTTTTTAACAGATACGAAAAACTGAACTTCAAGCTTTAGTAGTGGCTTGATATAATATCTGTATGTCATTCCAAGCATATATCGACAACATATATACCAAAACCAATATGACTCCTGAGGACTTTCTAAAAGCTGCAAAAGCTAAAGGAATGGTTGGTCCTGACGTAAAAGTCATGGACATCGTTAAATGGTTAAAAACTGAATATGGACTGGGCCATGGTCATGCTATGGCGATTGTCTTAACTTTTCGCAACGCAGGTGCTATTCCACCTAAGAAGTAACTTATATACCATCAGGGACTCGAACTTTTTAACAGATACGAATGAAGCTCTAAACACAACGTTTACAACTTAGGGACTAATTGCTATCTGTTAGCAACTATTGGAGGGCCACAGTGATGGTTATGTCTGCAGGAGTTCAATCTATAAGTTTCAATATTGATACAATAGTTAAATGTTGAACATTTACGTTGCAGGGAAAATATCAAAAGACTCTATTTTTGGTAAGCATGATTGGCGAGATAACTTTTGTTTGGAGCTAACTAAACTTAGCGGCATAGGCATAAACAATCTTGATCCTACAAAAACTGGCACTAACCAAAAAGACATCAAAATGGTTTTTGGTTGCGACAGCTATCTAATATCTAATTGTGATGTAATGATTTGCTACTTATCTGATGACATAAGTATTGGAGGATCCCAGGAAATACTAATAGCCAAGTATTTTAAAAAACTAGTAATTGGTCTAGCTCCCCATGGCGGAAAATTTAATGGTGCCGATAAAGAATATTTTGGAAAGATTGTAAAAGACTATAAAGATCCATTTGTTTTTACGAGTTGCGATAAAGTATGTAAGAATATCGAGGAAGTAGCTAAAATCCTAAAAACTTTAAATAAAATAAAACCTAAAACATTGGATATAATTCCAGATTCTGTTGACTACTATCTTTCCTTAAAAAAACAAACCAATAATCATAACCATATTAGAGGTCCACGATGATAGTTATATCTACTATGCTTAGTTATAACATTAGTTGAACAAAGTAGACTAAATACTGCATAGTGG
>DATKHH010000068.1:0-4803 GCA_035510315.1 Candidatus Saccharimonadia bacterium
GTGTATAAGTCCAGTTGATTAATTATCGATAACCTTGAAAAGAAGACTGTATTGTTACTTATAGTTTTACTATTATTTTTCAAATTAGTAGTTTGTTCTTTGATGCTTGGTTTTTGGGGGGTTTTTGATACATGGTAAAAATAGAGTTGGCCGTCTCCGTTATTTGGAATTTTATAAGTTTTTAGTAAATAACTATATTGACTACTTATGTCTGGACTCAGCTTTATCGGTGTGCTCTTTATTGAATTTAATACTACTTTCGGAACTACATTTTTATTAGTGTTAGAGATAAGTGCTAAAATTTTCTTTGAATTGTTTATTATTATATATCGCGTTGGTAAAACTTCTGCGGTAACGGTGTAGCTAGAGTTATCTGAAAAACTAGTTGCAGAGACTTTCCCCACATTAAACGCTAAAAATGTTATGTAAAATAAGGTTGCAGCAAAAAATAGATATCTAGTTAAACACTTATAACTAGTAAAATCCCACCCTGATTTACTCAAGGGTATACCAATCACGGTAAATAATATAATATACTAGAATTGACTAGTAAGCTACTATATTCTTAAACATAAGAACTTTATATGTATTAGATTAGGAGTATATTACGGATGTCTACTTGTGATTTAAGCTTTTACCTGGGAAAATAGTTCAAGGCAAGGTTAAAAAATAACTAAGCTAACTTTAAGGCAAATTTTCGGCGTCGTGGCGGAGTGGTTACGCAGAGGTCTGCAAAACCTTTTACACCGGTTCAATTCCGGTCGGCGCCTCCATTTTTTGTGGGTATAATAATTAGATTGCCTGGGTGGCGGAATTGGTATACGCGTTCGACTTAAAATCGAATGCCCAAAAGGCGTGCGGGTTCAAGTCCCGCCCCAGGCACCATCGGATAAAATAAAATGAAAACTTATATTACTTCAGCTATAGCATACGTTAATGGTCCACCTCATCTTGGTCATGCTCTTGAATTTGTGATTGATGATGTGTTGGCGAGGTATTCTAAAATTACCGGTAATGAAACGCTACTATCTATTGGTACAGATGAGCATGGTGGCAAAATTGCTGAAAAAGCTGAGTCATTTGGGCTTAGCCCTAAGCAGTTAGCAGACAAAGTAAGCCAGGAATTTATTGATCTAGCTAAAGAGCTTAACATTTCTTATGATCGGTTTATTAGAACAACTGATATAGATCATCAAAAAAGAGTTCAGATAGTTTGGAATCAAATAAAAGACGATATTTTTAAAAAAGAATATCAAGCTTGGTATTGTACTGGGGATGAAGCCTTTTTCTCAGATGAAGTAGTTAGAAATAATAATGGCATATGTCCAGAGCATAATAGGCCTTATGAAAAAATCTCAGAAGAAAATTATTTTTTTAAACTAAGTAAATACAACGATCAAATAAAAAATTTAATAGAAAAGGGCGAATTTAGGGTTATCCCTAGTTCAAAAAAGAACGAAATACTTAGTTTACTTTCTGAAGGCCTAGAGGATATAAGTATCTCTAGACCTAAGACGAAAATTTCTTGGGGAATTCCAGTTTCAGATGATGATAGCCAGGTTATATATGTTTGGTTTGAAGCACTACTTAATTACATAACGGTTTTAGGTTATCCAGATGGTAAAGATTTTAAACAGTTTTGGCCAGCAGATTACCAGATAGTAGGTAAGGATATACTACGATTTCATGCTGCAATCTGGCCTGGTATATTACTAGCACTTAATATTGATACCCCAAAAGTTTTATACGTTCATGGACATATTTATGTAGATAACCAAAAGATGAGTAAGTCACTTGGTAATTCGGTTGAACCTAAAGAGATTATCAACAAATTTGGGGTAGATGCTCTGAGGTATTATTTCCTTAGGCACATACCAAGCTACAGTGATGGAGATTTTTCTTGGGATAAGTTTAGTGATGCCTATAATAATGAACTTGGTAATGAACTTGGTAACTTAGTTCAGCGAAGTTCAGTAATGATACAAAATTATCTTGGCGGAAAATTAAGTCCTAATGACGTCAAGTCAAAACCATATGACCCAGAAATAGCCGGTTTAATAGAGGAGTGTCGTTTTGATAGGGCCCTAGATTTAATTTGGTCCAAGATCAAGCAGTCAAACCAATATATTGAGAGCGAGAAACCTTGGGTTTTATATAAAAATAATGACCATAAGATACTAAGTGTAACTTTAAATCATCAAGTCGAATCAATAAGAGAACTTGCTTATCTATTGGTTCCTTTCATTCCCAACACGGCTGAGAAAATTCTAGACATATTTGGTGGTGAAAAACTTAAACCATCTGAAACTACACTTTTCCCTCGCGTTGATTTAATTTAAGAGTAGTACAATGCAACTAGTTGACACTCACTGCCATATTCACTCTCTAGATTATCCTCTTGATAGAGAGCTTGTTTACAGTAACGCAATAAGTGACGGGCTCATTGGCTTAGTTTGTGTTGGAACTGATCTTGAAGACAGTTTGCGGGCTTGCATATTTACATCTGATCATCAAAAAACCTGGGCAAGTATTGGTATTCATCCGTACATGGCAGATAAGTATCACTGTGACAATAAAACTACTAATAAATTTGAAGAGTTGTTATCCAAAGACAAGGTTGTAGCAATCGGGGAGTGTGGGCTCGATTACTTTTATAATAATTCATCAAAAATTGCTCAAAAAGAAATTCTAAGAATGCAAATAAGACTTGCTCAAAAAAATAATTTACCAATTATTTTTCACGTACGTAGTGCTTTTGATGACTTTTGGCCAATAGTTGACGAGTTCAGTTTTCGAAATGGCGTAATACATAGTTTTAGCGATTCTCTTCATAACATGGATCAAGCGATTAAAAGGGACTTCTATCTTGGAGTTAATGGCATTGCCACTTTTACTAAAAATCAGGAGCAAATAAAAATGTATAAATCAGTTCCCTTAAGCAACTTGGTTTTAGAGACAGATTCTCCATTCTTGACCCCTAGTCCTTTACGTGGTACAATATGTGAACCAAAATATATAAGTATTACAGCTAAATTTCTAGCTGATTTAAGGAGTGAGAGTTTAGAGTTAATTATTAAAAAAACATCTAAAAACTCTCAAAAATTATTTAATTTTTAGGTACAATTCAAATATATGAATAATCCAGAATTTTATCCAGGTAGCCCAGAGACTATTCGAGAAGCAGAAGTTGCTGCTGCAGTGTTGGCATTGCAAGAAGTAATTTCAAGGCAGGGTATTTAGTGATATGCGTATAGTAGACATTTTCTCAGCAATTAAATACCAACTGCGAAATCCTAAAGATCGCTATGAAGAATATATTCGAGAAGAAGCTAAACTTGGTGGTCAGTTGTTCGGCTACGTACCACTTAATGTTGATAGAAGTTTCTTCTGTTTAGATAGACATACTTGGGTATGGCACGAAGAAAAGACTGATCGTAGTGGCAACATAAGTAACACACTTGTCAGATATGAAGTTCAACCAGATAGAGTACTCAAGGTTATTAATGGTCATCACTACCTTTTAGATAAACAAGAAACTGTTAATTTATACAAAGCAGCACTTAGCTACTACAATAAGATTCGAAAAGAACTTTATTTTAACTGAAGTAACTTTAAAAAAGCTTACGAGTTGTTATGAGTAGAAAAGATATCTATTTAGATTATGCCGCCGCTTCGCCCTTGGACAGTAGAGTTCTTGAAGCTATGAGCCCCTATTTCTCCGACTTGTTTTATAACCCTTCGGCAAACTATCTATTGGCGAGGAAGGTTAACCAAGATATTTTAAAAGCCAGAGAGATTGTAGCTGGATTATTAGAAGTAAAGCCGGCGGAAATTTATTTTACTGCTGGTGGAACGGAGGCCAATAATTTGGCCATTAAAGGTGTGATGGATAAGTTTTCATCTAAGAATGTGGTCATTAGTTCCATTGAACATGAGTCCGTAGTCGATCCAGCTAAAGGTTATTTACACAAGATCGCGCCGGTGGACAACCAAGGTTTTATTAAACTAGGTAGGCTCTCAGAATTAATTGATGATGACACAGTACTTATAAGTATTATGTATGTGAATAATGAGATAGGTGCAATTCAGCCACTTAGAAAAATAAGTAGTTTAATTAAAGTTGTTAGGTCTAAACGTTTAGAAGAGGGAAATCAAACACCACTTTACTTTCATACAGATGCTTGCCAGGTAGCAAATTATGAAAATATTAAAGTAAATGGGCTCGGTGTAGATCTAATGACTTTAAATGGCGGTAAGATTTATGGGCCAAAACAATCAGGAATTTTATATATTCATAGATCAATTAAGTTAAATCCGCAAATACTTGGTGGCGGGCAAGAATTTGGACTAAGAAGTGGTACGGAAAATGTAGCCAACATAATTGGCTTTAGTAAAGCTCTAGAAATTGCCCAAAATCTTAGGGAGATAGAATCAAAGAGGTTACATGAGCTGCAACAATATTTTTTCGATAGCCTAATGAAAATTTATCCTAAAATACATATAAATGGACCACAAAAAAACAGAGTAGCAAACAATGTGAATGTTTCCTTTGTGGGCTTCGATAACGAAGAATTACTGTTTAAACTAGATAATATGGGAGTTATGTGTTCTACAGGCTCAGCTTGTAATGCAAAGAAAAATAATATTTCGGTAAGCTTACTCGCTATAGGCCTAAGCAAGTCTGAAGCACTTTCTAGTTTGAGGTTTTCTCTAGGTAGACAAACTGATCTGGAGCAAATTAAAAGGACAATAGAAATTATAAAAAAAGCATTAGTATAAAGTATCTTATTTGGAGTATAATTC
>DATKHH010000069.1:0-6034 GCA_035510315.1 Candidatus Saccharimonadia bacterium
CCAAATACATCATCAAGTAGTAATATCGGTTTTTTATTCCTATTATCTTCAACAATCTTAGTTTCAATTAATTTTAGCGCCAGAAGTATCGTCCTAGTTTCTCCCCTAGACGCGATAAGACCCGCTTCAGTATCGCCTATATAAACCCTCATATCATCAAGATGTGGACCATGAAGGGTGTGACCTCTTAAAACATCCTCGGTGTAGTTTTCTAGTTTTGATAGTAGCGCCGTTTCGTAACCAACAACTTTAAGTTCACTACTATAGTGAACTCTTAATTTAAGTTCACTTCCGGCTATCTTTTTATATAAATCAATTATTTGGTCATTTATTTTATTAGTTAATCCAAACCTGTGTTTATTAATTTGGCCTCCGACCTCACTAAGTTGAACATTCCAAACAAAAATATCTTGTTTAAATACTTTCCTTGTTTTGAGTAGGTTATTTCTTTGAGTTAGTAATCTTTTGTACTTAAGTCTTAATCTTCTATATCCAACAACAGTCTGTTCTAAAATACTATCTAGGTACTCTCTCCTCGCTTCTGGCCCACCTGTTAAAAGTTGAAGGTGGTTGGGCTCAAATAAAATTATTGGTATCTTTTGTTCTAAGTTAAGTTTTCTTATTATTTGGTCATTTATTTCAAATGTCTTGGAATATTTATCTGGCCCTATATTTTCTATTTTTACCACTCTAGTTTGGTCTTTGGTGTGTGCTTCCAGCCTAGCCCAAAGTTCATCATTTAAAATCATATGGTGGTCTTTGGCTCTGTATGAAGCGCCCTGAGATACCATCATAATTGACTCAAGTAGATTTGTTTTGCCACTTCCGTTTTGGCCAACAATTATATTTACACCTGGGTCAAAATCAAAAGAGCTGTCATAATATGAACGAAACTTTTGCAGATGAATATCTGTAATCATCTTTCTAGTTTACAACCTAAGTTAAAGTTTTAATTAGCTTTTTAGAGGCATAATTATATGGAGATAGTTATTTTTAGTTTCTTTGTTGGATATAACTATGGGTTCTAACTTACCATTAAAATTACAGTCTACTCCCTCTCCATCAAGTACGCTGAGTGCCTCAAGTAAATAACGTGAATTCATAGTAACAACTCCGTCACCAACAACCTTAGCTTTTGCACTTGCAGTGTTTTCTCCAAGCTGTGAAGCTACTGAGTGTATACTAATTTCCTGGTTCTCTTCGGATGTATTAATTGTAATGCTTCCGGCACTTTCGCGAGCAAACAATGCAGATACTTTGGTTATGTTATTTAGATCTGTTTTTGGAAGGGAAATAGTAGTTGTGAATGTCTTTGGTATTAATTGTCTATAGTCTGGGTATTTACCGTCGATTAATCTGGCAACTAACTCTATATCACCCGTGGAGAAAGATACTTGTTGTTCATCATAAGATATAGATACCTCTCCGTTATAATCACCCATAATTCTAAGTAAATCTGATATAGCTGACGCTGGAACTAGAATATTTATTTCCTTATCAGTAGGAGCTACAAGTTTCTCGGCTAATCTATAACTATCTGTTGCCACAATATATAATTTTCCACCAAAACTATTAAAATAGACACCTGTTAGTACCGGTCTAGTTTCATCGTTGGAAGCTGCAACGACAACTTGAGTTAAACTGTGTTTTAAAAGGCTTGCCTCAACTTTTATAGTTTGACCTTTTGAAATAGCTGGCATTACCGGAAAATCTTCGCTTGACACACCGTTCATTACAGATTGATACATCTTAGAATTTATATGAAGTTTATTATCTTCTAGGTTTAAATCAATTACATCACTCGGCAAATTACTAACCAAATCTTGAATAAGTCTTGCGGGTATAGTGATAGACCCTTCAGAAACAACCTTCGCGCCGATGTAGTGAGTTACTGCGATATCCAAGTTAGCTGCCGAAACGCTAAGTCTGTTTTTAAAAGTTTTTAAAAGAACATTTGCGAGTATCGGTAGTGTAGATCTTGTGCTGGCTATTCTGGCAACGCTACTTAAAGCTTTATTTAGATTTTCCTGTGTGACTTGTAGTTTCATTTAATTCTCCTGAAATATTAATAATAAGTTTATATATCTAGTTGTAGTTCTTATAGGTACTGTGGAAACGTTGGATAACTTATAAATAACAGTTGTTATTTTACACAAACGACGTTGTAAAAACTTAGTAAAACCAACCACAATCTTGGTTATAAAACTACCTATTTGTTCACAGTAAAAAATAACAACTTTTTGCTGTGTGTATAAAAGGCGATACAAAGCACAACTAACACACAATAAATCCACAGCCATAACAAAAACCCTAAGCATATAATTTTTCCTTTATATCCTTAACAGCAGATCTAATATCACCATTTAGGTTAATTTGTTCCTCTATTTTATCTACAGAATGGATAGCAGTAGTGTGATCTTTCCTGCCCAGTTCATGTGCTATCTTAGGGAAACTTAAGTGTAGTTCGCTTCTGAGTATATACATAGCAACTTGTCTAGGGACAACTATATCCTGATCTCTCTTGGGCCCCATCATTTCATCGACAGGTATATGAAAGTGCTTAGCAGTTCTATCGATAACTTGCTTGGGATTTATATGTTTGGGCCTGGACTGCGAGCCGCTAAGCAGGCTAGTAGCGATCTCGATGGTTGGTTGTATGTCTCTCATCTCACAAAAAGCCAACAGTTGGTTTAAAACCCCCTCAAGTTCTCTAATATTGGTTTGAATTAGACCTGCTAGATACTCTACTATCTCGTTATCAAGTGGAACCTTGTGTTCGTGGGCTTTTGTTTGAATTATTGCACAACGGGTTTCAAAATCTGGAGTTTGCATATCAATTGTCATGCCCCATGCGAAACGACTACTTAATCTTTCCTCTAACGTTGGTATTTCTCTTGGCTGCCTGTCACTACTAATAATGATTTGCTTATTAGCTTGGTGAAGAACGTTGAAAGTATGGAAGAACTCTTCTTGTACTTTTTCTTTACCAGCAATGAACTGCACATCATCAATAATTAGGACATCAGCTCCGCGGTAATTATTGGTAAATTCATTGGTTTTTTTAAATCTAAGAGCGTCAACAAACTCTTGGACAAACTGTTCTGACGTTACATATACCACTTTTTTGCTTGGCTGATTTTTTAAAATGCTATTACCAACTGCTTGTATCAAGTGAGTCTTACCAATGCCTACGCCACCATAAATAAACAATGGATTATACTTGGTTCCTGGCAAGTTACTAATAGACATGCAAGCCGCATAAGCTAGTTCATTACTTGAACCAACAACAAAATTATCAAAAGTGTATTTTTCATTTAAGCCTTGACGATAATTATGCGAATAACCACCGGATTGAGAAGTCAGGTGGCTCGGAGTGGGCTGAGAGTAAGCTACAATCTCCTCCTCTTCAACTATTTCGGTTACTTCTTGATCGTTTATAAACGAGTGAATTTTATAATGTATTGATTCTGGGGCAACACCGTTTTTTTTGAGGAGATCTATAATTAGTTGATTATATTTTCTCTCTAACTGTTGTTTGATAAATACATTAGGAACACCTATAACTACTACACTATTTTTGTTTCTAAGAAGGCAGGTTTGCTTAAACCAAGTGATATAACTTGCATGGGACACACTTATTTCTATTTCCCCGAGTACTGCTTGCCACAAGCTATCTTGCATTAACCTAAATTCTCCCTCTAAAACCTCTAAAATTAACTTTGTCTAAGTAAGTACTATAGCGAAACTTAAGATACTTTTCCACAGGAATTTTACTACAAGTTCGCAGAAATACCGAAAATTTGTTGACCAGATTGAAAACTATACACATTATTATGAAACACCTGCGAAATAGGGGATAACATTTGAGATAAAGTGGAAAACCTGATAGTATTAGCGAATAAATATTGTTAATTTAACCCCGCAGAATTAATTAGCTTGACTAAACTACTGCAGAACCAATACAGTGTTAAACAATTATGCCAAAGCGAACATATCAACCAAAAAAAAGACAGCGCTCAAAAGAACATGGATTTATGAAGCGAATGGCTACAAAGGCCGGTAGAAGCGTTCTTAAACGACGCCGAAACAAGGGTCGAGTAAAACTGAGTCATTAAAATTCAAGGTTTTAAATGATCAAAAAAATTAATAGGTTCCATGGTTATGGATCTCTTAGGTTTACTTATAGAAGAGGACTGACAGTTAGAGGGCCTCTTTGCTCTGTAAAATATACCAAGAACCTGAAAAAAAAGACCTACAGACTAGCGGTTGTAGTAAACAAAAAAGTTAATAAATCAGCTGTCGTTAGAAATAAGATCCGCCGTGTAGTTTATGAGAATATCCGTTCGTTTGAAAAGGACATAAAAAGCCCACATGACATAGTAGTAACAATCTATAGCGATCAAATTTTGGAATTACCTAAAGCAGAACTAGACACAATGCTAAGATCACAGTTTCACCAAGCCAAACTTATCTAAAAACATCTGTTAGTGGCTCGGGAAGCATGCTATTATTAGTACATATTAAATCTGGGAGACCTTCATGTTTGCGTCCATTTTTCACGTTATTATTGTTAAACCAATCTTTAATCTCTTAGTGGCAATCTATGCTGTTGTTCCTGGGCATAACTTTGGTTTGGCACTAATACTATTTACGATTGTTATTCGTATTTTAATGTGGCCTCTTGTTAAAAAACAATTGCATCAAGCAAAAGCAATGCGAAAATTGCAGCCAGAAATTAAAAAAATTAAAGTTGCTGCTAAGGGTAATAAACAACAAGAATCCAAAATGCTTATGGAGCTTTATAAGGAAAGGGATATTAGTCCCCTAGGTTCTGTAGGGACACTTATTATTCAGTTTATTATCTTAATTGGTCTTTATTCTGGACTTAGAGAAGTTGTAGCGCATCCATCAGCTCTAATTACTGGCTCATATAGCTATATTCTAAAACTTAGCTGGATGAAGCAGTTGGCAGGAAATATACATTTGTTTGACTCCTCATTACTACATTTCGTTAATTTGTCTAAAAGTGCGCTGCAATCTCATGGTGGAATCTATTGGCCAGCGATGATAATAGTGCTTGCCAGTGCTATAACCCAATATTATTCAAGCAAACAATTACTTCCTTCAGATAAGGACTCAAGAGGGCTAAGAAAGATTCTAAAAGATGCAAACAGTGGCAAAAAGGCTGATCAAGGCGAGGTAAGTGCTGCTGTAGGTAGAAGCACCAGATATTTTATACCAGTAATGATTTTTCTATTTACAGTAGACATACCATCGGCTCTAAGTCTTTATTGGTTTGTTGGAGGACTGATTGCTTTCTTGCAACAGGGATATATTTTAAGAAGGGATGAGACAGAAATGGAAACAATTGCTGATAAACCAACTGGTTCTAAGAAAAATAGGCAAGTTGTAGAAAGTAAGATTTTGTCTACTAAACCGATCGAAAAATCTGATGTGACCATAAGAAAGAAAGGCAAAAAGTAGATGGAAGAATCGGTTGCCTTTGCGAAGAAATATCTAGAAAACATATTGTCGTTTTTTGGGCTTAACACCGAAGTGAAGGTTTCTTCTGAAGATGAAGTAATAGAACTATTCATTCCATCATCACACCTAAATGGTTTTTTGATTGGGCAAAGGGGAGAGACCATAAGGGCTTTGCAATATCTAGTTGGTAGTGCTCTAAGAAATGGTAATTATGAGATTAGTCGAATCAATATAGACGTTGCTGATTATAAAAAGGCCAGGGCAGATATATTGTCACAAAGAGTTTTAGAGTGGGTTGAAAGGATAAAAGAAAACAAGGAACCTATGCAACTGAGACCAATGAACTCTGCTGATCGAAGAATAGTACACAAGGTTGCGTCAGAGGCAGGCCTGGTAACTGAATCAATGGGAGAGGGTAGAGATAGACACGTGGTTATTTCATTACCATCAGATAAAACTAAAAAAGCTGTGGATTAGTTGCTATAATTCTTAAAAAGAATGTACGTAAATAAAAATCTTTAAATGAACATATCCCTATTTAGCCCAACCC
>DATKHH010000070.1:0-16018 GCA_035510315.1 Candidatus Saccharimonadia bacterium
TAGTATTACTATTGTATGTACATGTCAAGATTAATTGTCCATATCTGGTAAGTTAGATAGGCTAGTAGTTTCTTAAACGAAATTCTCAAATTTTTGCTTACTTGGTGGGGCATGTTAACATATTTAAGTTATTAAAATAGCGATACAGGCTTAGATTAAAAACTAAGTGCTGCCAAAATTAGCCATGAGAGGTATAAATTAATGTCAGAAGTTGCTAAAACTGAGACGCACATACAAGAACACCGCGAACGTAGCCATGAAGAAATCATGGTTATTATTGTTGCCTTGATGCTTGCCATGTTACTTGCGGCGCTAGATCAAACTATAGTAGCGACAGCACTACCTAGAATTGCTACTGACCTTCATGGGTTAAACAAATTGGCTTGGGTGGCAACGGCATACCTTATGACTAGTGCTATATCTACACCACTATTTGGAAAAATTAGTGATCAGTTTGGGCGTAAAAAAATCTTTATGTTTGCTATCGTACTTTTCCTGATTGGTTCGGCGCTTTGTGGACTTTCCCAAAATATGGATCAATTGGTTGGATTTAGGGCACTGCAGGGAATTGGTGCCGGAGGGCTTATGTCATTGTCTATGACCATAGTCGGTGATGTGGTCTCGCCAAGGCAAAGGGGTAAATACCTAGGATATTTTGGCGCTGTTTTTGCTATATCTAGTGTTGCTGGGCCTTTGCTTGGTGGATTCTTTACAGATAGTTTGTCTTGGCGTTGGGTATTTTACATTAATTTACCTATTGGTGTGATTGCGCTAAGCGCAATTGCAACTAGACTACATCTTCCAGTTAAGAAGAGTGATAAAAAAATTGACTACGTTGGTGGAGTTCTACTAGCCGCTTCTGTTATCCCAATAATTCTCGCAACCGTATGGGGTGGGATAACTTACCCTTGGGCTTCAAAAACAATAATTGGTTTATTTGCATTTGGTATTTTAGCGCAGATTTTCTTTATATTGTGGGAGCGAAAAGCCGAAGAACCAATTATACCGATGCATCTGTTTAAAAACGATATATTTAGAGTATCCGTTGTGTTGTCACTTCTTGCTGGAATTGCCTTGTTTGCAGCTATTTTATTTATACCTGAGTACCAACAAATAGTACGGGGATATTCGGCTATAAAGTCAGGATTACTGCTTTTGCCACTTGTCGCGGGAATGTTACTGACTTTGATAACTACTGGGAGGCTGATCACAAAATGGGGACGCTACCGTATATTCCCAATTATAGGTACGCTCACTACAGCGTTTGGCGTTTGGCTGTTTAGCCATTTGACGCTTCATACCAGTCAGTTGCAGATATCTATATGGATGGTTGTTGTTGGAGCTGGCATTGGTATGTTTTTGCAAGTTATGACATTGGCAGTGCAAAATGCTGTTTCGCACGATGAACTTGGAGTTGCTACTGCTTCAGCTACATTCTTTAGAAGTATGGGAAGTGCACTTGGTGGTGCTGTTTTTGGCGCTATTTTGACTAATCGGCTGTCTTTTCATTTAAAACAATTACTACCCTCTGTGAGCAGTATAGGCAGTAGTGCATCGAGTCTTTCTAAAAGTGTACAAAGTGGGGCTACACCTACTTTTATTAATAAGTTGCCACCGAGTATTTCTCATGATATTTATCAAGCATTTGTATTGTCGTTTCACGATATGTTTTTAATCGCTATTCCTGTTTTGCTTGTGGCTTTTATTGCCGCATTGTTTCTAAGAGAAGCACCACTTCGAACTACTACAAAAGGACCCGAAGTAATATAAAGGTTTTTATCTTTAGTGAACCATCTCAGTGTGTCGCATTGAAGAGCTCTTATACAGTTCACCTGCTAAAATAAATTCTTTTATCATTTCTTCTATTAATGCTAAGTGTAGCAAAAGCTCATCATTGTTCTGTTTATCTATATTTGGCTGTCTGGCTTCTGTATGTAGTGCTAGCCTCTCTTCTATATAAGGGGTTAGAACTAAGTTATCGAAATAACTCCACTGTGCTTCAAATGTAAGCCTGTCCATTAGTCCGACTCCGTAATTTGATCGAGAGTGTGCTAAAGAACCAAAAAGTGATTCCAGATCATGTACGATTAGGTCTCTAATCTTATCTTCATCAGCATAATTACTTAGTGAATGTTTATTTGGATCAAATATCTCAGCACCTTCCCAATCAATTAAATGTATAGACCCGCTTTGTGTAATTACACAGTTTTTTAATTGTGGATCGTGATGATAAACTCCCATGTGGTGTAAACGTGCTAAAGCAGCACCAATTTTCATAATATCCTCAATCATTGGACCATTTTGTTCTGGAAAATCTAAACAAGATTCCCAATTAGCATTATCCATCGGTTCAATGCCATCTTCTCTATCAGTTAAAAGAAATCCTACTTTGTCTACTATCATAAAACCTAAAGGCTTAAACGTATCTAAACCTCTTTTTCGCGCTAGGGTGGTGTTAACCCACTCCTTTACGACTTTTATGGGTTCATCTGTTGAAGAAGTATCACCACCTTTCACTGGTTTTCTAAAAGGTTTGACAGCTATTCTTCTTGTTTGATTGCCTTTGCCTATAGCTCCAAAGAATACTTGATGGGCTGAGGTTTCTGCAATGCTTGTTCTAGAAATTAATAAAGTGTTTAACCTCAAAGACGATTGTACTTCTTCGCTCCCGACATAAAGCTTGTTTGCAGTTGAGGTAGTAGCTAGCCTTTCCTTAATAACTTCTACGCAACTAGCTGTTAGGCTTTTTTCACCTCGCTCACTCGCGTTAGCTATTATTGCATCCATATTTAGAACTTCAGGTTTTGTTCTACCAATCCTATCAACAGCAGCGTGGAAACCGGCTACTTCTGATGGCGGATCTATCAGAGAGTTAGGTTTAACATATATAGACCCAATTGGATCGAACTCTTCTTTGCCCATAATTTTATTGTTTAAAACCTTCTATTGACGACTCAACAATGCTTTGGATAACGCTACGATTATTATTTAATCTACCACTCGAATCTAGATCTCCAAATAGCGCGTTCATGGAAAAAGCAAACAAATCCACAGCTTCTGCATGACTAATAACAGGGCTATCCTGATAAGGAGGGCATAAATATAGAAAATCTTTACTATCGCTAAAGCTTGCTATAGCAACGTGTCTGGCTGGGTGGTCGTTAGGATTTTCGGGATTCAGTAAAAGTCTGCCAGTTGCTTTCCAAGCTTCAGCGTAAAGTTGACCTAATGTTCCATAGATTTCTATGTCACCAATATAGGTATCTGATGATTTTCTATCTGTTAGAGCTTCAAGTGCCAAGGGCTTTAAACCTTCTTTAATTGCGAAAAGTTTTATCCAATCTGGTTGTTCATCAACTTTTTCAATTGGTAAAAGGGGTAGGCCTGCATTTATCAGGGACTTATGAACAGTGTCATCTACCAAACTAGAATCGACTGCGAGTACTCTTCTTAGTCGATTTTTATCATTTAGAGCACTGGGGTGTGTTGTTTTTGACAAAATTAAATCAGCTAATAGATTACGTGGAAAATCGGACCTAGCAAGGTTAAACCTTGCAGTTGTATCTCTAGTAGGACCCAACATCTCTTCCACTTGAGACCTGATGTCTCGCGGGGGTGACATTCCTTCCGGCGAACTAGGGATATTCATTCTGATATAATAGCATATTTTAGTAAACTTATCAAGTGTATATGTTTGACAATTATGGTTTTAAATGCTAAATTATGCCTACAATTTGGAGATCTATAAGTTCTTAGAGTTGCAGTGAGTTGTAAAGCAAAGATGATACAAAAAATAAGAGACCATCTACTGAGTGTATCCCTATCAGTGCTATTGGTTTTAGTAGCAGTGAGTTTTGGTAGTGTGTATGCTTTATCCACTCCAAACACTGTCGCATCCCCTACAGTTACTGGCTTTACATCTTCAAATAAGACTTTAGGTGCAGCCGGTGGTGCGATAACAATTTCAGCTAAAGTAACAAATGCTAAAGAATGTACCTTTTTAGTGGCTCCCAAGATAGCGAATTTTAATAAAGCTGTTATTTGCCAAAGTGGTAGGGTACCTCGAGGCATAACCATTCCAGAAAATACAGGCAAAACAAATATTATTTATACTTTTTCTCTAGATGTTACTGGAAAGAATAAAGTTGTTCGAGTCTCCCCAATTAAAGTTACAGAGTACCCATTGTCTATAAATATAGTTTTAGATAGTCTTGTAGCTTCACCAAAGTCGTTTTCAAGTGTTGGGGGTACAACCACACTAATTGCCACAGTCAGGGACGCAAGAAAGTGTACTTTTTCGGTTAGACCCACTATTTCAAAGTTTGATAGAACAATTGCTTGTTCGCATAATAGAGTGACATATAGCGCACATCTACCAAAAAATACTACAAAAACCAAAGTAGTCTACACTTTTTATTTAACAGTGACTGGGAAGAGAGGAGTAGTACAAGCTGTACCTGTTAAGGTTAGCGTTAACCCACTATTGCCAACTATAGATAGTTTCGTAGCTAGTCCAAGATCATTACCAACTTCTGGTGGTACAGTTAGTCTTAGCGGAAGGGTTTCTAATGAAACAAGATGTAGCATATTTGTATCACCATCCGTAACTGGGTTTGGTGGGCCTCTAACTTGTACGGTAGGTACGTTTAATCAAAGCCTTAGTTTACCTGTTAATAGCACTTCCAACATCATAGACTACACGTTTATGCTAAGGGTGTTTGGTAAGAATGGCTACGTCACTTCAAGTCTTATAGTTAGCGTTGAAGGAACGGGTACGTCATCTGGAATCAACATTATTTCTGGGCTATCAGGTCCTATACTGACAGTCTCTGATGGCAGTCATTTATGGGTTGGTAACTATACAAACAATTCTTTGACGGAGATTAACCAAGCTAATGGCAAAATAATTAGAACTATATTAAGTCCAAGGTATGGATTCAAAGAAATGGGTGCTTTAGCCTATGATGGTACTAATATTTGGGTTGTAAATACTGGCAATAATTCAATAACTCAAATTAATGCTTCAACAGGGGCTTTAAAAAGATTTATTAATTCACCAAGTTATGGGTTTAGGGGTCCTGCGGCTCTAGCCTATGATGGTACTAATATTTGGGTTGTAAATTCTGGCAATAAATCAATAACCCAAATCAATGCATCAACAGGAAAGTTGTATAAGATATCAAAATATCCAAATCAATTAAATGTACCAGATAGTATTGCTTACGTTAATAAACACATGTGGGTTGCAAATTATCAAAGCAATACGATAACTGAAATAAATGCAGCCACAGACTCGGTTGTTCGGATTATAAGTAGTCCTTATGATGATCTAGATGGACCATCGTCAATAAAGTACTATTCTAATCATCTTTGGATAGCTAATCATGGTGGTAATAACACTGTGACTGAATTAAATGCATCCAACGGCAGTTTAGTACGAGTCATTAATGGCCCAAGCTATAAATTTGATGGACCTTTTGATATTACATCTGATGGAGCCCATATTTGGATAACTAATGCCGGCTATTATAATGGTGCTACTAAAAAGTTCGCTGGAGGCAACAGCGTATCTGAATTAAATGCATCCAACGGCAGTTTAGTACGAGTCATTAATGGCCCCAGCTATAAATTTGATGGACCGACGTCTATTACCTATGCTAGTAGTCATCTCTGGGTAACGAATTATAATATGGGAACTATTACAGAATTTACTCCTTAAACTCAGTCTATTTACAATATACAAGCTTTCTTAATAGAGGTTGCTTTCTTTATAAAATGTAAATACTTATGTATAATTTAGAGTGCATTTTCCGATAAATATGTTATTCGGACAATAGGGATGTTTTTAAATTTCAATTTAATTAAAATAGGGTAGTAGAGTATAGGGTATGATATTAAAAAAGAAGTGCTTATACCTCCTTGGTTTTATAGTTGTTATCTTTCTAGTTAGTGGATTTAAAGTTGGCAAACCAAGCTTTTTAAGTACACCTTCTGTGAATGCCGCTTCATGTTCCGATTCGCCGGCTAATACACCAGCGAAAATCCTAAACAATGGAGATATGAATGACCCTGGTCTTGCCCAGTATAATGATGAACCGTGGATATCTACAGGCTATGATGAGATTGTAAAAGAGTGGCTTTCACCAATATGTGATCCCCTTAACCAAGGGCCTTTAACTGAAACTGCTGGTACTACTTTTACAATAAGATTTCATGCGCTGGTATTTTACAGAGGTTACGGGTGTGGTGTCAAATATAGCAATGGTCAATGCTCTTTAGTTGATCTTGGCTTAGTAAATCTATCTAGTACCAATGCTAAATACTACAATCAAGTACCGTCAGGCGGGCCTCAAGACCGTACACTTACAGGGTATGGTGAGTCAACAGTTTGTAATGTATACCCATGTAGTAGTTATGGGCCAAGTGGCAGTGCATTTTCTGGTAATCTGATTGTAGCTATAGGTGTTGATAAAACTGCTTCTTTTGATGATAACACTCACTTTCGCGCCGTGCCTACAGGTAACTCAAATCTTTTAGCGCTGTGTTTTGACCAAACTTATGACACGTTACATTCAACGGAAGGCAAAGCACGCGCAATAGGACGTGATTGGAATGCAACGCATGAAGTATTAAATCAGTGCGCAGCAGGCGATAACGGAAATTCAAGATACTGGTTTGTTAGTCAGGATTATAAAGTTACTGTTGTTCCACTTGCATCAATACCCGCTGGAGGAGTAACGACAAATGTTTATGTAAATAATTGGCCATTGTCTAAATTTCTTTATCCACTACGAGATCTAGGATGTGAAAATGACTCCTCGACTCCTTGCCTAGATAGCCAAAATGCTCAATGCGTTGGTAAAAACAGTTATGCTTCGTCTACTATTAAACCTGATGGTGTTTTAATACTTCCATCAGACATAGCAATGAATGGTGGCGATCCAAATTGTGCAACACACACAGTGCAAATTCAGGTTAACGTAGCCGGGCCCTCGCATCCACCGCCACCACCCACTGGGCCAGAACCATTTTTTAAGGTAAATGGAGGGGATACTCTTGTTGGTTCGGGTTTTGGTGGTTCTTGTAGTACTGAGTCTGCTGGAATAGTATCTTCAAATGTTGGTGCTCCAACTTGGCTAGGATCTGGAGATAACATATCTACACTTGCTCCAAGTATCATAAACGGTTTTTCCACTGACAATAGTGGTGATAAACTGACTTTTGCTAATACTTCTAATGCACCCTACGGAGGTGGGTTTGGCTCAAGTAGTTCTAGTTACTGCATGGAGGATTACTTTGGTACTGCCACTACAGTAGCATCTGCCGCTGGACTTCCATCTTTACCGATTATTACGACCAATAATTTGGACATCGGAGTGCCCCTACCTAGTGGCTGTGTATTATATAACCAAACTAATTATTGTTATTTGAAGCCTCCTATAGGCAACACAGTTATAATTTCTGATACTGGAGGCACTCCTGTGACTCCTAAGTTGGTCGTATATGTAGATGGTAATGCATTTGTAAGTAGCAACATATCACTGAGTGATCAAACTCAGCCATTAGGTTCTGCGTCAGATGTCCCACTGCTGTATTTAATTTCTAGCAAGAATATATACATTTCTAGTGGTGTTGACAGTATAGGTGGTATTTATGTAGCTGAAGACATAGCAAATCCTGATTCGTCTGGTATCATTTTTACGTGTGCCAATAACAGTTCTCAGCTATCATTTACTAGTTCTACGTCATTTATAAGTGCGTGTAATACCCAACTAACCATAAATGGTGCTCTTGTTGCTAATCAAATAAAAGCAGGAAGACTGTTTGGTGACATAGGCAGTCATGCACCAAACCTACCTGCTGAGACTATTAATTATGGTCCAAATATATGGCTATCTCAAGCGAACAGCACGCAAGCTGGTAACCCTACTATTTTATCCGAAACCGAACTTTCCCCAGTTTTATAAAAACTTAGATAGTATAACTTGATGTTTTTTAGGTATAAATTTATGCTATAATTTTGGTTATCATGAGTATATTGAGTGGGCAATCTGCTTTCTTCGGTCTAGACATTGGCACTTCAGCAATTAGGTTAGTTGAATTAAGGGGTGGTGGTAAAATAAAAAGCCTAGTTAAATATGCGTACGTACCAATTAGTAGTACATTGACCCAAACTGCTTCAAAAGCTGATGAAGAAGTTTTGGCTGAAACAATTAAAGATTTAATATCAAAGGCCCATTTGTCGACGAAGAATGTTGCTGTTGGTATACCATCCCAGAAAGTGTTTACTACCGTTGTTGAAGTCGATAAATTAACTCCTCAGGAAATGGAGAAGAGCATAAAATATCAGGCAGATTCTCTAATACCTACTCCCTTAGCTGATTCAAAAATAGATTGGATGATTATTGGTGACTCAGCTACTAACCCAAATAAGGTAGAGCTTTTATTAAGCAGTGTCCCAAATGTGTTTACAAATTCTAGATTAGAGATGCTTGAGTCAATTGGTCTAAATGTAATAGCTTTTGAACCAGACAATTTGGCACTCACGAGAGCACTACTAGATCCTGATGATCCTGCAGCCCAATTGGTTTTTGATTTAGGTAATGTTAATTCAGATCTAGTTATAAATATGAAGGGCTCAGCCATGTTAACTAGATCGATCACTTTTGGGATTGAAGCTATAGTTCGTTCTGCTATGCAGAATCTAAATGTTAATAGACAGCAGGCTGAAGAAGTAGTTTTCAAATTTGGTTTGGATAAGACAAAGACAGAAGGCAATGTTTATCAGGCTATAATTAATGCAGTTGATTCTTTGGCATCTGAAATTGATAAGAGTATAAAGTTTTTTGCAAACAAATATACAAATGTGAAGCTAGAAAAAATAGTAGTTGCTGGCGCCGCCGCAATTTTACCAGAATTTCCTCTGTATTTAGCAACACATACTAATATAAATGTTGAAATTGGTAATGCTTGGCGTAATGTAGATTATGATAAGTCGAGACTAAATGAACTATTGGCTGTTTCAAATAATTTTGGTGTGGCTGTAGGTTTAGCTGAGAGGGCAGAATGACACAATTTAATTTGCTCCCAGATTCAAAACTGAATGGTATTAAATCTCGGAGAATGCAGTATACGATAGTTGTCATTACGATTCTTGCTTCAGTAGTTGTTTTATTCATAGTGGGACTATTACTAATAGAAACTAAAGTTTTACAAAAGCACAACATCAATAACTATAATACTCAAATAACATCGGGAGTGACCAAATTAAATAAGACTTCCAATTTAAATGCAGTGCTTAAAATTAATGATGCTATAAAAACTTTACCTTCTTTATATGATTCAAGACCTGTTGCTAGTCAGCTTCCAAGCTATTTGTCGAAAATTACGCCAGCAGATGTGAGCATTACTAGTATTAATCTTGATTTCGGTGCGCATACAATTGTTATTTCCGGATCTGCGAGCAGTATTACTGCAATTAACACCTTTGCTGATACCTTAAAATTTTGTCAATATATTAATGGCACAAGTTCGGCAGAGCCATTGGCATTTAGTGATGTGGTCTTGTCTAGTTTTAGTTTCTCTTCTAACTCGACAAGTGGGCAGGGCTACTCTATAACAGCAAATTTTGATCCAGCTATTTTTGATGCAAAAAACACTGATTTAACGCTCAATGTTAAAAACCAGATAACAACCAGATCAGAAGTTAATCAACCTGCCGACTTGTTTCAACCTAAGAATACTAGTGCCAAGTAGGAGGATTATAAATGCCCAAAAAAATTCAATTAAAGAAGCAAATACATTTAGATAAAGATAAGACCAAGACTGCTGTTTATCTTGCGGTTGCTTCTTTCTTGTTTATATTTGGTGTTGTTTCATCTAAGGCACTACTTGGTTTATATGCATACCAAAATAGAGTTATATCAGCACAAAAAACCACCCTCTCTAATATAAATACCGATCAACAGACTGCAAACGGTATAGTTTCGGAATATGAGAATTTTGTTAATACCCAGACTAACATTTTGGGCGGACCAAAAGTTGGAACTACAGCTAACTCTGGCGATAACGCTAAGGTCATCCTAGATGCATTGCCACAAACATATGATTTCCCAGCATTATTAAGTAGTATGCAGGTTTTACTTAATATTCCTGGTATCACAATAGATAGTTTGTCAGGAACAGACGTGGGTTCTTCAGCTTCACAACAAACTGCTACACCAACTTTGATGCCAATTTCATTTTCTATATCTGGATCGTATATCAGTATAGAAAATGCTCTTTTAGCTATACAACATTCAATCAGACCGATAAAAATTGATACATTGGCATTTTCTGGGAGTGATTCTAATCTTACAATGACCATTACTGCAGATACTTATTATTATGATCCACCTTCAGGGTTGGTTACAACAACGGAGACTATACAATGAAAAAGAATGATATAACATTTGTGGTGAGCGTTATGATAGTGGGTGCAATAGTTGCAGTTGCTACGACTTCCTCACTTATTGTTAAGCCAAACTCTAAAAATGATCAAGTCGAAACAATATCGGTTCTGAAGACATCTTTCCAAACACCAAACTCTAGTTATTTCAACTCACAGTCTATTGACCCCACACAACTGATTACAATAGGTGGTAATGCAAATGGAGCTCCTTTTTCAAATTCTAACTAAAAATATTTAAATAAAAATAAACTATGAGTTTACTATCACTTTCTAGTCAAACAAAAGTTGATAAAATTTTGATTCAGTATGGCTATTTTTCAGCTGAGAATCTAGAATCAATTAAAAAAGAAGCTAATAAAGCTAGAGAGCCGTTCCTAACGTATTTGCTAAATAACAAGAAGATTTCTGAAGAAGCAATCACTAGAATTTTGGCAAAAATAAATAACTTACCATATGTTAATTTGAGTACCGCATTTATTGACCCAAAATTTTTGGGTTTACTCCCACAAGATATAGCTGAAAAATATATGGCTATTCCTCTTGGTGAAGAGCAACAGAATTTGGTTGTAGCTATGGTGGATGCTGATAACGTTCAAGTCGTAGATTTCCTCTCCAATAAAATTGGCATACCACTAAAAGTTTATTCAGCTAGTGAGACAGGAGTCAAAAGGGTTCTTAAGCAATATCAATCGATAATTGATAAAGATTTTGGTAAGCCCTTAGAAAAGGATGGTGAATCAAAACAGGACGAGTCACCAATTAATAGACAGGTTAATAAATTAGTAGTTGATGTTACTTCGGATTCCCCAGTGTCCAAGACGCTTACAACAATCCTCGAATATGCAGCTGCTAATGGAGCTAGCGATATACATGTTGAGCCACTGGAATATAACCTAAAAATAAGATGTAGAATAGACGGTATCTTAAGAGAGTTAATGGTTTTGCCCAAAAGTACCGAGGCAGCTCTCATATCAAGGATAAAGATTCTATCTAATCTAAAAATCGATGAGCATCGTATTCCACAAGATGGGCAGTTTACTATTAAAATTAGTAAACGTGAAATAGACTTAAGAATTGCAATAGCACCTGTAGTCTGGGGAGAGCAAGTAGTAATTAGGTTACTAGATAAAACTGAAACAAATCTAAAAATCGATGAGATGGGTTTTACGGGTCGATCACTTAGGACAATAAAAGAAGCATTAAAACAAAGCAGCGGTATGGTTTTGACTAGTGGTCCTACCGGATCAGGTAAATCTACCACACTTTACGCTTTAATTCAGGAAATTAAGAATGACTCAATTAACATTGTCACACTTGAAGATCCTGTTGAATACAAGATAGAGGGTGTTAATCAAATGCAGGTTAATCCTGAAATTGGTCTTACTTTTGCAGCAGGACTGAGATCGATTCTAAGACAAGATCCAAATGTGGTTATGGTGGGTGAGATTCGAGATGCTGAAACTGCTGGTTTGGCCGTTCAAGCGTCACTAACTGGACACTTAGTGTTATCAACACTTCACACTAACTCTGCCTCGGGCATTTTGCCAAGATTACTAGACATGAGTGTTGAACCGTTTTTAATTGCCAGTACAGTCCATACAGTTATTGGTCAAAGGTTAGTCAGAAGAATTAATCCAGAAAAACAATCTTATCAATCCAGCTCTGTTGAGACTGAGGCAATACATGCTACTTTAGGTGATATATTGCCCAAGACTCAGGCGGAAGTAGCTAAGGTATCACACGATTTGGGCTATGATAGCTTGCCATTAGCTAACCAAAACGCTTATACTTTATACAAGGGTGTTGAAAGCCCTAACTTCCCAAATGGTTATAAGGGGAGGATAGGTTTATATGAAGTATTTGAAGTAACACAACAAATACAGGATCTAATAATTAAAAGAGCTACAAGTGCCGAGATTCAAAAAGTAGCTCAATCTCAAGGAATGATTGAAATGCGACAGGATGGGTATCTTAAGGCTTTGTCCGGCGTAACAACACTTGCGGAAGTGGATAGGGTAGCAGCAACGGATGCTGCATAAGGGGCTAAGAATAGAATATGAATCAAGATTTAAAAATTGAAAATTTACTTGCAGAAGTAGTGAAAATGAATTCGTCTGACTTGCATATTCAGGTTGGAATGCCTCCGATGCTACGCGTTGATGGTAATTTAATTCCTGTTTACGGTAAAGAACCATTAAAGGAAGCAGAGGTTGAGGCTTTAGTTTATTCGATACTAGACGCAGAACAAAAGGAAATATTATTAAAAGATAAGGAATTTGATTTTAGTTTTTCATATGGTGATATTGCTAGATTTAGAGCTAATGCTTTTCACGAGAGTGGCAATCTTGCAATAGCGCTTAGATTAATTCCATCAAAGATTCCAACTATTGAAGAATTGGGACTGCCACCTATTATTAATAAGTTTGCTAACTATCCTAGGGGTTTAGTCTTAGTAACGGGGCCTACTGGATCAGGTAAATCTACCACGCTTGCTTCGATTATTAATAAAATAAATAATGAAAGACCAACACACATTATTACAATAGAGGACCCTATAGAATATACTCACAAATCTATTAAATCGGCGGTAGTTCAAAGGGAAGTACACTATGATACTTTGTCTTTTGGTATAGCTCTTCGTTCTTCACTAAGAGAAGATCCAGACGTAGTATTAATCGGTGAAATGCGTGATCTTGAGACTATTGCAGCAGCTATTACTATTGCTGAGACGGGCCATTTAGTATTTGCAACACTACACACTAATTCAGCTTCACAGAGCATCGATCGTATTATCGACGTATTTCCACCTCATCAGCAATCTCAGATAAAAACTGAGCTATCAAACATATTAATGGCTATTTGCTCACAGAGACTTATTCCTAAAGTTGGTGGTGGAAGACTTGCTGCTGCAGAGATACTTATAGCAACACCTGCTGTCAGAAATATTATAAGAGAAGGCAAGAGTCATCAACTGGAAGCAGTTATTCAGACTGGTGCAGAATTTGGAATGCAATCTATGGACCGAACTTTAGCTGATTTAGTTCTTAAGGGCATTATAAGTTATGATGAAGCTTTGTCTTATGCTGTTGATGTGGATGAACTTAGTAAATTGGTTAGAGAATAATGGCAGGCTTTAAATATATTGCATTAAACCCAAAAGACGGTATGAGACTTACCGCCAAATTAAGCGCCAATAACGAACAAGAAGTAATAATAGCAATTAAAAAGCAGGGATTAACTCCGATAGAGGTAAAGCATGACTCTATATTAACTGGGCTTTCTTTAAGCTTACAATTTGGTAAATCTGGAGTAAGACAAAAAGATTTAATACTTTTTACCAGACAACTTGCAACACTTTTAAACGCTGGTTTGCCCTTGGTTCAGGCTCTTAGAAGTACTGCTGAACAAATACAGGCCAAAAACTTAAAAACTATCATACAAAGTATTATTGCCGAAATTGAGGTGGGTAAATCTTTTTCTCAAGCAATATCCGTGTATCCTAATGTTTTTAGCGTAATTTATATCAATATGATTGCTGCAGGAGAGGTCTCAGGGACGCTAGATAAATCTTTAGATAAGTTGGCTGGACAGTTGGAAAAAGACGCAGATGTTAGTAAGAAAATTCGGGGTGCTTTTATCTATCCAGGTATTGTCTTGGTTGTAATGTTTTGTGTCATGGGTCTTATGGTAGTTAAGGTGCTTCCTGCTGTCGGCAATATATATAAGAGTTTGCCAGGAGCACGCTTGCCATTTCTGACAGTTTGGATGCTGGCTTTAGCGCACTTTATTATCCATTTTTGGTGGTTGGTAATCATAATTGCTCTAGCTACGGCCGTAATTCTTAATTACTGGCGCAAGACAAAGAGCGGGAAGTCGATAGTTGATAGGTTAAAGATGACACTTTGGCCTATTGGTCCCTTAATAATGAAATTATATATGGCTAGGTTCTCCAGAACTGCCGCAACTCTTACCAGTAGTGGTGTTCCACTGGTTCAGGTCTTAGAAATAACCGGGAAATCAGTCAATAACGTTCATATAGAGGAAACGATACGTCAGTCTACAGAACAAGTTAAACTTGGTAAATCCTTGTCTGAGACACTTGTGGATAATGAAAACTTCTTACCTCTAGTTCCCAGTATGTTAAAAATTGGCGAAGCATCTGGAACTGTTGAGCAAATGCTAGATAAACTGGCAGTTTATTATGAGAGTGAAGTTGATAACGAAGTCAAGAATATATCTACTCTAATTGAACCAGTACTGATGATCATACTTGGTGTTTTCGCGATCTTAATCGTTATTGCCGTGCTTCTTCCTATATATAGTCTTGCGGGAAATAGTAACTTTACCAGTGGTAGCAGTAATTTCTAAAAAAGTACTTGCATTTTAAAATCGTTATATTAAACTACTAAGCATAAGTGTAATCAGCACTGTTTAAATTAAATGTAAAGGGGCACCTACATAATGAAAACAAATCTATTAAAAAATAAAGACGGTTTTACGATAATCGAAGTATTGATCGTGTTGGCAATTGCTGCAGTGATACTTTTAGTTGTATTTCTAGCTGTACCAGGCCTTCAGAGGTCACAACGTAATACAGCTGCAAAAACAGATGCTACGCACATAGCAACAGCAATCGTTAATTTTATAACACAAAATAATAATGTTACGCCAAAAGTTTTTACTGATGCTACAGCTATTAATGGAGATGTAGGCACCTTATCTCAGTTGACCATGAAAGCAGGTCCTACTGCTACTGCACCTCCTCCCAATGCTGCCCCTGGGACTTGGTTCATAACTGATGCGAGTGCAGCAGCGCTTAATGTTCAAAAAGGAACAAATTTCGAAGTGTTTATAGATTCAGATGCAGCATGTGGTGCAGTTACATATGGCACCACACTAACTCCAGTTGCAACAGCTGCTCAAGTGGGTGACGTTGCTTTGTTCTATACAACCCAAAGTACAGGTACAGATGCTAACTGGAACTGTATTAATGCTCAAAATACACAGTAGATTATAAAAAAATACTAACTCTCTATGGCACTATCACCCAAAAGATAGTGCTATAGTTTATTTATGGATTACTTCATTGTTTTAATTTTCGGTTTAATATTTGGTAGTTTTATCAACGCCTTTGTCTGGCGAATAAATGTTAAAACTAAAAAAATAAATAAGAACAAGGTTGAACTTTCCATTTTAAAAGGTAGATCGATGTGTCCAGATTGCCGTCATCAATTATCAGCTCTTGATCTTATTCCACTGTTAAGTTGGGTTGGGCTTAGAGGAAAATGCAGGTATTGTAAAAAACCAATCAGTTATCAATATCCATTAGTGGAACTGTTAACAGCTCTATTATTTTTACTTTCTTACATATATTGGCCATATAAACTTGATTTTCTGGGCTATAGTTTGTTTGCGATCTGGTTAATTATTATTTTGTACTTTGTTAGTTTGGCTATATATGACATTAAATACAAACTACTGCCTAATATTATGGTTTATGTAGCTAACTACTTAATTTTAGCTTTCGTAATTATACAGTTCATTTTTCAGTCCTTTAATTTATCTTTC
>DATKHH010000071.1:0-17450 GCA_035510315.1 Candidatus Saccharimonadia bacterium
GTCCACATCTTGATGATCTTAAAGTTTATATTGGTGATAGTGAGGCAAGCCTTATTGTGTCTAGAGGAGAGACCAGAACCATCCTGCTTGCATTAAAATTAATTGAAACTAAAATTGTTGAGAAATTTAGTGGGAAAAAACCAATATTACTACTTGATGATGTATTTGGCGAACTAGATGGTCAAAGACGCAAACTACTGACAAAAGCAATTGATGGCTATCAATCTTTTATAACCACAACAGATGCTGACGTTGTAATCAAACATTTTGATAAATCAGCGAAAATAATTATAAGTGAAAGTTAAAAAGGAGCTTGGTTTATATATATTATATTGAGCTTTGTTGGATCGTAACCCTGAGACGTTATCCAAGTTAGGGCTTGCTGTTTTCCTTGCGCCGTATTGGTTGTAATCGTTATGTATGGTTTTTGATTAATTAAATTATAGTTTATTAAAAATGTGTCCCCTGCACCAATGAATGGCAGTGAATTAACAAGTGTAGTACCAAAAATTTCTGACTTTGGCTTGTCTTGTTGGCTTAATAGGTATTGCTGTTGGCTTTTTGGAAGGGACTGCGAATTAATATAGACTGGATTAAAAGAGAAAGAGTAGTTACGCAGTATCTTACCGTTAGTGCTGCCAACAATTCCAAGTATAAGTTGATACTTGGTGTTTTCCGAAAAAGGTATGTTGAAATATACTCTAACGGTCTTAGGTGAGATTATTTTATACGATGAAACTATGGATTGTGGTGAATATATATTTAGGTTGGATTTAGATACATCGTTGGAAAAGTTAACATCTAAATATGGTGTAACTGTAGCAATATTATTTAGAGCGGGACTATAACCCGTTACTCTAAAGCCTCGACTGGCAGTAATATATGCAAATACAGGTATCAGTATTATTAGTATAATTATTGAAATAAGTAGATTTTTTCTATTCATATTTAACTCCTAATCCGGCGATACATAACCAGTTATACCTGCATTATAATAACCAACCTCATTATCATACGAAACAACTGATCCGCTATCAGAGCCACCATAAGGTCCGCTTCCCTGATCTCCACCAATATATGTTACTGCCATTCCGTTTACTGCTACAACTATATTGACATGAGAACCACCATGAATGGCTAAGTCACCAGGCTTTGGTATATATCCCGTGCCTGCCGCATGCCAATGGAAGTTTTGGTTTGCTTCACCAATAGATTGAATAGTAGCTACTGCTGGAATACTCCAGCTTCCACCGCCCTGAAGCGGATATTTAGCTTCGTTGTACACCCAACTAGCAAAATCAGCACACCATTCTTCTGGCCTGCCTTGGGTGTAAGTTAGGTAGTATTGTTTATCCTGAGGAGTTAGATTTCCAGACCAATGTTCTTTCAACTCATTAGTGGCTATACAAACCACGTTTTGTCTAATTTGTGACAGTTGAGACGAGCTAGCTGTAGTAGGCGAAGTATTATTGCAGGATATATTAGTATCACACCCAGAACTGCTTGCGCTAGAGTCTGGTTGATTTGATGATGAAGTGCTGATTCCTGTTGTGCTGCTAGCAGTAGGTTGATAAGTTAAGTCACTAGTGGGAACGTGGTCCTTTGGTATTAGCTCTTCAGCGTTGGGGGTACCCATCATTGTAGTTGCTTCGCTGACATAGTTTGTTCTTACTTGAGACACATTAGCAAGTAGGGATGGCAGATATGAGTTTTGGTTATCTGCAATAACTTCTGCCAGAGTGGGGTTTCCTGGTGGAGAAGCCCAAGCCTTATTACCAGGATAGTTTTGAAAATTAGCTATAGTTTCCATTACTTGTTCAGCCGTACTATACTGGTGTGTTAATATTGCTGCTATCCTATCTTGATAACTACCAACCATAGTTCTTGCCGTTCCCTCAACACCTGCGTCGAATGATTTAAACGACTCTAAACCACCCCCAGCATTAGTGGATTCTAAAGCGGGGTCTTGAATACTGGTGTTTAGAGGATTAAACAGATTTGGATCTGGGTTGCTACTGGGTGGACCATCTGCAATATCACCGCCCTCTGACCAAAACCAAGCGATTAAAGCTATAACATGTTCTTGTGTGACAACACTGGATACAGGTGTGTTAGTTTTTTGTGCAACATCTTCAAGTGTTTGAATAGCGAATTCTTCCAAAAAATAAGGTGCAGTTTTACCACTATGCCATGCTCCGCTTGTTGCAACACTTGATCCTATAGAAGGAAGGCCAACGCCACCATCTGATCCGCAAGTGGAAATTGAGGGATCATAATAAGCAGTGTTGTTTAAGATTGACTGAAGATCATCATTTGGTTCGGCTCCAACCAAACTGTAACTTGATAGTATAAAAATGCTTAAAACTGCAAATATAATAGATATAAATTTGGTTGAGTTGATTTTAGGAATTTGCATTTTGAACACTTGTTAATAAATCTAGTGATTGTTGGTAAGACTGATTAAGCCTCCATCTAAATATAAGGTCATTACCGTAACTTTCAGTACCTTTTTGGTTTTTGGCAGTATCTCTTGCATACGGGTCTGCACTGTTTGGGCCGAGATATTTATCACTACACAATCCACCAATAACATTGCCGTTTGTATCTCTTAAGATATAGGGATCAGATGTGTCTGGTCCACTACTTGGCATTGTAGTAAGTAGAGTTCCAATACTGTCTGTGAAACACGCGCCATAGGTTTGATTAATGTACTGGCTTGCACTCATTGACTGTCCATTAACGTTAATGTTTGGTTGTGAGTTTAGTATTTTTGCATTTTCTAGTGGCTGGTAGCTTGGATCACCAGTAGTAGGATTGGTTAGAGCATCTTCTTGGCTTGTATAACCAAACTGGACAATACCGTAATCATTATTATCTACTGCGTCAGATGATGCAGCACTAGCTTTGCTGTTAAATGCTGAAAAAATATCAGAGAACAGTCTAGTTGGGCTAAAAACATCTGCAATTTTTTTAACTAATGAACTGAAAGAAAATGTAGATACGTCAGCATATGCATCATCAGATAATCTTGATAACAATGAAAATGGATTGCTTAGTGCTAAGTATCTTTGATAGACAGACCGCTTACTATTTAATTGATTTAAAGAGGTAAGATTCTGATTATTGTTATACGCTACTTGTTGCGCACTCAGTGGAGCACCAAAGTATTGATTTTGCTCTGTTGCGTTTGCCAAAGCAATGCCACCCTCATGTCCTTGGTTGGTAAAGTCTGTGTTTTGGCTATACCCATCGTAGGTTGTCCCCATATCTTGAGCTACAACGTCTTTTGCAAGTAGCGCCAAACCATATGTAGCACCAACATATACTGCACCTGTTGCTGCGTCTTTCTTTATCTGACCACCCAAAACATATTCATATAACTTTGCGCTCTCACCTTTTAAAATACTTCCTATTGTCTTTGATGTGGCTTGTTTAGTTATAGCGCTACTTGCAGCACTCTCGGTTGCATCACTAACTATATTCGTGACCAACTCATTTACGCCATCTTTAACCGCATCTTTGGTTGCGAGTTCAAGCGAAGCTTGAGCAGCAGCCTCAGCTGCGTCTTGGAGGCCAAATGAGTCAAACAAGCCGACCACATAAGTTAGAGCTTGTCCTGCCAAAAAACCAATAGCAACATCTGTATTTGTAACCACATGACAAAGAGACGAAGCTATAGGGTTAATAAAGTTTGCAACAGATTGAGGCAACAAGACATTATTGAGCGTATATTGTCCACCAACTCCAGCTTCTGGACTAATTACTTTAGTGTGGGTATCAATTTTTCCACCACTTGCGCTAACCTCAACGTTGGATAATGCAACATTTCCGTATTTTCTAGTTAATGCACCGGCTGCTTGAGCAGGCAAATTTCCAGCTCTTTGCTCTGCTGCTGTGCTTTGCTGAAGAAGATAGGTTCTTTCTGTCTCTCTAACTTGCCTATCTATAGTTTTGCCTGCGTTCGGACTATCCGTTGAACTGTCGTATATTATGCACGCAGGGACGCCTACTGCATATAAAAGGCTTACGTCAGAGAGAAGACTATCACTTGTCAGCGAGCTAGTATCGTTGGTAGTAATTGCATCTATATTGGGTTGATTGCCACCATTTTGTATTATGTTTTCAACTGCAACAGGATTACTTGCATCAGCATTTTGGGCATTTTCACCATCTTCTACCGCATTAGATAGACCTTCTGTGTCGGGTACTACTACAGGATCGCTGGTTGGGTTTATGGCTTGCTCTGCTTCCATATCAACTTCGATATCAGACTGCTCAGGGGTTTTGTTTGTAAATTTTGAAGCTATAATTCCAGACAGAGGATTACCACCTAAGTTTGCTATTAATTGCCTTAGTACGCCAAACCTTAGTAAAACCGAACCACTTACGTCAGCCTGTCCAATGGCGTCTGATAGGTCAGATATGGTGGATAGCTTGGTGTTGAATGTTTCTACGGGGTGACTTATATAGCTCCATTTGCTTGGTGCAATGTCTGATGCTAAAAAATTCTGACTGCCTTCAGGTGTGTTTATTATATAACCTTTAAGTTCTTGAACTCCTAAAAACTTACCAACAGGGGTTTTTACTGGTCCTTTAATAAGATTAATGGTTCCCTTACCTACAAGGTTGTCTATGGCTCCGTTTGGCGTGAGACCTTTTAGTTTAGATAACATTCCACCCGTTGCTGCGTCACTATAAGTTGACTCAATTGTTGCTTGATTTTCAGGAGATTCTGAATTTAGAGCTAGGTCTTCTGAAGTTATTTCGGTAGTGTCTCTTTCAAAAGAACGATTAGCTTTAACCATAACTTCAGCAGCCATTAAAGAGGCAAAGCCGGGTAGTTCTTGGGCGCCAATAAATACTAAAATGATGATGATCAGGATGATACCTCCACCTCCACCACTCGCAAATGCCCAAGACTTATTGTCTTTTAGTTTCTTGATTATTTTTTTAGATAATTTGGGCTTTTTATTACCCAAGCTTTTTTTAACAAAACCACCTGTATTTTCTTCGGAATTTTCAACGGGTTCTGGGTCAGTGTCTTCTTGACTTTCTAAATCGCCGAGGCTAGCTGGTTTCTCATCTAAATCTACTGCAAAATTCGACGATTGATATTTTTCAAAATCTTCTGAGTTCTTTTCTAAAAAGTCTAGGGACATAGTTTAATTTTACAAATATTCATAGTTTTAAGATATACCCTGTGCTTCAGGCTGCTGTATGTTTATACCAGTAGCATCTTGATTCATGTCATATATCTGGTTGGGAGTGGTACTAATCAGATTTGTTTCTGTAGAACTTGCTATAACTTGTATATGGACATGGTTTGAACCGGCAAAGAATAATCCTTGACCGACCGGAAACTGACTTAGCCTTTTTTTCTCCTCAGAAGTTAGCTTAAATACCTCCGCTAATTGGTCTACAGCTGTTGCAGATTGTTTAAGTAGTAGTTGCATTGATGAATTTGCGACTATCGCTCTTCCCATTCTTGAACCAATAAAGTCTTCAACGTCTTGGCTGATAGTAGTTATACCAAGGTTATACTTTCGAGCTCTTTTAGCGACGCTAAATAAGAAGTTAGCGGTATCTTCGTATTTCATAAGTTGCCATGCTTCGTCTACAATTAGCATTCGTTTTTTCTGATCAGTTTTAGTTTTATTCCAAATATAATTAAGGACAATATACATAGCTACAGGCCGTAGTTCGTCTTCAAGATCTCTAATATTAAAAACAACTAGCTGATTATCAATATTGATATTACTTTGTTGAGAAAATATGCCAGCAAAAGTTCCGGTGGTGTATTTCCTAAGTCTTTGTGCGAGTTGTGGTCCTGTTCCTCCCATATGAAGTAGTACGTCGTAAAGATCGTTAATTGTTGGTGGTTGACTCATATGTGTTAGCGGATCGTTGGTTATACCAGCCTTTGAGTAAGTTTGAATTAATGCTGCATCTAAATCAGCTTCTTCGATTGGGCTTAATGCAGGTAGCGCGTTTGACGTATTGCCAACTAATTGAATTTGAGCACCGCCCATCATAAGTCTGAGTAGCCCATGGAGAGTTATTAGGTTTGTTCTAAGGGCACTATCTGCCTCGTCAGTACCTGCTGTTTTTGGCAAATCAAAAGGGTTTATGCGAATATTTGACCCCAAACTGATCCTTACGTAAGCACCGCCAACTGCTTCTGCCATTTTCTGGTATTCATTTTCTGGATCAATAATAAATATTTCGGTACCAAACATCATACTTCTCAGCGCTTCAAGCTTTACTGCAAAAGATTTTCCAGCACCCGATTTTGCAAATACTATTGAATTGCTATTTTCAAGACTCCATCTATCAAATAGGACTAAACCTGAATTATGCATGTTGAGACCATAAAGTATCCCTTTATCATCACTTAAATTAGCACTGGTAAAAGGAAAACTAGTACTTAGTGCTCCAGTACCAAAATTTCTTCTAATTTGTAATTGATCAAGGAACTGTGGTATTACAGCGTTCATTGTTTGTTCTTGTTGGGAACTGGCTGGTTTAGAATATATTAATTGTTGACCTAGGAGTGTCTCAATCTTGTGAGATACAAAATCTAGCTCATCAATACTGTCACCATAAATTGTGAAATAAAACCCTAATCTGAAAAAATGCTCTTCACCTACTTGAAGTTTGTCTCTCATCTCTTCGGCGTCTTGAATAGCAGCTTGTTTGCCAGGATCTCTGACTCTTCCTTTTTCGTTGTCTATTTGGACGCCTGCTTCTAATTGACCAACTTTCTTTTTTAGGTTTTCAAGCACAACTCTCCCATTAACGGGATATATGTACATTGATATGTCTAGCACCTCATCAGCGTTTATAAGACTGCTCATCCAGCCAGTAAATACTTGTCTCGGATAGCCATAAACGTAATATGATCTCGCAGATTTTGTGCCTATTTGGAAGCTAGTACTCTTAAATTCCAAAGAGCTAGGGGCAATAAAGTCTCTCAAATCCACAATACCTTTGTTAAAAGCCGCGTCCACCTCCTGTCTCTCTTGGGCTTTTTGTTGTTTAACTAGTCCAACAAGATTATTAGCAGGTTTCTTTTTGAAAAGAGACATTATTGTACGGCTCCTTCTTCAAGATGTGCTTGGGGTGCTGTACCCTCACCTTTGGTAATGATAGGACTATTTAATTGATCAAAATCGGTTAGTTGTTGTCTTACAGACGTATCTGGATTGTAGGTATTGTAATAAAGCTCAATTAATTCTTGAGTGTCTAGAGGCAATCCTTGAATATTGGCTTGAGCTAAACCACTAAGCAGTGCTTGCACACGATTACGGAGTTCGTCTTTTGCTTTATTAAGATCATCGGCGTTAATAGTCACTTGCTTACTCTTTGTATTAAAAATATCAACTAAACCACTGAAGAAATTTTTGCTTTGGGTTATTGGTTGGTCTGGTTCGTCGTAGGGGAAATAAGGTACAACGACATAAAACTTCTTATCCATAATATTTGCTTGTTGTGACAATCCGACCATGTAATCTATATAATCATCCATAAGCATGGACAGGAGCATGTTACTCTGCCCACTTCTAATTTTTTGTAAATTATCTAAATAAGGCTTAATGTCTACTCTTTCTGAGTGGATAAAAATCTGAATTGGAAAATAGAGCGAGTTTAGAAATCCTTGATATGCAAGCTCAACACTTTCTCTTTCATCTGGACTCATTAGATCAAAATTAATAGCCTTAACCATTACTACTGATCTAAATGAACCATCTTTCATAATAACTATGCCATCTCTAATCTCGGCAATGTGCAGTGTGTTTTGTGTGCTATTTGGGTTGCCTTTTTTAATGCTAGGGTTTAGTTGTTGCTGCCCCGGAATCGGCGCATTAGGCTGATTTTGTGCAAAAGGCGTACTCATTTGCTGATAGCTGTCGGGATTAATTGGATTATTTGAATTTGGGCCCATAATTTTTCTTGTTGGTTAATAACTTAAACTCAGTGTAGAGAAATAACGACCTCATCGCCGTTTATTTCATGACTAATAGAGGCAACACTACGGTTATTATCCCTCGATAACATATTAATTTTAGCATTAACGTTTTGAGTTGTCATCTTATCCTTATCTGGTGAAGCACTATCCATTTTGTTGGTTGCATGATTAGTTATAGGTCTAAAGGGTAGCTTTGGTTGTTGAGCATGGTGCGATTTAGCATATGTTTCTTTAGGTAAATCAAGTATAGGTGGTTCTTCCGCAGGCGCTGAGGACGTGACTTCGTTTTTTACTAGCTGTTTTTGATGGTCTTTGAGTTTCTTTTCGCTCTTATCAATGACTGAATTTATATATCTAGCCTGCAAATTAGTTGTATCGAATATATCATCCTGGTCTACGATTCCATTAGCAATTTGGCTAGATATATTAGTGAGTGCGTTTATATCAACTAACCTGTCGTTATCTCCCTCATCATTGTTGTAGGTTCTGTTTTGAGTATTACTCCCCAAGTTTAAATTTTTTACAGCCCAGCCTCTAGAATCAATTAATCTTGCTAGTGACTCTAGTTTATTTTTTGCCTCAGTTTTCGAGAAATCTTTTGTTAGATTTTTTTCAACTTTTTTTGGCACAGTTATAGTTACTAAGCCAGCAACATCGTCTTGATGCCATTTACGAAGCTGTGGTTTTAGAAAATACCTAATTTTGGCCAAAAGCCAGATTTCATTTGGTTGATCGGTTCCAAAAGGTGCTGCCAAAAGTCCAAAAAATATTACTCCCGGAATAAAGGGTATGATAACGTAAAAAGAATGTAGGCTACCGATTAACTTATATGCAATAAAGAGCTGTACTACTACTATGCCAGCATAAATAAATTGTCTAAGAGTTAAGGGTCCTATTAATTTATCTTCAGCTTCAATGTCTTGGATTACTTTATATTGTGCCATTACTACTAAATATTAGAGGTAATGCTTTTAATAGTAAAGTCTGCAATTGTGTTTTGGAATCTAACTTAGATTATCTCGAATAGATAGTAGTAGCTACTTTTTGTGTACGTTCGGCTAGGGTTGCACTTCTTTCCGATCTTTTCTTGCTTCTCTTCATCCATCGGTGTTCCCCATATTCTACATCAGAGATAGCTTTAAGTTGTTGGTGCATTTCATCGTAGGTTATTTCACCGTCAAGTTGCTGTCTTTTTAGATCTCGAACTTGTCGTTTGTAGACTTCCCTAGGAACACTCGTAGGTCTTTTATATTTTGCTTTTGACCTTTCGCCATAAGTTGCTACTTGATAATTGTAGTCGGCTTGTTTTCTATCTGCCCTTTTTTGAGCCAGCCTTGCAGCTCTAAAAGCTATTGATCCTAACCTTCTTGTTACCAAAGGTGGTAGTGTTTTTTCTGGTTTAACTTCGGCAGTAGGTTTTTCTTTAACCTCTGGAGTATGTATTGGTTCTTTTATTTCAGGAGTGGGTTTTTTATCCATTTGTGAAAGTGCCTCATTTAGTTCAGTTTCGTTGTAGACTCCCATACCTACACCGTATTTACCCTTACCACTAATTAAGCCTAAAATTTTTCGTGTATCGTCTTCTATTTTGTCTTCAATTTTACCGTACATTTTTTTGGCTTTAGCTTCAGCCTCGTCTTCGCTCATTCCATCTTTAGAGAGTAGCTGTCTTTGGTGTTCGATTCGTCTATCTAAACCTTGATATTCTTCATCATATTTAGGTTTTATTACATCCATAAACAGCTTAGCTTGACTTAGCTGCATACCATCGTTGGACATTAAGGTATCTATACCACCCCTATATTCTTGCTCGAAACTGTCTACTTCTGTTTTTATTTTAGATTTTTCACTTGCACTTTTACCGTCAGATCTCAGTTTGTACATTTTCTCAAACATACTAGGTATTCTTTTAGTCACCACAGTCCCGTCCGGTAGAGTCTCTTTCCCTTCATAACCGTTAAGCTCAACTTCAGCCTGAGAATTCATCATTCGGGCATCGGCACTTAGCGTTCTAAGTTCAATTTCTCTCAAACGTGGAAGGTCATCAATTACACTTTGTGCAGTAGATTCCATTGTTGCTAGTCGAGAATAGGGTGCTTCGTTCATAATAAGCACAATAACATAGATTATTACTTATGTCAATAATATATAGCGCTATAAAAATAATAAATCAGGTACAATTTATGCTGGTTCTTCAGGAGGTGGCATGCCCGCTCGTCTAGGGTCGTTAGGATCTCCTTGTCCATATTCCCGTCGGATAGTTTGGAATTCTGGATCTGTTCTAAGTCTATTTATCTCGCTTTGGATAGTTGTTGGTGCACCATCAATTCCTACTATAGGAGCACCGAGGACGTCTTTACCTATAACTGTGGACTTAGAAGAACTCGTCTGGGATAGCGTGTCCCAGATGTTTGCGATTTTTGCCAATTTTCTTTTCTTATCGACGTCGGGCATGTTGGAGTTCATTGCGGTTTGGAGTTCTTCCGCCATAACAGGTGCCAGTGCAAGGACAGTATTTTTGTGGCCCCTTACTATTTCGGCCGGATCTGCATTTTCAAAAGCTGCTTGACGCAAACTCCTTACTTCGTCTAGGTTAGGGCCAGATCCACTTGTACTTGCATTTTGAATGGTTGAAATCACTTGCTGAAAGCCTACAGCGCTCTGGTCAGCTCTAGCTTTATTGGCTTTGATTGCAGAAGCAGCTGTAGAAGTTGTCATTAAGCCTTCTCTTACCATAGAGCCTGCGTCTGCGTACATTTGTTGTAATCCTGCACTGTCTGGACTGTATCCCGTAGCTGCACCAGTTTTTGCTTTATAGGCAGCAACTCTCATGGAATCTGAGCCAATCCTAGCACCAAAGTTCTTTTCTGTGGTTGATAATGCTGCGATAGCTTGGGCTTTGCCCTCACTACCCTCTAAGTGGGCAGCTCTCATATATTCTTCAACGAATTTCGCACCGGTCATGCCTTTTTGCAGAGCTAGTCCTGTTGCTAAGTCATCACCACTGGCTCTACCGCCTTCTTCTTCCAGATGTTTTTTGGACGCATTATCTAAAATTTTCTGATTTAGGGCTTTAAAATCAGCACGTCCTTTTGCGGTTGGGCTTAGGCTGCCTGTAGCGACTCTTCTATATAAGTTTCCAGTCGCACCTGTTCCAACTCTACTAGATCCTTCCATTCTTCTTTCATGTATAGTTTGCCTTCTTGCTTTTCTAAACCCAGCCATCGTTTTATTAAGCCCATGTTCGGCTCTTCCAGCATAGCTACCTGCGGTAGCAAGGATTCCTCCAGCAAATTTGAATGTTTGAGGAATCAAGAAATAGGGACCAAAGTAGGCTATAAATGCAATAAATTGGCCAACGTTTCCACCGGACTGGCTACTTATAGCAGCAAATACTCTACCTACTGCTATCATACCGGCAATAAGTGGAAACATAATTAAAGCTTTAGAAAATGTTGTCCACCAAAGTTTCCATGCTTTGTCAGTACTGGGCAGAATGAATAATGCCATAGCTACAGGAGCTAGGATTGCTAGAAAAATTATTAGAATTTGTCTTAGAACAATTATGGCGAATCCCAAGAGTACTGCTACAACTGCCAGTAGAACAAAAGTTAGACTTCCTATTATGCCAGTACTAGCTATTGCTGCAAATCCCAAGACAGAACCTGCAGAGCTTATGTCCCCTCCTATAACAACGCCGTTTTGAGTTATACTACGGAACGGAGTATAAATCAGATAGCTTACTCCGTTGCCCAAATCGTTTGAAAATTGTATGAAAAACTGTATTAATTCCCAAGATAGAGATATACCTATGGCGGCAATTAGTAGTCTTGGTAAAACTTTTTTAACCGTATAAGCGTCGAGAAATTCAAACCCCATAATTTGGGAAATAACCATAACCAGAGCTCCAATTACCAAAAGACCAAGTGCAAGGTCTCTAAGATTACCCCATGCTGAATAGAATCCATCACTGCTTTGGTCATTGCCTGCATTTGGAGTTGGGCATTTGGAAAATGTATCTGGCGCACTTTTAGCACTAAAGTAGGTACACGGTGGAATTGTAAGTTCAGTTGTAATGTAGTTATCTATACTGTCAACAATGCCTTGAAGACCAGATATTATAGGACATATTAGCCATGTTAGTGGATTAAAGTTGACACTACAATCAATGCCTGGGGCATTGGCAATAGCAACGTTACTGACATTTAAGCTTGAAGCAGATGCACTGCCAATTGATGAAAATAATATGACAGAGGAGAAACAAATAAGTACCAGGGCAACTTTAAAAAGTACCCATATTTTTATTTTGCTGCGTATCATTAGCCTATAATACCACTAGAGTTATATTTGATAGAAATTTCAAGCTATCGCTACACTTTTTATCTTTTTAGTACAATAAGTGTAAAATTAACTTATAATTTATTTTACAATATGATAAAACAAACTTACAAAAATAAAAATTTACTCCTGGGCTTGTTGATAGCTTGTCTCTTTGTTTTTACTTTTTCAGCTAGAGTTAATGCTGCGACTGGTCCTGACAATTGTTATAACTCATATACAGGTTGGACATATGAGTGTGGGGTTGGCGCTTCCAACAAAGAAAATCAACAAACAACTTCGTTGGTATTAGATATATATGGCTCTTCAAACTATACACCGACGAAGAAAACCGCGACTAAAGGGTTTAGCCCGACGTATAGTTTTACTTTAGGAAGTTGTTACGAATATGAAACTGTACCAATGGGTACATATGTGAACCGGCAAGCCTGGGTTGAACAAACAGCATCGGATTGCTCTAACGTGCCTGCTCTAGAAGCAGCAACTGCACCAAACTCACCATTAGTGCCTGACCCGGGTGCGCCTACGGTTTCGAGCTCTACTCCTGAATCAGCTAACTGTGTAAAGAACGAAGCAAGCTGTAACTTAATAAGTCAGTATATAAATCCACTGATAAGTTTTCTAAATGTTGCTGTAGGGCTAGTGGTTGTAATTTCTATAGTTATTGGTGGAATTCAGTATTCGACGTCGGGAGATAATCCAGAAGCGGTTCAGGCAGCTAAAAAAAGAATATTTCAGGCACTTGGTGGATTAATAGCTTATTTCCTACTTTATGCGTTTCTCAACTTTATTATCCCGGGTGGTGTCTAGTATGATAAGTAAATATAATAAAAGACTATGTTAAGCAGTTTAGTACCAAAAATATTTGCAGTGACTTGTAGTCCATCACAAACATTCTTCGGCCTGCCTGTTTGGTATAAATATATTAAAGTAACATCTGGTTCAAACGGCTGTAATTTTAGTAGTTTTAGTTTTTGGCCTCCAGATAACTTGTTTTTGATAGTCCTAGCTGTTTTAGATATGTTGTTCATTGTAGGTGGTATAGTAGCCGTAATCTTTGTAATTTACGGTGGCGTGCAATACATTTTGAGTCAGGGGAATCCAGATAATACTAAAAAAGCTCAGGGTACTATTATTAATGCAGTAATCGGACTTGTTATTACGATTCTGGCTGCAACATTAGTTAATTTTTTAGGCTACAAGTTAGGTGGTTAATCATGAAACACAGATTTATTAAACTACTTGGTATCTTAACCATATTACTTACGGGGCTTATAGCGTTTCCGATTAACTCTTATGCAGGGACCTGTAGTACAAGTGGTAGCTCGACAGCTATTAGTATAGGATGTTTGCCGGACGTACCAGCTAATCACAACACGATTGCAATATTACTAAACATTGCTTTTGGAATTATAGGTGCCATAGCAGTTATTGTGATTGTTATGGCTGGTATAAGATTTACTATGTCGAGAGGCAGACCTGAAGAGGTTGCCAGAGCTAAGGACACTATCATCTATGCTGCGGTTGGTCTAATAGTTTGTATCATGGCAGTTTCAATTGTTAGTTTTGTAGCAGGATATATATAAAAAGATGAAAAGATTTAAATTACTAACATTTTTTACTGTATTTATCAGTGGTTTTGTAGCAATAAATATTTTTGCTACTGCAAACGCTGCTTTGGCAACCATATGTAATGACCCAAATATTAAGTCTGGTAGCGGTGTTGGTAATTCATCTTACTGTCAAGGCCAATCAAGTAGTGATCCAATTTTGGGTTCGGGCGGAGTACTAACCAAAGTAACAGACTTATTGTCTGTTGTTGGTGGATTTATTGCGGTAGTTATAATAATTGTATCTGGAATCGAGATGGTCATGTCTGGAGGAAATTCAGAGAAAGTAGCTAACTCTCGAAATACTATTATTTACGCTGCAGTTGGCATTGTTATAATTGCGCTAGCTAGGGTTATAGTTATATTTATAGTATCGAAGGCAGGCTAAGAACTATCTAAGATGAAAATTATTTTAAGACTATTTATAGGCTGTATATTTTTACTAAGCTTTCTAGCGCCCTCTATGGCCAGCGCAATGGATTTTGCAAGCACTTCAAATCAAGCAGTTTGCACTGGAGTAGGTGAAATAAGTGGCAGTAGCGGTTGTGATTCGACTAGTTCTTCTTCTACATCTCTAGATAGCACATTAAAGCTTGTACTTAATATTTTATCTGTAATAGTTGGAATTATAGCTGTCATTATGATAATAGTTGGTGGTATAAAATACATAACGTCTGGAGGTAGTTCTGATAAAACGTCTAGTGCCAAAGATACTATTATGTACGCAATTATTGGGCTAGTAATTGTTGCAGTGGCCCAGATTATTGTAACCTTTGTTTTAAGTAAAGTGAGCACGGTTTAAATATGTCTAGCAGATTATTTTAATTTTTTGTAGTTTTAGGTATGATATAGTCATAAGTAAGCGATTTAAGAAAGGTAAATAAATACAATGAAGTTCAAAATTAAATCAATATTAGTAGGTTTAGCCTTAATTTTCGGATTGAGCTTGCCAATGGCATTACCGGCTATAGCTAACGCTGCTAGTTTTTCTGGTCCAACTATGGGTACGTTTGCTACTGTTCCTACAAGTGCTCTTTGTGGAGGCGCAACAGGTACTGGATTACAAGGTGTATCTGCAACCGGTAGCGGGGGTAGTTCTTGTCCAGCTAGTTCTGGCACGACACTAGATAATACCATTAAGCTTGTACTTAATATTTTATCCGTAATTGTTGGAATTATAGCTGTTATAACGTTGATTATCGGTGGTATAAAATACATAACTTCTGGTGGTAGTTCTGATAAAACCACTAGTGCAAAAGATACAATTCTATTTGCAATAGTTGGACTTGTTATAGTTGCACTAGCTCAAATAGTTGTGACATTTGTTCTAACTAAAGTCGGTACCTTACAGTAAAAGCTGACTGTAAAAAACAAATAGGTAGCAAAGATTTACTACCTATTTTTATACGCCAAAGTATTTTTGTTGACTATAGAACGGTTATTTTTTTGACAGTTTCTTGCTTTACTTTTGTAAAGCTGACTGTCAAAACACCATCTTTTAATACTGCTTCGATTCCATCTTCTTTAACTGGTACAGGCAATGCCAGACTTCTTGAGAATTCACCCCAATAACATTCTTGAACAAAATAATTGACTACATCCTCTTCATTTCCGGCTGAAAGGGTACCTCTAATAGTTAGGGTATTATCGGTGATGCTTATGTCTAAATCATTCTTATTAACACCGGCGGTTCTTGCCTTAACAACTAGTCTCTCTTTTGTTTCAAAAACATCTATAGCTAGTTGACCTGGTACTACTGTGTCATCTTCTTCTTCCCATTCCTCTGTTATAACTGCAGAAGTTTCTTGATTTGGGTCTGTCTGAACTAAATCGTCATCGCCTAAAAAAGCTGCAGTTAACTCATCATCCTCCGTCAGTAAATCATCATCATGTTTACGTGCCATCTTTGTTACCCTCCGATTAGCGTGTTTATCATTCGTAATTTTTTGAGATTTTTGTTTATTCAATTATAGCGCTTTAAAAACTATCTACGCAAGAACTTGTCAGTAAATACAACAAGTGAACACTTTTTTATTGTTTTAGATCGTCTTAGGGCTGCAGTTACTCTTTTGGTGGAACACACGGATCTGGAACTTTGTTATTGATGATAGATTTAATTTCTAGTCCATTCATGTTTGTTGCCAGCAAGTTGTTCACTTGCCATCAGAAGCTCATCGTAAATACCATCGATTAAGCCGTAGCCTTTGGCTTCATCAAGTGTGATCCAAGCTGCCTGGTCTGTTTCTTCCGCCTGAAGCTTAATTTTTCCGGAATCATATTGGGCTAAACACGAAATTACTAGTGAGGGTGCGCCATCTTCATGCACTGTAGCTAGACTCGTCACATATTTAATATCTTTAATTTCTATGCCTGCTTCTTCTTTAACCTCGCGCCTAAGAGTTTTCTCTAAAACGTTGTACCAGTACTCTTTAGTTTCCTTAGGTGTATTTATAAAATCCCGAGTTTCGAGGTGACCGCCTGGAACTGTCCACATACCCGGGAATCGTTTCTTGTCTGACGAACGCCGCAGGATTAAATACTTACTATCCTTTACTATTATTGCAGTAATGACTACTTCAAATGTTTCTGCCATATAATCTCCTTTTTGGCGGAACACGTGGGTCTGGGACTTTATCTCATTTATAATGATAAAGGATTGAATGAAGGATGTTCCGCCAAGTATGAATTCGTCCAATTTGTCCATTCACCCACAACAAAACCCCCGTGCATTAATTTTTCACCATCATGTTCATCGTTTCGCTCACAAGAATAGGTTCTACCATCTGTCCATGCTATAGCCGCTGGGCATATCAAGTCACCTATTTCCCTGGATAAACTTTCACGCGTAAGATACACGTTGGTTTCGTCTGGTGTGGGATCATCTTCCATATCTATAGCATACATCTTCAACTGGCGGGACACTCGGGTCTAGAACTTTCCAGCTAAAAACTAAAATTTGGAGTTTGCGGATATGTCTCATACGAGACTGCATTACCGTTTAGGGGATTAAGGGTCAGATTATAACTGTTTAATACATTAGCCCATTTACTTGTGTCACTTTTTGGAACATTTACAACTAGGCTTGCCGTATAGTCACTTATGTCGTTAGCCTGGCAGTTGGTATCACTTAGAGATGGAATTGGTTTCAGAGGTGTACTATTTTTTATATAAGCTAGAAATTGTTCACAGATTCCAGTGCTATTTGCAAAACCCGGATTACTTATCTGAGCACATAGAGGCGAAGCGTAGGTAGTTAGGTCGTAGCAACTACCAATTGATTTAGCTGGGGAAATATCAACATTTAGAGTGTTCGATTTAACGTTTGGATTGTATAGCTTTAGAAACAGGCTATGTCTTCCTGGTGCGATGTTGGTGGGGTCGAATATAAAGGACTCCTTCATACTTTGGCCCGGTTTAATTGAAGCCTCTGAAGCTAAGCATGCTTGCACCCCGCTTACATTGCTATATATGGTTTTCCCATCTACGCTCAGACTAAAAGTTATACCGCATTCTGCCCAGTTGTCTAAGTTATATGA
>DATKHH010000072.1:0-5766 GCA_035510315.1 Candidatus Saccharimonadia bacterium
GACTATGTGTAATCTTAATCTTGATAATGACTGTTCTCTTAAGCTTAATCCCGCTTAATACTTCAAAAAGTATAACTACAACTCCGGCTGGAATAACAACTAATGCAAAATCTTACTCAAAGAGCAGTAGTACACAAAAAACGACTTTAACGCCAGTGCAACTCAAAATCACACCAAATCCTATGCCACACCCAATAACATGTCAAGAAATCAATTACGTCGGTAGCTCAAAGGACAACATATGTAAACCGATCTACGAACCAACTACCTAACTGCAAAGAAGTTTTTCTTATTTTAAGTTTCGCTATATTTATTTGTTTTATATAATTTGACAATAATTAAAATATTTTGTATAAAATATGTTCTATGGAAACACGGGCACAGACTGCTGAAATATATGCAGATATAACTAAATCAGATTTTTTCAAAGGCTTGTTAGTATCTGCTTGCTTAGCTGGATTAGAGACAATAGATACTGTAGATAATTCTCACCATAGTTTCTTTGGTGAAATGATTAAAAAACTGGAAAGGAGAAGAGATGAATTGGATCCTTCTACTAATCGCATGCCACGTTTCTTTCCAGAAACTGATGGAAGCTATCTAGACCTTGGTAATGCTTTATTCTGTTTGCAAGCTAGTGGTATAGTTAGATCTGAAGGCCCCCTGTTCTCTGTAGTAGAACTTATCCCATCATCTCCTGAGCTTAAAAAACGCGTAATGGAGAAATTCACAGTAAGTGAACAAGCATTACTTGCCGATTTAGGCAATGAACTGATGGCTTGCAGCAAAGCACAACGTTTATTTTAGGGTATTTAGGTTCGTACAGACTCAGGCCATTTTCACTAAATCTAAATTAACTGCTTCAGTATCACTAAATAAATACTTAATATTGCCCAGCAAATCTAAACTTGCGTTTATAGTATCAACTCTTGCTTGTCTTGCTGCTTTAGTACTAACGCCAAAATCACCTGAAAGTATTTTAGAAAATTCCCAATATAGAGTGCCTTTTTTATTTTTGTTTTTGTACGTATAAATGTGTTTTGCATAAGGGGATAATTTATCCATATTATCACTTATTTCATCCCTTACTGCTGGCAGTATGCCCGCAGGATCATTCCACAATTTTGAGAATTCTACAGAGATATTGTTTAGCATGCTGTCCAAGAAAATCGATCGTTGTCCGCTTGTTACGAAATCAGGTATATTCCTCTCTATAACCAAATAAAATAACACAGCAGCAAATGTTAACAGTATAGGCCCAGCAATTTTTTGTTTATTTAGTTCGGAGTCATTTTTTAAAATTTGCTCTACTAATTTAGATGCGGAAATTCTTATATGGTAGCCAGCTTTTTCTCCGCGGTCTCCCCAATCAACATATATCATTATTGCCATAAGCCGATCTTATTATAGACTAAGCTGTTTGGTGGGCGAGAGAGGACTTGAACCTCCACATCTTGCGATACATGCTCCTAAGGCATGCGCGTCTACCAATTCCGCCACTCGCCCGACAGAGGATATTTTAAAGCTTTTGAGACAAAAAAACTAGCTTACTATCCCCATATGACTTTTCTTTTACTAAGTACAAATTATTGAATCTAGGCAACTCTATACTGGGTGGGTATGAAACAACAAATATACCACTATTTTTAAGTAGTGGCTCCAAACTAATAATGTCCACCTCTTTAATATCGTCATACGGTGGATCACAGATTATTACATCAAATGAATTTGGAAGAGAATTATCTGCATAGCTTTTAACTGACGATTTAATTACCTCTGCTTTAGAACTAATTTGAAACTTTTTTATATTGTTTTTTATATTTTTGCAAGTTTTGGAGTTATGTTCGACTGCTACACATGTATTTGCACCCCTTGAGATTGCTTCATATATAACAGCGCCAGTGCCAGCATAGCAATCTAAGACGTCAAGATCAGATATGTCACCAAGAACATTAAATAATCCACCGAGCATTTTTTCACTCATAGGGTGAGTTAGAGAAGACACATTAGCAAAAGTTTGGCCTTTAAGAGAACCTGTAATAACTCGCATACTACTTAAATTTAACTATATTTGCATCAATTAAGGCTGAATACCAAACAAGAGTAACCGTATTTATCATGGCAGGAGCAAGCTTTGATTTAACCATCCTAGCAAGTTTCGGAGTCCAGCCTCTTTTGTAATAAATTCCATATATGTCTAAAACAGCAATCTCTTTTGAAATATTTTTAAAATATTCCATATAACCTATTCCTCTAATTTTTTTTATTTCGTTACTGTCAACAACAGTCTTTTCTGTAACGTTTAGTGGCACAAAGACAACAGCTGCTCCAAGTTCAAACAGTCCATGAGTAAGCATAAGGCCTTTGGGTCCCCAAAACTTCCAATTGTTTTTAATAAATTCACCTTTTGTTTTACCTGGCATTATCATTTTTTCTTTTAGTGAAGATTGCTTTCTTTTACTGCCATTTTTTAAAAGTTCAAATAACTTTTGTTTATACGGATAATGATGCGCAGGTGTTAGGCCATCCACAATACAGTGTGCAAGCCAAGCAGCCTCAAATGCGCTTCTTTCACTGTTTTTAGCCTTTAGTTCTTTAACTAAATTTTTGTAATGTTCAGAAATAATTTTAGGTAACGTATCATCACTACCAAATGGATCGTAGTAATGTTCGGGTTCATTTTTTCCGGTACTTTTACGTTTCAATCCATCTGGACCATTCTTACCTTCGAACTTTAATAAATTTTTATAAGAAGGAAACAGTTCATTGTCACCAAGTAAAAATCCTAGTTGTTTTCTTGCAAGAGTGTCTATCTTTTGATGAGCGCCAATCAGACGCCCAGAATATTTCGTTAAAGTAAAACCAGAATACATAATAATTTTTTTATTTAATTAAGAATTAATTGAGTGTAGTAATAGCTCTTAGTCTATTAATTCTTTCATTAAGCTGTACATATTGTAACAGATTTTCGCCCTTTTCTATAAATTCTTCAGCAGCTTTTTTAGCTAAAAGTATCATTTTTATATCCGTTAAATCAGCAATTTGGAGATCTAAATTATTCTTTCCATGCTGCAGAGTACCATAAATAATTCCCGGACCTCTAAGCTCTAAATCAAGTTCAGCAAGCTTAAAACCATCAAAAGTATTTTCAAGTGCCAAAAGGCGAGGGCTTGGTTTGTTTGAACTATCAAGAAGTAGATAGCAACTTCCCTGCTTGTGATTCCTGCCTACCCTACCCCGAAGTTGGTGAATTTGAGCAAGTCCAAATCTTTCTGCACTTTCAATAACTATAGTTGTTGCATTTGGTACATTAACACCAACTTCAATAATGGTGGTACAAACTAGCACGTTAATTTCGTTACTTACAAATTTTTCCATTACTTTTTCTTTTTCTTCTGTTGATAGTCTTGAGTGTAGAATTCCTACGCTGTAATCTTTGTATACTCCCTCACTTAAGTCCTTATACACCTTTTCAACAGCTCTAAATGACATCACAGGTGATTCGCTTATCAAGGGGCAAACTACATATATCTGCTCCTTTTTCTTTAATACATCCTTAAGTTTTTCATAAGTAGCTGATCTTTGGTTTAAACTAATAATCTTTGTATCAATGTCCAGGTCACTGTAGGGTTTTGACTTAATAATTGAGACGTCAAGATCACCAAACAGGGCAAGTTGCAGACTTCTTGGGATTGGTGTTGCGCTCATAGATAGTAAATGTGGCATGTGTCCAGTTTTTTGAAGTAGATTTTGCCGCTGATTCACACCAAACCTATGTTGTTCATCAATAACAACCATAGCCAGTTTAGGTAACTTAACGCTATCTTGAATTATACTGTGTGTACCAATCATAAAATTAAGCTTTCCAGCTAGAAATAAGTCCTTGGCTTCTGCTTTATCTTTTGGCTTCATACTACCAACCAAGAGACCGACCTTATCATCCATTTTGAGGGGTTTTAGTAGATCTTTAATTGTTTTATAGTGCTGTTTTGCAAGTATTTCAGTTGGAGCCATTAAAGCAACTTGATAGCCAAATTTTAGTGTATTTACGGCTGCCATTGTTGCAACTACCGTTTTTCCAGTACCTACGTCTCCTTCAAGTAATCTATTCATCGGCCTGTCTTTGTCCATGTCTTTCAAAATTTGCCACGCGGAGATCTTTTGTTCATCAGTTAACTTAAAATCAAGTTTAGAAACAAACTCTGTTGCTAATTTTTGATTAAATTCTATCTTGATAACCGGTTGAAGTAGTAAATCTTTCTTATTTAGTTGAGCTGCCAGACTTAAGTCAAATAACTCCTCGAAAGCAATTCTGCTGCGTGCTTTTTCGAGATCCTCATTTGATTTTGGAAAATGTAACTCCTCTATTGCTTGTTTTAGTGGTATTAGATTGTAGTTTTTGATTATCCACTCAGGCAAACTTTCGCTAATTAAATCCAAATACGAAAGTGAATTTTTAACAATTTTTCTTATCTGAATTGATTTAAGACCACTAGTTTCACTATAAATTGGAATAATCCTAGCAGTATTTAGAGGGAATGCACTTACAAGCTCCATAGATGGATTAATCATCGACATTTTTTGATTATGAAGCCCAAAATCACCCGAAATATAATACTCTTGATCCTTCTTAATTGAAGCTGCTCTATATGGCTGATTAAACCAAAGGATGTTCATTTTACCACTGCTATCTGCAACAACAGCTTCAGTCATATGAAAACCACGCCTACCATACCTAGAAATAACCGATTCAACCTTGGCCTGAATTGTGCTTTTACCGGGATTTAAATTGATTATGCTAACTACTTGCGAAAAATCTTCATATTTTCTAGGATAGTTAGTTAGTAAATCCTCAATTGTAAGGACGCCAAGAACTTTAAACTTTTCTAAAACTTGGCTGCCAACGCCTTTAATAATAGTGAGTGAGTCATCTAAGTTCATCCTAAGTAAGTATTATAGGTTACTTAGCTTTTCTGACGCGAAAAAAGATACTTGGCCCAAAAAATGATAGAGCCAGTACTGGCTGAGCCAGATATTCAAAGAACGTTAAAATTTTAAGTGGAATAAGTGTCTTTAGTTTTTGAATTCTCAAGTTCGAAACAGAGAGAGTTTTATCTACCTTGAACCCGGCATGAGCCAATTGTTTCATAACTGTTCTTGGGTTATGGTTTACGAAAGGGATAACATCACTGCCTCGGTTCTTTTTTGAGCGAATATCAATAGCTTCTTTAGGTACTTTACTGTGTTTAAGTATAAATTTAATGCGATTTAAAAAGTGAGAGTAATTGGCTACTTCTAAGATTAAAACGCCATCATCTTTTAAAACTCTATGTAGTTCGCTAAATTCAGCTGTTGGGTTAGGTAAATGATGTATAACTCTAATCATTGTAAGTAAATCAATCGATTTATCTTCAAATTTAAGATCATTCGCCTGGAGTTGTAGCAAATCTACTTTTGTATTCTTACCCAAATAATGTTTTGCAAGTTCAAGTTGTTTTTTCGATGGTTCAGCTAGGGTGACTTTATCTGAATAATCTTGAAATATCTTACAAAGTCTGCCATAACCACCACCGACATCGACCGCAACAGCGAAGTGTTTATTTTTAAGCAGTCTACGTATAGCTATCTCTTCACAGGCATTTTCGTAATCTCTGCCAATCCAGTACTTTTCATAATTATAATTTTTATCGTCATATTGGCTAGCGTCACGAACTTGTTTGTTTTTTTTCATATGATAAACCAGTATAGCAAACTACTTTTTTATTT
>DATKHH010000073.1:0-23036 GCA_035510315.1 Candidatus Saccharimonadia bacterium
GATCTAGATAGGGAAATTGATTCATTGCTTAAAGCAATAAGTACTCAAAACAAAATTATAAGGCTTGAATTTATTAAATTACCTCATAATTTAGCACTAGAAGTTATGGCTCACTACTTAAGACAAAACGGCTATATCAGCTTTAATTCGAAACTTTTAAACCATGTAGTTGTTGCAGCCAAAGCTTACGCAAATGGTAAAAAGTTTTCTGTAAATGCCAAAAACTACATTTTGATTGACAAAAACCATATAACTTTCAAAACGATATAAAGGCTACTACTGGTCTAAAAAGCCAATATTAGATATAATCCTTTGGTACATGGATAGAAACCCTTTCAAATCGGGAACGAATAAGTCACCAAAGCAAAAAAGTTTTAAGAATATTGGCTTCATACTTTTGGTTATATTCTTTGGATTGCTTATTTATTCGTCATATAACAAATCTCCTACGATTCAGACAATTTCTTTGTCACAGGTAATTCATAATGCCAATGAAGGTAAGTATTCTACTATCTTAGTAAATGGAACAAACCTTAAGATAACTAAAAAAGGTGCCACGAGTCCGTCACTTCAATCTAATATCGGAACATATACTGACTTAAAAACTGACGGACTGAATCTAAGTAAGGTATCACTGCAATATAAGGCTGTATCATCTACAAGTTCGACACTTATTAATATAGGCATAACTCTGTTGCCTGTACTAATAATTAGTTTGGTACTTTTTTATATTCTAAAAAGTGCTCAGGGACAAGGTAATCAAGCACTAAGTTTTGGTAAGAGTCGGGCTAGATTATATGGCAATGAGAAACAAAACGTTACTTTTAAAAGTGTAGCTGGTTCTAATGAGGCTAAACAGGATTTAGAAGAAATAGTTGAATTTTTGAAATTTCCCAAAAAATTTGAAGCAGTGGGTGCTCGAATTCCCAAAGGCGTTCTTTTAATTGGTCCGCCGGGAACAGGAAAAACTTTGCTTGCCCGTGCTGTAGCTGGTGAAGCTAACGTGCCATACTTTAGTATTTCTGGTTCTGAATTTGTTGAAATGTTTGTAGGCGTAGGTGCTAGTAGAGTCAGGGATTTATTCCAAAAAGCAAAAAAGAATGCACCTTGTATTATTTTTATAGATGAAATAGATGCAGTTGGTCGTAGGCGTGGAAGTGGTATGGGCGGTGGACATGATGAAAGAGAACAAACCCTAAATCAAATATTGGTTGAAATGGATGGTTTTGAGCAAGGCACAAATGTGATTGTGCTTGCTGCTACAAACAGAGCTGATGTGCTCGATCCAGCACTCCTAAGGCCGGGTAGGTTTGATAGAAGGGTTAATATTGATTTGCCAGATAGAAAAGATCGGGAGGCAATTTTAAAAGTTCATTTTGCTACCAAACCACTGGCTAAAAACGTTGATCTTTCTGCGCTTGCTGGAAAATCAGCAGGTTGTTCGGGAGCTGATTTAGCAAACATAACTAACGAATCAGCCATACTTGCTGCTAGAAATGATCATAAGGAAATATCCCAAAGTGATGTTACTGGCGCCTTTGAAAAAGTAGCTATTGGGCCAGAGCGTAAGAACAAAGTAATGAGTGAACAAGAAAAAGAAATTACTGCATACCATGAAGCAGGTCATGCGGTTGTTGGCCACGTATTACCAGATAGTGATATGGTCCACAAGGTTACTATTATTCCAAGAGGTGGAACGGGAGGTGTGACTTGGTTTATACCGCCAGATGATAAAAGCTTTCACTCAATCATTGAATATAAAGATATTTTGGCTAGAATGTTGGGCGGTAGAATTGCCGAGGAAGTTGTCTATGGTAGAGATCGTGTAACTACTGGTGCTGGCAATGATTTACAAAAAGCTGCAGAGCTTGCAAGAGATATGATCATGAATCAGGGTATGGGATCAAAATTGCGTGACCAAGTATTTAAAAATGACGAAGGAATGATGATAGATCGCTTAGTACATGAACGAGATTATTCAGAGGATACGGCTAAAATAATAGACGACGAAGTTGAAACATTAATTAGTGAAGCAGCTAAAAGAGCCGCTGAAGTTATAAGAGCTAATCGTAAATATTTAAGCGTCTTAAAAGATAAACTTATAGAAAAAGAAACTGTAGAGGCTGAAGAAGTTTTGGAGCTATTAAAAGGAACTTTCTTGCCTAAATCTGCGTCGCTTTATTGAAAAAAATAAAAACTGTACTAGACCTTAGAGCAGATCAATTTATAATAGTTAGTAATGAATAAACTAATCAAATATGCCAATAGGTATGTCGGCATCAGTAATATTACTATGCTCTTGATCGGCTCTTCTTTGGTAGCACAGTTACTTGGTATAATTAGAACCAAACTGGTTAATGCTAACTTTCCAGCACTTGGCCCAAATAGCACTGATGCTTACTTCGCAGCTTTCAACATCCCTGATTTCTTTTTCTATACGCTTGCCGCAGGTGCACTTGGTGTAGCTTTTATACCAGTCATAACTGATCATTTTGCAAAGAAAGACAAAAAGGCAGCTTACGAACTTACTACCAGCATACTCAATTTATTTGCGATTGTTACCTTTGTCGCTGGAGTTATAATATTTATTTTTGCAAAGCAACTAGTACATAGTATTGTTGCTCCTGGTTTAACACCACACCAACTTAACAATACTGTAATCATCATGAGGTTAATTGCTTTTAACCCACTTCTTTTTACACTATCTGGGGTTTTAACAAGTATGCAACAAAGCATTGGACGATTTTTCTTTTTCGCAATGGGTCCAATACTTTATAACTTATCAATTATAGTCAGTATCTTTGTATTTAGAGGTAATGTTGGTCTCGTTGGACTTGGTATAGGAGCGTTGGTTGGAGGAGTACTACAGCTTGGAATAATTGCCCTTGGACTTATTGATCTAGACTTTCATTGGACCAAAAAGATTTTTTGGCGTCGTAAAGACTTTCAAACCGTTATGACTAACTTTCCGGCTCGAGCTGTAGGACTTGGGGTTAACCAGGTTGAAGGTATAGTTGAAACCCATTTTGCTGCCGGTCTTGGTACCGGTAACATTAGCTACTACAACAACGCCAATATCCTGCAAAATGCACCAGTATTCTTAATTGGCTCGGCAATATCTACTGCTGTTTTTCCTAGACTATCAAAAAGAATGTCAATTGGTCGACCAGATCTAATGCGAATAGATTTTTTAAGATATTTAAGAATTATGATTTGGATGATTTTACCGGTGACCGTTATCTGCTTTTTTGCTAGAGGCTATCTAGCACATTTAATATTTGCCAGAGACTCTAAGCAGATAGCTTCTGTATTTGGATTTATGGCAGGTGCAATTGTATTTAGTACTATATATACCTTAATATCTAGATGGTTTTTTGCTAAAAAGGATACAATGACACCTCTTTATGTGTCACTTTTTGTGATTATTTTAAATGTAATCTTGGCATATGAACTTTCTAGACCTTCAGTTTATGGCGTCGAGGGTTTAGCTTTAGCTCAATCAATAGTCGCAGCTCTAGAGGTTATTATCTTATTTAGCATAATGATTGTAAAAGATCGTAAATTAATTAATGTTAATTTCATCGTTGGGCTGATACGGATTATTTCAGTTACGGGCTTTACAGCGTTAACTGCTTATCTAATGGTTAGTTTATTCCCTCTGCAGCTTAGTGATAATGGATTTTTGATACTAGGATCTAAACTTGGAATTATTACAATTGTTGCCCTATTTGTGCATATTAGTTTGTCGCGTGTATTTGGTCTCGATGAACTAAAGCCAGTCACGACTAAATTTAAACAGATTGCTTCAAAAGCGTTTAGGACTAGTTCTTAAGCTCCTTTATCTGTTAGACTATAGATTAACTGTTATTTCAAATGGACCAAAGTAAGATTAGAAATTTTTGTATTATTGCTCATATCGATCATGGTAAGAGCACGCTTGCCGATAGGATGCTTGAGATTACTGGGACAATTGAAAAACGTAACATGAAAAATCAGATTTTGGATAAGATGGATTTGGAGCGTGAGAAAGGTATAACTATCAAACTGGCTCCTGTAAAAATGAATTTCAAGGGATATCAGCTAAATCTTATAGACACCCCTGGGCATGTCGATTTCAGTTATGAAGTATCTCGTAGTCTAGATGCGTGTGAAGGAGCACTTTTAGTCGTTGATGCAACGCAGGGGATACAGGCTCAGACTTTAGCTAATGTCTATTTGGCTCTGAGCGGGGATCTGAAAATAGTACCAATTATTAACAAAATAGATTTACCAGCTGCTAATGTAGCTAAGGTTACAGCTGAAATAACAAATCTACTAGGTTGTGAAGCTAGAGATATTTTAAACATTTCGGCAAAGACCGGCGAGGGAGTTGAAGCAGTTTTGGACGCAGTGGTCAGCCAAATTCCTGCACCTTTCAGTGGTAGTGAAAATAATTTAAGAGCCTTAATATTTGATAGTTATTATGATGACTACCGGGGCGTGGTTTTATACATAAGAATAGTTGATGGTAGACTGTCTAAAAATGATCAAATACAGATGATGGCAACTAAAGCTAAAGGCATAGCTTTGGAAGTTGGATACTTGTCACCTGACTTAGATCCAAAGTCGCAACTAGAAGATGGTCAAATTGGCTATATTGTTACTAATCTTAAAAGTACTCGGCAGGCGAAAGTTGGGGACACTGTTACCCTAACGTCTATGCCTGCAACTAAACCTCTAGCAGGTTATAAGGAAGTTAAACCATTTGTTTATGCTGGTTTCTTTCCAGAAACTAATGAACAATTCCAACTACTTAAAGATGCAATAGCAAAGCTGAGCTTAAGTGATGCCGCACTGCAGTTTACACCAGAAAGCTCATCGGTTCTTGGTTTTGGTTTTAGAATAGGTTTCTTGGGGCTTTTGCATATGGATATAGTAAAAGAGAGACTTGAAAGAGAGTATGGCTTAAAACTAATAATCACTAATCCATCGACGGATTATAAGGTAACTATGCAAAACGGCAGCGAAACATTAATAAAATCAGCTGCTGATCTTCCTGATATGTCGAGAGTAGCCGAGATAAAAGAGCCCTGGGTAAGTGGGGAGATAGTTTGTCCTAAGAAGTATCTGGGAGCAGTATTGCAACTAGTAATAGCAAAAAGGGGTATCCAAAAGAACTTATCATTTATTGATGAAGATTTGCTTATCATGAGTTTTAGAGCACCTCTTGCGAACTTACTTACTGATTTTTATGACCAATTAAAGAGTTTAACTAGTGGCTATGGTTCATTTAATTATGACTTAGATAGATATCAGACGGAAGATCTGGTTAGATTAGATTTTTATGTAGCAGGGGACAAAGTAGATGCGCTAAGCATTATAGTCCACAGATCTGAAGCAGAAGATTACGGTCGTATGACTGTTAAAAAGTTAAAAGACATAATTCCTAAGCAATTATTTAAAGTTAGTTTGCAAGCTGCAATTGGTGGAAAATTTATAGCCAGAGAAGATATTGGGGCTATGAAGAAGGACGTTACAGCTCATCTTTATGGCGGAGACGTATCAAGAAAAAAGAAACTTTGGGCTAAACAAGCTAAGGGAAAAGAAAGACTCAAAAGGTTTGGTAGAGTAGATATACCATCAGAAGCTTTTACGGTGATGTTAAGGCGAGATTAGGGATCTTTATTAGCACTCTTGACTGTAGAGTGCTAGATAATGTATACTAGCACTTATTAAAACTGAGTGCCATTTATGACAGATAGACAAGCACAAATATTATCAGCTATTATTGAAGAATATGCAGAAGTAGCTAGTCCAGTTGGGTCCAACTTACTAGCTAAACTGTTTAATGTATCTTCTGCAACTATTCGTGCTGACATGGCAGAACTTGAAAAGCTTGGTTTTATTATGCAGCCTCATACCAGTGCTGGAAGAGTACCAACAGATAGAGGTTATCGGTTTTATGTAAATAATGTTAGTGAAATTGGGCTAAAAGACGGTCTTTTAAATGACACAAGTCGTGGTGAAAGAGCAATTAATGCTCGAGTCTCAAGTGGTGGACTGCCAATTCAAACAATTAAAAACGCTGTTGATACCCTAGTTGAATTGACACATAATCTTGGTTTAGCAACTATTGGTCAACAGCTCTATATGAGTGGTCTTTCTAACTTACTTGGTCAACCCGAATTTATACATAGTGATCAAGTCTTGCAGGTTGCCAGGCTACTAGATAATCTGCAACCCTGGATAACTGAAGCTGCACCCAATGAACCACTTAGTGTATATATAGGAGCAGAAAATCCCATTGGACGAAGTGCAGGTTGTAGCTTAATTATTAGTAAGTTTAGAAGCCCTTATAGTGATCGTAGTTACGTCGGAATACTAGGTCCAACTAGGCAGAGTTACAGAGACGTGATTAATTTAGTTAAAAAAACTGGTCAAGCTTTAGAGGAGGCACTTTATGAGTAAGGACACTTCAAATAAATCACCAAAAAATACCAAGGTTGACTCAGATATACATAGTCAGCTTTTAGCTCTAACTGAGTCACTTCAAAGAGAAAGAGCCGATAGCACGAATCTAAGAAGGCGACACGAACAAGAGATATCGGGCTTAAAAGATTATCTAAAAATAGATATAATTCGGCAGTTACTGCCAGTTATAGATAATTTTGAGAGGTCACTAAAACATGTTCCAAAGGATCTAGAGACAAATGAATATGTAGCTGGCATTAAATCGATCATCAAACAATTTGAAAAAGTCATAACTGAACTTGGTGTAACAAAGATAGATACTGTTGGCTATGAATTTAATCCAAGCTTGCATGAAGCAATAAGTATGGAAGAAGGAAACGGTGACATAGAAATTATCAGTCAAGAGTTACAGCCAGGTTACAAACTTGGAGATAATGTTATAAGACCAGCAATAGTAAAAGTAAAACCACAAAAAGCAGGTTATAAACAATCAAATGAAAGGTTAAAGGAGAAATAATATGGGAAAAATTATAGGAATAGATCTTGGTACAACTAACTCAGCTATGGCTGTTATGCAAGCAGGTAAGCCAGAGATAATTGCCAATAGTGAGGGTTCTAGAACAACCCCTAGCGTTGTTGCTATTAACAAAAATAATGAAAGATTAGTTGGTCAGATTGCAAGAAGACAGTCTGTAACTAATTCAAGCAACACTATTTACGAAGTAAAACGTTTAATTGGTAGACGTTTCGAAGATAAAGAAGTTCAAAGGGATATAAAATTAATGCCTTATCCTATAGTTAAATCCGGAGATAGCGTTAAAGTTACTATGGGTGGCAAGGATCATAGTTCTGAAGAAATTAGTGCCATGATTTTATCAAAGCTAAAAGCTGATGCAGAAGCTTTCCTTGGCGAACCAGTTACTGAAGCAGTTATCACTGTCCCAGCATATTTTAATGATGCACAAAGACAGGCGACTAAAGACGCTGGAAAGATTGCCGGACTTGAAGTAAAGCGAATCATTAACGAACCAACGGCAGCAGCACTTGCATATGGACTAGATAAAAATGATAAAAAGGATGAAAAAATTGCTGTCTACGACTTAGGAGGCGGTACTTTTGATGTATCAATTTTAGAACTTGGTGATGGAGTCTTTGAGGTTAAGAGTACTAATGGTGACACACACCTTGGTGGAGCAGATTTTGACAGGGCAATAGTTAATTTCTTACTACAACAGTTTAAGGCAGATCAAGGTGTTGATTTAACTGATGATAAAGCAGCTATTCAACGACTTCGTGATGAAGCTGAAAAGGCAAAAATTGAATTGTCGACAACTAATGAAGTAGATATTAACTTGCCATTTCTTACCGCTGACGCCAACGGTCCTAAACACTTCGAATTCAAACTAACTAGGGCTAAATTAGAACAATTAGTAGCTGATCTCATAGCTAAGACTAAAGAACCCTGCGAGAAAGCTTTGAAAGACGCCGGTCTTAAAGCTAGTGATATTAATGCAGTTGTTTTAGTCGGTGGCATGACTCGTATGCCCGCTGTTTTTGAGATGGTCAAGAAGATTTTTGGTAAGGAACCTATGAAGGGAGTAAATCCTGATGAAGTAGTAGCAATTGGCGCAGCAATTCAGGGTGGAGTTTTGCAAGGAGACGTTAAGGATGTGTTGTTACTAGATGTTACCCCACTTAGCTTGGGTATTGAAACTATGGGCGGAGTAATGACCAAGTTAATTGATCGAAATACTACAATTCCTACATCTAAGAGCGAAGTTTTTTCAACTGCTGCTGATAACCAGCCACAAGTAGAAATTCATGTTCTCCAAGGTGAAAGAGAAATAGCTGAAGGTAATAAAAGCTTAGGGCGTTTTGTTCTTGATGGCATTGCATCAGCTCCTAGAGGTGTGCCACAGATTGAGGTCACATTTAATATTGATGCAAACGGTATTTTAAATGTTACTGCCAAAGACAAGGGGACTTCTAAAGAGCAAAGCATAACAATATCTGGTAGTGGTAATTTGAGTAAAGATGATGTTGAAAAAATGGCTAAGGAAGCTGAAGCTCACGCCGAGGAAGATAAAAAGAAGAAAGAACTGGTAGAAACCAGAAATACCTTGGATAATGCGTTGTATCAGGCAAATAAGCTTATTTCAGATAATAAAGATAAGATTTCTGAAGAAGATTCTAAGTTAGTTTCAGCTGCTCTTGAAACCGCTAAAAAGACTGCAAACGATAAAGAGGCAGACAAGGATGCACTAGAAAAGGCCGCAAAGGAACTTAGTGACGTGGTTATGCCTATTGGAGCGAAGCTTTATGAAGCGGCTAAACCTCAGGAAGAATCTAAGCAAGATTCAAAGGAAGGTGATAAATCTTCGGATGAACCAATTGAAGGCGAAATAGTTGACGAAGACAAAAAATAATTAAAAGACGTATAATTTTATACTAATATGGCTAAACGTGACTATTATGAAGTGCTTGGGATATCTAAGAGCGCGAGTGCTGATGAGATAAAGAAAGCATTTCGTAAGTTAGCTATTGAACATCATCCTGATCGTGGTGGTGAGGAGACAAAATTTAAAGAGATCAATGAAGCCTACGAAGTTTTAAAGGATCCAGATAAAAGAAAACGTTACGATCAATTTGGTCATGCAGGTGTTGGTAACGATCCTAGTGGTGGATTTGGGGGCTTCAATCAAGGCCAAAGCATGAATTTTGACTTTGGAGACCTTGGTTTTGGAGATATCTTTGACAGTTTCTTTGGAGGTGGTGGTCGAAAACAACAAAGACAACCGACTCAAGGTCAAGATATTGAGACTAATATAGATATAACTTTCGAACAATCAATTTTTGGTACTGAAGTTGAGCTAAGTCTAAATATTTTATCGAAATGTGATCATTGTAGTGGCACTACTGTAGAGCCAGGTTATTCACTGCAAGACTGTGATCAGTGTGGTGGTTCTGGTCAGGTTGTACATGTTGCAAAAACTATTTTTGGCAATATTCAACAAGCATCAATTTGCCCAAAGTGTGGTGGTAGAGGCAAAATACCAGAAAAGGCCTGTAGTGTTTGTCATGGTAGAGGTACTGACAATAAAAATCAGAAGATAGCTCTTAAAATTCCAGCTGGTATTGAAGATGGGTCAGTGATTAGACTACGTGAACGTGGTCAAGCTATAGCTAATGGTCAAAATGGCGATCTATACGTTAATATTAGAGTTAAATCTCACCAACAGTTTACTAGAGAAGGTGATATTATCTTAAGTCAAGAACACATTGGTATGGTTGATGCAGCACTGGGTAGTGAGTTGTCAGTGCAAACAGTTGATGGACCGATAAAGATTAAAATTCCTGCTGGTACACAGGGCGGAAGTGATTTTAAACTATCCGATCACGGTGTACCACATCTTAAAAATAACTCTAGGGGTCCTCATATTGTCACTATTATTGTTGATACACCAACCAAACTAAGCCGTAGCGACAGACAAGTTTTAGAATCATTCAGAAACAAACTCTAAAAACCAAAAATATTTGTCTATTTTTTAAGAGCTGATTTTTATGTATTATATAAAAAGCTTATGAATAAAAAAATTGATAGTCAAGGTTTTATACCAATGTTAATTGCTCTAGCGTTGGTTGTTATTGCAGTTATTATTTATGCTTTTATCAAGGTTATTTCCAAACACTAAGAAGTATTTAGTCTTTAATAATCCATTGACTGTGATATAAACATTATATGACAGAAAATATACTGGGAACTCATGAGCTAATAGACTTTCCAGATTTTGGAATTAAATCAGTTAAGGCGAAAATTGATACTGGTGCTGACAGTTCTTCTATATGGGCAAGTGATATAAAAGAAAATGGCGGAGTGCTCAGTTTTGTCCTATTTGACAAAAAGTCTCGTTTTTACAGTGGAACTGAAATCACCACCAAGAACTACACTGTTAGTTCTATAAAAAACTCGTTTGGCACATCTGAGTTTCGCTATAAAGTTTTGATTAGGACGGTCATTAAGGGTCGGGTAATAAGGGCGACTTTCACTCTAGCTGATAGATCCAATAATCGCTATCCAATTTTAATTGGACGTAGAACACTAAAAGGTAAATTCCTGGTTGATGTTTCAAGGGATAAAGTTAAAAAAAATTATGAAATTCTCGTTCTTTGCTCTGATGTATCAGCCGAAAAACAGGATTTCTTTAGATCAATAGACAAAGAGAATAAAGAACTTAACTTTTTGGTTGTCCCCTATAGCGAGTTGCAGTTTTTTATAAACCCGTCTGGATGCGAAATAAAAACTGTTGAAACAAACCGAGATATTGCTAGCTTCGATATGGTTTACTACAGCAGCTCTCTAAAATGTCGAGATATTGCTGCTGCTACAGCTCAGTATTTGAAAAAAAGAGAAGTTATGTTTTTTGACCAGGCTGTTCATGAATATGCGGAATCAAGCAAACTTATTCAATATGTCATTCTATCGGACAATAATATCCCACTGCCCAGAAGTATTTATTTTGATATAGCGGTACTGAGAAAATCATACCCCACCATAGTTAAAAAACTTGGTCTACCTTTTGTTGTCAAGGATATCCATGGTAGAAAGGGGCGGAATAATTACTTAGTGTCTGATGAAAAGTCTTTTTCTGAAGCTTGCAAAGTGTCCAAAAAGGAAAATATTAAGTTAATAGCCCAAAAGTTTATACCTAATGATGGTGATTTTAGAGTTCTTATATTTGGACGTCAAATCAGATTAATAATCCACCGTGTAAATAAGCGTAAAGGCTCATACCTAAACAATGTTTCGATGGGTGCTGACGCTACAATAGTTAATCAGAAAGATTTACCTGGTGCTATTCAAAAAATGGCTATTCAAGCAGCTATGCTGCTGTATAGACAGGTAGCTGGAGTTGATTTAGTTGAAGACAAGAATACAGGATCGTGGTATTGTTTGGAAGTTAATGACTCTCCGCAAATAGCTACTGGTTCCCATGTCAAGGAAAAAAATGCAGCTTTTACAAAGTTTATCACTAAAGAATTGAATAGATAGGAATTGTCATGAATATCGCTATTTTATCTAAAGGACCTGGAAATTATTCCACTAAAAGACTCAAATCGGTAGCTAAGAAGCGAGGCCATAAGGTTCGTATTATTGACTATTCAAAATGTTATATGACTGTCAAAAAAAACGACCCAGTAGTTAGTTATGGGGGTGAGGCTGTGAAGGACGTGGATGTTATTATTCCAAGAATTGCCTCAGGTCTTACAAAATATGGTACAGCGGTATGTCGCCAATTTGAGATGCAAGGCGTTTTTACGACAGCAAACTCACTGGCAATTAACAGATCCAGAGACAAACTTCGAGCGATGCAGATTTTGGCTAGATCAGGTGTTAGTATCCCAAAGACTGTATTTTCTAGAGCGGCTAGTGAGACTGAGGAAGTTATTGAACAAGCAGGTGGAGCACCGCTTATTATTAAAGTAGCAACAGGCACGCAGGGCAATGGAGTGGTGCTTGCTGAAACTAAAAAAGCTGCACAAGCTGTGATGCAGGCGTTTTATGTTGAAGGAGTTAACTTTTTAGTTCAAGAATATATTGCTGAAAGTTCTGGCATGGATATTCGTGCTTTTGTAGTAGGTGGTAAGGTAATTGCCAGTATGAAACGTCAGAGTCTCGATGATGATTTTAGATCTAATCTACATCAAGGCGGTGAAGGCAGTCCGGTTAAATTGACTGACGAAGAGCGCAAGACTGCCCAAAAAGCTGCCAAAGCGATGGGGTTACCAATTTGTGGTGTTGACATGCTTAGATCTGATAGAGGACCTCTGATTTTGGAAGTTAATTCTTCTCCTGGTTTTGGTATTGAAAAAGTAACTGGTCACGACGTTGCTACGAGAGTCATTGAATATATAGAACAAAACGCTAAAGGACGTCAAAGAAGAGACCGAATTGGTGCTTAAATTAACAGTCGAAGTGCTTATGTTATCATAGGTCTATGATTGAGATACTGCTATTCGTATCAGTAATTGTGCTTGCCGTAGCACTACTGCTTTCAAGAACAAATGCCGGATTAGTATTTTTAGCTCTTTGTGCTGGCAATACTTTATTAGAATTTGCTGAACGAAATATCACCTATGTATCTAGTCAACTTGAACACTTTAGTCTTATTAGTAAATATAATGTAACTCAAACGGCTATAAAATTTATTATTATTGCTGTTCCGGTACTGCTGGTGATAATTTTTTCTAAACACGATCAGGGTAAGAAAAAATGGCCAATCCAAGCTCTTCCTGCTTTGGCTACCGGATTTCTAGCAGCAATAATTATTATTCCAATGCTTTCAATATCACTTCAAAACTCCATTGCAACAAATCGAATATGGAGTAGATTAGTCGAGTATCAGGTATTTGTTGTTGCAGTTGGTGTTTTAATTTCACTATTTGTAGTTATAATTAGTTCACGCTCTTCGCATGTGAGTAAGCACCATAAATCTTAACTGATTGACAATTTGCTAAAAACAGAGATAATTTTATGAGTACAAAAATAAATATTTTTAACATTTTATGTGGGCCCATAGCTCAGCCGGTTAGAGCACCTGCCTTTTAAGCAGGGTGTCGTGGGTTCGAGTCCCACTGGGCCCTCCAATACATTTATGTTTAAATTCTTTCTTTGAGGAGTTTTGTTATACTTTCTTCATGTCAGTTAAAATAACTTATTTTGTTCACGGTACTACAACTGATAATGAAAAAGACCTGGCTACAGGTTGGCTTCCGGGTGAACTCTCAGAAGCTGGTAGAGAACAAGCAAAAATGCTGGGTAAGCAAGTAACTGATAAGCACTTTGATGTAGTGTTTTGTTCTGACTTACAACGTGCAGTTGACTCGGCTGTGTTAGGGTTTGGCGATAAGTATAAAATTATTCAAGATGAGCGACTGCGTGAATGTAATTATGGCGATATGAACGGAAAGTCCGCATCTATCTTCAAGGACAGAATGGAAGATTATGTCATTGTGCCTTTTTCTAATGGAGAAAGTTATAAAGACGTAGAAGCCAGACTTGCAAGTTTCATTGATTTTCTAAAAAAGAGTTATGACGGGAAACACATTGCCATAGTTGCACATCAAGGGCCACAACTTGCCCTGGATGTAATACTAAAAGGCAAGACTTGGCACCAAGCAATTAATGAAGACTGGCGTAAAACAAAAGCATGGCAGCCTGGCTGGGAGTACGCGATTAGCTAAGTGCTATATCAGCAATAAATATTGTTGAATTTTCTTGTAGTTTGGTTCCAATAGCTTCACAGTAAGACTTCCAGTACTTGACATTATTAGTCATAAGGCATACAATGTTTGTATGAGTACGCAAACATTTAATTTGTCTATGCCTAAACGACTTGTTGAGAGAATTGATAGCCAAACAAAGCGTCAAGGTAGTACGCGTAGTGATTTTATTCGACAAGCAGTTAATAAACAGCTGTCTGTTTTAGAGCGCTGGGAAAGTCTAACTAACAATACTCGCAATGAGTATAAGGGTAAACAACTTAGCGAAGCTGAAGTTACTGATATTGTGCGAGCAGAACGAACTAAGTAAATGCGTGTAGTACTTGATACGAATGTCATTATCTCAGCCTTGCTGTTTGATGGATCACCTGAGCATTTAGTACTTAGTACCTTGCTAGGCTCTAATCAATTGGTGCTATCGACTTATATAATCACAGAAACTACTCGTATACTTGAGTCAAAATTTTCAGTACAACCGAAAAACTTTGAGTTATTGCAGCAAATATTAGGTGAAGCAGAGGTAGTATATTTTCAACCATTCCTCAATGTTCTTTCCGACGAACCTGATAACAGAATACTAGAGACTGCCGTTAAAGGTGGTACGCAGTACCTAGTTACTGGAGACAAAGCATTACTAGAACTACAAAAATACAAATCTATATTAATAGTCACTGTTAAGAAGTATTTAGAAATCATTGAAGGCTTCTAAAAACTGACAATAAAGAGCTCTTTGCTTTCCCTAAGTTCAGTTACAACAGCTTTACAGTAAGACCTCCATAACGCTTATGCTTAAACGACCTTCGGGTCGTTTTTGTTATAGTTAGGGCATGTCTTACAAAATCATTGTTCTAGCTCCTTCTACTGGTGGGAAATCCACTCTCATGCGATATCTTCGTGAACACACTAATCTCAATATCGTTGAAACTGATGAGGAGGTTATGAAAGCTAATAATAATGTGTGGCCCGACGATAGTTTAAAGAACGAAGTACTTATTCCGAATACGACAAAGCAGATTATTAATTTATCGAATGCTATTTATCTAGCAAGCTATATACCTACTGCGTTATTACAAGAAGCCAAATCAAAGGGCTTTACCATAGTTTTATTGGAGGTATCCCTTGAAACACTACTTGCTAGAAATAAAAATAGAATGAAAGTTGAGAATTATGATGATGCTACACCATGGTTGCAAATGCAGCTTGATGGTTTTGATAAACTAAAGTCTACAAGCTTGATTGACGTAACTATAGACGGAGAAGCATCCGTCGAGACATTAGCTAAAAAGATTACGAAACTTGCCGAGGGTTAATTGTATACTAAGGCAACAATTTCTGGTTTACATTCGCGCAAGTTAGTTACAATAGCGATACATACGACCCTCCATTGATCTTATGATTATACGAAGGGGTTCTTTATTATCAAATCACCGAATTTTTGACCATTCTGGAGGTCCTCGCTATATAAAACTTCAGCACCCGATTTTTGAGCAATAATAATTATCAGTGAATCCCAAAATGAATACCCATAACGTTCCTGAAGTGTCGTGGCATCTATAACGTCGTTAAGTGTCACTTGCTCAATTGGCCATGATAAAAGATCTTTAATCAGCTCCCTAGCTTCATCAATGCTAAGTTTCTTAGATATTTTTGCAGTAATCGTAACGTAAAATTCCTGTATTATCTGAGTGCTTATTACTCCAGATTTCTTTTCCCAGCAATCAATAAGTATTTTCTTTGCTATTGTGTTTTTTGTTTTCTCATCTTTGTCATATGCGTAAACTAATATATTAGTATCTATAAAATTCATCGTGTATATAACTCTTCACGTTTGGGGAGTTTAGCTATACCAAATGAGTAACCATTTTGCAATCTCATAATGGCAAGCTTTTTATCCTTATCGTAAGTAGATTCTTGTGAGGCAATCTTTCTAATCTCATCAGCAAGAAACTTACTCAGAGACGTTGACCTTTTGGCTGCTATCACTTTAGCTTCCTTTATTACTGTTTGGTCTAGTTGCACTGTGATATTTTGCTTCATAAGGTAATTGTATCACTATCACGTGCTCCACGCAACAGTTTTATTAAGGGCCACAATAAATACTGTTGGGTTTTCCTGAAGTTTGGTTGCAATAGCTTTGCAGTAAGACCTCCACAACCATAAGTGTTTTGACACTTCTAAAGAATGTTATAATACTTGCTATGTACAGTCATCATACTTGGAACCTCGGAGTATGGCTTCCGATCATTATTTTAGTCGTGTTATTGATTCTCGCTTTCGAAATATGGATGATTGTTGACGCAGCACTTAATAAAAAGCTTAGCGATAAAGCAAAGACTTGGTGGATAGTTGGTATGTTTATAATTCATCCATTCGTCGCAATTGTTTATTTCTTTACTGATCATCGTAAGCGTTAGTCAGTATTGTTACAAATACCCTAGGATTTAATTTTATTTTGGTTGCAACGGCGATATATACAGCCCTCCATGATCAATGACCCTTGACAAATCAATCAAATATTGGTACAGTATTTATTATGTCCGCAGAAAATAAAAAACGTTTCGAAGATTCTAAAGAGCAAGCTGCTTATGAGCAGGGCTTAAAGTTTGGTGAGCCTGCTGGTCGTTTTTTAGGCATGGCTATTAAAAAACACTTAGAAAACCAAGATCTTAGTGCGGAGTCTCGTGAACATAAACGCCAAGCTACACATGATCCATTAACAGGGTTACTAAATCGAAGAGGGCTTGAGGAGTATTTATCCAGCACTGACGTTACCAATCACGTGATCTTATACGCAGATGTCACTAATATGAAGGCAATTAACGATAAGCTTGGGCATGTAGCTGGCGACCGAGCAATTGTAGGAGTTGCCGAAGTACTTACGGGTGCGCTACGAGAACGTGACATTGTTGCTCGCATTGGCGGAGATGAATTTTTAGCAATCCTAGCACCTATAGGTCGTAGCGGTCCACTAAAACTAATGCCACCCGAAGAACAACTTGAAGTGGTTATAAATCGTATAACTGAGCGAAAAGAAGGCCTTGTGGCCGAAAATCCTGGCTTTACTACGCACGGATTTGATATAGCTATCGGGGCAGTGGTTGGACAACCGGGTCAAGATATTGGCGCACTTCAAGCTTCAGCAGAAGAAAGAATGGTGGAGGACAAGGTAGCTCAGCACAGTCGCTTAGGCGCCTACCGTAATTAGCAATAACGCTTTAATGTTAGACGAACTTGCTTCTACCATGAGCTTATATGGAATGGCAAATAGGGTTTATATAATTGTTAAGTCAGACTGAAAATGGTATAATAACAGATATAAAACAGCACTAGGGGAATTCTATGTCTGGACATTCTAAATGGTCAACTATAAAAAGGCAAAAGGGCGTTGCTGACTCTAAAAGAGGAGCTCTTTTTACAAAACTGGGTAATGCAATTGCCATCGCTGCTAGATCTGGAACAGATCCATCTATGAATTTTAGCTTAAGACTAGCTATGGAAAAAGCTAGAACATCAAATATGCCTCAGGCAAATATTCAGCGTTCTATTGATAGGGGTAGTGGTAAGCTTGGTGGTGCTCAAATTCAAGAAGTTATCTATGAAGGTTATGGCCCTGGTGGTGTAGCCATTTTAGTTGAATGTGCAACTGATAATCTAAATAGAACTTATCCCGATGTAAAGTTAGCTTTCTCGAAACATGGTGGTCGAATTGCTGAAAAAGGATCAGTAGCTTTTAACTTTGTTCAAAAAGGTAGTATTAGGATTAATACAAAAAGTGATGAATTAACACTCCAAGCTATAGAGGCTGGAGCTGATGATGTAATTGATGAAGCAAACGAGACAATAGTGTATACAAATTTAAAAGATCTAGCAAAGGTAAGAGACAAACTAAAAGAATTGGGGTTCGAAATTACAGAAGCTGAATTGACTTTCGTGCCAAATAATTTAGTAGCGATAACCGATCAAAATACTGCAGGAAAAATAATGAGACTAATGGAGGCTCTTGATGATCTTGATGACGTAACAGCAGTTCATACTAATTTTGATATTCCAGAGGATTTACTTGAAGCCTAAGACTAGAATTATTGGTATTGATCCGGGTACTGGCATACTTGGTTTTGGGGTAATTGATATTGATGGGGCCGGTAACTTATCTATGATTGATGCTGGTGTTATAAGAACGTCGATAAATCAAACAGATAGTGACCGTCTTTATACAATTTATACAGAACTAAAGACTATTATCGGTGACACAAAACCCAAAGTTATGTCAGTTGAAAAGCTTTTTTTTGCTCAAAACGTAACTACTGCCATGAGTGTTAGTCAAGCTAGAGGTGTTGTTCTGCTTTTATCTAAAGAATATAAATTAGATTTATTTGAATATACACCACTTCAAATTAAACAAGCAGTCACTGGTTATGGCAGAGCAACAAAAAAACAAATACAAGAAATGGTAAAAATCATCCTAAAACTTAAACAAATACCGACTCCAGATGATTGTTCAGATGCTTTAGCAGCCGCCATTTGTTATTCAATGAATATGAGATAATAGCAATATGATATCAACCCTAAAAGGAACAATTAGTGAAAAACATATAACCCATCTTGTAATTGAAGTAAATGGAGTCGGTTATGAGATATTGACAACTAATGAGGCGCTCAGCAATTTGTTATTAAATCAAGAAGTAAAACTACAAATTTATGAGCATATTAGGGATAATCTATATGATCTATATGGATTTTTAGACAGTCAAACAAAAGACTTATTCATTAAGCTGATTGAAGTAAATGGAGTCGGACCAAAAGCTGGACTTAATATTCTAAGTATTGGTTCGGTTGCAGAAGTAAAACAAGCAATAGCTAGCGGTGATACAAAACTGATTCAAATGGCGCCAGGTATTGGCAAGAGAGTTGCTGAGAGAGTTGTTATTGATCTTAAAGACAAAGTTGGTTTGGTTTCTATGGTAGATAATAAAGCGTTGCTTACTTCAGAAGAGATAGCTAAGCAAGATGAAGCTGTTCAAGCTTTGTTGGCTCTGGGCTACGGTATTTCTGATGCCCTCAAAGCAATTGAAGGCGTTGATACCAATCTTGGTACCGAAGAGAGAGTAAAGCTAGCCTTAAAAGAAAAGATATAACATGGCAGTTGAGAGAATTTTAAACAACGTAAATAATGAAGATGAAGCCGAAGTTGAGTTAGAAAATACCCTAAGACCCAGAGATTTCAAAAATTATATAGGTCAGGATAGGCTAAAACAAAACCTAAAGTTAGCTATCCAAGCAGCTAAAAAAAGAAATGAGCCACTTGATCATGTTTTGTTATATGGTCCACCGGGACTTGGTAAAACCACTCTGGCTACTGTCATTGCAAACGAAATGAATTCTGTAATAAGGGTAACTTCTGGTCCGGCAATCGAAAGAGCAGCTGATCTTGCAAGCCTGCTTACTAACTTAAAAGACAACGACATATTATTTATAGATGAGATTCACAGGTTACATAGATCAATTGAAGAAGTTCTATATAGTGCGATGGAAGATTTTAAGCTAGATATTATTATTGGTAAGGGACCCTCTGCGAAAGCACTGAGATTAGATTTGCCAAAGTTTACTATAATTGGTGCAACTACTAGGACAGGCACTTTGGCAGCACCCTTGCGTGATCGTTTTGGCATGATCCATAGACTTGAATTTTATAATTTGGAAGAAATTGAGAAGATTATCATTAGGGCCGCTAATATTATCGGGATTAGAATAGACAAAGAAGCAGCCAAGGCACTTGCTACAAGATCTAGACTTACACCTCGAATAGCCAATAGATTATTAAAAAGAGTTCGTGATTATGCAGATGTACACGGTGACGGTTTAATTGACATGGACATAAACAAAAAGGCAATGGCGTTACTCGATATTGACAATTTAGGACTTGAACCAGCAGATAGACTACTTCTTAATACTATTATTGATAACTACAATGGTGGACCTGTAGGTGTTGAAACTATTGCTGCTTCAATATCCGAAGAACGCAGTACAATAGAAGATTTTTATGAACCTTACTTATTGCAAATAGGTCTGCTTAGTCGTACTCCTAGAGGTAGAGAAGCAACACCAAAAGCTTACAAGCATTTGGATAAGCCAAGATCTAACCAAGCAACACTAATTTAGACTCTTAACTGAATAAGTTCCTGCGTTACCTTCTAGGGTTACTGATAATATGTACTGTGCACAAGGGACTGTTTTATTGTCGCAGCTACTACCGCTGGCAGATGTAACATTATAAACAAAACTTCTTCTTTGTGCGGTTTTTGTAAAATTTTGCATACCTGTCTTAGAACTCGGATCTATTAAATCACTATTAGGCACTTGTTTTAATTCATCATTTGTCCACTGTTGGCTATTCATCTCACTAAGTGAAGGATAAAAACCATTGTTTGCATAAAAACTTTCTAGATTTGTTTGGATTGTCCTGATATCGGATATTCGGGTGTCGTTTCTTTCGCGTTGTCTTATACCACTAAAGGTAGCGATTAGAATGCTAGATAAAATGAAGATTATTATTACTAAAATTACTAGTTCAATAGTTGTAAAACCATGTGAATTTTCACTAGTAGTATTTAATTTTGGGATAGTCATACGTAGTTTATAAATTATTTCCTAACTAGAGATCACTAAACGACCATATAATTATTAGCAATGTGAAAAACTTCTTCTAGTGTGGTATCTCCTACCAAGGCTTTGACCAGAGCATCTAGTAATATACTAATCATACCATTTTTAACCGCTTGGTTATTGATAAGTGTCTCTTTAGCATTTCCAAGTATCAAATTTTCTATACTTTGATTATTTTTTAAGATCTCAAAAACCATCAATCTCCCTTTGTATCCTCTACCTAGACATTCCGTACATCCACCCTCTTTAGCTTTATATATATGTTTGATTTTAGATTTAGTAGTTGATAATTTAGTGGAAAGTCTTAAAGATTCTTTTTGATTTGATGAATGCTCGAGGAGATAATCTTTTTCTAATTGGTGAATATATTCAATATGTGAGGCTTTGTTTAATTGAAAGATGTCATTTAATTTACTACTAGCTTCTTTGTCTAGTGGTACACAAACCTTACATTTGTCGCATAGTTTCTTTAATAGCCTTTGATTAATAACCAGTCTTAATAAGTAGGCAAGGGACGTTGTTTGAGTATCCAATTCAGAAAGTTTAGTAATAGTTCTCGCTGCGCTATCCGCATATATGCTGGTTATTACCATCCTTTTATGAGCCGCTAAGTCAATGACTAAGCTTGCCAACTTTTTTTCATGGATCTCGCTGATCATTAGAATATCTATATCTTGTTTTAGAAGTATTTTTATAGCAGATTGAAAAGTTAATTTTGTTTTTGGATTTATCTGTATTTGATTTGCACTTTTAATTTTATACTCAACAGGGTCTTCTAAAGTTGCTATATTTCGACTCGTTTCAATATTGTTTAGTAGCGTTGCTAGGGTGGTTGATTTTCCGCTATCACCTGGTCCGCTAATAACCATTAGACCCTTTTTTAGTAGTAAATTATCTTGGATAGTTATTAGACTATCTCCCCAGAAACCTAGTTGTTTAATATCTAGTGTTAATACATCGTCACTATGTAATTTAATAGTTACTTTTTCACCATTTATAGTGGGAATGATATAGATAAGTAACCTATAGGTAGAGTTATTAAGTGTGAACTTAAATTTACCACTGGCTATTAGATCATTATGCCCCGGTGGTATGTTAGCCAGGGTTTTTATTTTATCTAGTAAGCCATTAAATCGCTTTTTTGGTATTTTGTCAGCTTCAAGCAAATTACCATCTACTCGATACTTTACGATTACAGTTTCACTGCTTGGTTCTATATGAATAAAACTTGCGCCAATATCTATGCCACTTTTAACAATTGAATTGAAAAGTTGGGCAGTGGGTAACTTAGTGATTATTTCTTTGCCGCTCATTACCATAAGTACTATGAATTATATAAGAAGATTGATAATTATTATACAGTTAACTAAATTTTAAAAACTAAGTAGACCTCTTATTTCTGTTACAATAAGATTGTTAATTAACACTATAAGTTGTGAGGATAAATCTATGGCAGTAAAGTCATCTAGTGGCGGTGGAATAGAAGAAAACAGTGAGCAGGTTAGTGGTAAGACTAAAGCATTAGGACTTGCGGTTGATTCAATTGAAAAGCAATTTGGAAAAGGTTCAATTATGAAGCTTGGTGAATCTAAACGTTCAGTTGTTGAAACAGTACCGACTGGTTGTTTGAGTTTAGATATAGCTCTTGGTGGAGGTTTCCCAAAGGGTAGAATTGTAGAAGTCTATGGTCCGGAGAGTTCGGGCAAAACAACGCTGACTTTGCACGCCATTGCAGCGATTCAAAAATCGGGAGGTACTGCTGCGTTTATTGATGCGGAAAACGCACTTGATCCTAAGTATGCTGAGAGAATAGGTGTTGATATTAATAATTTATTGATATCTCAACCAGATAATGGTGAACAAGCCCTGGAGATTGTAGAAACTCTGGTTAGGAGTAATGCCGTAGATATAATAGTAATCGATTCTGTAGCTGCACTAGTACCAAGAGCTGAAATAGAAGGTGATATGGGAGATTCACTCCCTGGTTTGCAAGCTAGACTCATGAGCCAAGCACTGAGAAAACTTACGGGCGTTATAAGTAAGAGTAAGGCCACAATAATATTCATTAATCAGATTAGAATGAAGATTGGTATTATGTTTGGTAATCCGGAAACTACTAGTGGTGGAAATGCCCTAAAATTTTATGCCAGTGTTCGACTTGATATTAGGAGAATTTCTCAGATTAAACAAGGTGAGGCTTCAGTGGGCAATAGGACAAGAGTGAAGGTAGTTAAAAATAAAGTTGCCCCACCATTTCGGGAGGCTGAGTTTGACATAATGTTTCAGGAAGGGATTTCTTATGTGGGTGATGTCTTGGATCTGGCTGCAAATGATAATATAGTTGAAAAAGCTGGTGCGTGGTATGCCTACAAGGGAGAAAAAATTGGTCAAGGCCGAGAAGCTTCCAAACAATTCCTAACTGATAACCCAAAACTTTTAAAAGAAATCGCTGACAAAGTTCGAGAAGCTTATTTAAAGGTTTAAGACTAATCTTAAATGAAAATCACAGATTTAAAACAGCAGGTTAAACGTGCTGATAGATATTCAATATTTATAGATGGTAAATTTAAATTTTCATTATCTTCAGACGAACTACTTACCAAAGGCCTATTTTTAAATAAAGAGTTGGATGATAAAGAACT
>DATKHH010000074.1:0-7323 GCA_035510315.1 Candidatus Saccharimonadia bacterium
TGTTAATATCGATGACAATTTCTTCTTCCCTTTTTGCTATGCCAATCATCGGCGTTACAATACCACGTTCGTTTCTGGCTTTTATTGCTGAAGACAGTTGTCCTTTACCACCATCTATTAAAAATATGTCTGGGAGTGGCCATCTTTTAACATTACTGGGACTAAGCCTCCTGCCTATAACTTCTTGTATATGCCCAAAATCATTGTTACCAGGTAGCAGCATATTAAATTTTCTATACTGCTTTTTCTCAGGAACACCATTTATGAAGACAACCATGCTAGCTGTAGTATTGGTTCCTTGCATATGGCTAATATCAAATCCCTCGATTCGTTTAGGTATATCTACTAAGTTAAACATTTCTCTAAGACCAATGAGAGCCTCATCTTTGGATATTTCTAAGTTTTCTTTATCAGAAAAAACGATACTATTTGATAAACTCTTAAGGCTAACGATCTGATTTCTGTATATAGCAGCATTTTCGTAATCTTTATCTTTAGCTGCTTTTTTCATATCTGATTCAATGTCATCAATCAATTGATGATGTGCGCCAGACATAAATTTCATAAGTCGCCTTAAATTAGTACGATATGTGTCAATCGAAGTTTTGTTCTCTTCAAGCCCTGGACATAAGCCTAAGTGATAATCAAGACATACTCTGCTAGGAATAACTGCACCATGTAGCGAATAAGGGAATATCTTCCTAAGTAGTTTTAACGCTTTAATTATTGGTTGTTTACTGGTATATGGTCCAAAGTATTTAGCTCGATCGTCTAGTGGTCTTCTAGTAAAAGAGACTGATGGATACTTGTCATTATAGTTAATTCTTATATAACTAAGGCTCTTATCGTCTCTAAGTAAAATATTAAACTTAGGTAAATACCTCCTTACAAGCTCGGCTTCTAAAAATAGAGCATCTATTTCGCTATCAACTACAATCCAATCAATATCATTTATAGCTTCAACTAATTTAGCGGTCTTTAGGTCTTTACTTTTACTTGAATGAAAGTACTGCTTAACTCTGTTTTTTAAATTAGCAGCCTTCCCAATATAGATAATATTAGCCTGATTATCTTTATGAAAATAAACGCCTGGTTTAGTAGGCAACAAAGCAAGTTTTTCTTTAATTACCTGATTCATGATAATTAACTTCTAAACGTTACTATTCTTCTGCAGGCTGTTCTTCAGTTTCTGCTTCCTCAGATCCAGCTTCTGCTTCTACCGTCTCCTCTTCTTCCAAAGTTTCTTCAGAAATCTGAGCTTTAGTTTCTTCTATTGATGCGATCAAAGCCTCTGATTCAGTTAGTAGGGTGACTTTTTCCGGAATAACTAAATCAGCAACTGTAACTTTATCACCAATTTCTACAAGATTTGAGATATCTACCTTTAACTCATCCGGTAAGTCTTTAGGTAAAGCCTCCACGTTAACAACACTAAGATGAGTAATAAGTAGCAAGCCAACTTTCTGAGCTGGCGAGTCGCCAACCATGATAATTGGAACTTCTGTTTCGACTGTTTCGTCCTGACGAATAGCTTGAAAGACTACGTGCTGAATAGTGTTTTTAACAGGATCAATATGTACATCCTTAATAATTACAGTTTCTTTTGCACCTGAAACGTCTAATATAACAGGGTGGTGTTTACCAGCCAGAGTAAATACCTTTACAATTTTCAAGTAATCACCCATTACGGCCTTAGATGGTTTTCCGTGATCATGAATAATTGCGGGAACTAAGCCTTCTTTTCTTAATTTTACTAGTCCTTTACCTAAAACTTCTCTTTTTTGCAATTCTAATAAAATCTCTTCGCTACTCATATCAGACAATAATTCCTCTTTAAAAAATTTATTTACTCCTATTATATCAAATAAACTGGTTATAGACTTATGTAAATAAAGAAAGTATGCTTTTATACAGTGTTAAATATAGCCCATATAATTCAAAGTCACAGTCATATCATTAGCCTACTTATAATTGGTGCCATCATTTTTACAGAATCAGGAATTCCAGTGGGCTTTTTCTTGCCTGGTGACACCCTGCTTTTTACAGCAGGATTTTTTGCATCTCAACATTATCTACCAATTCTTGGATTAATCTTAGTAGTTATCGTTGCAAAAATTTTGGGTAGTATAGTTGGATTCTACATTGGCGATAAGGCTGGAAGAAAGCTGTTTAACAAACCAAATAGTTTCTTGTTTAGAAAAGATTACCTAAACAGTGCTGAAGCTTTTTATAAGAAGCACGGTGGTAAAACTGTGGCACTTGGCCAATTTTTACCTGTAGTTAGAACTTTCTCGCCTATTGTTGCAGGGGTTGGAAAAATGGATTATAAAAAATTTATGTTCTATAACCTGCTTGGTGCTCTAGTATGGTCAACACTAATACCTCTTTTTGGATTTTGGTTGGGTCACCGAGTTACTAATATAGACAAATACTTAATACCAATAGTAATTGCAGCCACTATCTTTTCATTTGCACCAGCCGCTTGGCATCTCTTCGGACAACACAGGAAAAAATCTAAAAAAACTTGTAACTAAAATTTATTTCTTGGTTAACATCTTTTTTAAATACTCACCGGTATATGAACTTGGGTTTTTACTAACTTGCTCAGGAGTACCAACTGCTATAATCTGACCCCCATTATCCCCGCCACCTGGACCCATATCTATTAGCCAATCTGCATTCTTTATTACATCTAGGTTGTGTTCAATGATAATCATACTATTACCTGTATCTACCAAAGCGTGAAGTACGCTGAGTAACTTCTTGACATCGTCCATATGTAGCCCAGTAGTTGGCTCATCTAAGATATATAGTGTTCTACCAGTTGGTCTTCTGGATAATTCAGTAGCTAATTTGACCCTTTGAGCTTCACCTCCAGATAAAGTAGTTGCTGATTGGCCAAGGGATATGTAACCAAGACCAACGTCAACTAAGGTCTGTAGTTTTCTAGATATTGTTGGGATATTTTGAAAAAACTCTAGAGCAACTTCACAGTTCATCTGCAAGATATCGCTAATATTTTTGCCTTTATAATGAATATCCAAAGCTTCCTTGTTATATCTTTTGCCTTTACATGATTCACAAGTAACATATACGTCTGGTAAAAAATTCATTTCAATTTTAATAATGCCATCTCCACTACACGTTTCACATCTTCCACCCTTAACATTAAAACTAAATCTACCTGCTGCATAACCACGTAGTTTGGCTTCAGACGTCAAAGCAAATAACTCTCTAATTGGAGTAAATACTCCTGTATAAGTTGCTGGGTTACTTCTTGGAGTCCTACCAATAGGTGATTGATCTATGACAATCACCTTATCTAAGTTATCAATTCCAGTAATATCATCGTGACTACCAGGAACACTGTTAGCTCGCATCAATCTAGCCATAAGTTCCTTAGCCAAAATATCATTAATTAAGGTTGATTTACCAGATCCAGAAACCCCACTAATGACAACCAATTCTCCAAGTGGGATATCTACTGTTATATTCTTTAAATTATGTTCCCAAGCATTAACGACTTTAACTACCTTACCATTGCCCGAGCGCCTATTTTTAGGATAATCAATTACTTTTACCCCTTTCAGATATTCTCCAGTTATACTATTTGGATTTTCCATAACTTCTTTTGGCGTACCAATTGCTACCACTTGACCACCGTGTATACCAGCACCTGGACCTATATCAAGTAGATAATCTGAAGTTCGAATGGTCTCTTCATCGTGTTCTACCACTAAAACGCTGTTCCCTATATCTCTTAGGTGTTTTAGGGTCATAATTAATTTATTGTTGTCCCGCTGATGAAGCCCAATACTGGGTTCATCTAAAACATATAGAACTCCAATTAGGCCTGATCCAATTTGAGTAGCCAAACGTATACGTTGCGCTTCACCACCAGACAAAGTAGTTGCACTTCTAGCAAGGTCTAAGTAATTAAGACCAACGTTTATCATAAAAGATAGTCTGGCATTGATTTCTTTTAGGATTTGATTAGCTATTTTTAAGTCTTTTTCATTTAACTTAAGGTTAGTAAAGAAATCTAGAGCACTGTCTATAGATAGCTCACATATATCCATTATTGACTTGTTTGCTACGCTAACAGCCAATACTTCAGGTTTTAATCTTCTGCCCTTACAAGACTCGCATGGTAACTCCCTCATAAAACGTTCTATATCACGACGAGTAAAATCACTGTCTGTTTCTCTGTGCCTTCTAGACAGGTTAACTAAAACCCCCTCATACGTAGTATTAAAGGATCTGCCATTACCCAGATTAACTCTATAGACTATGTCACCGGTACCATATAAAATCCTGTCCATATCTGCTTTCTTAAGTTCAGAAGTTGGAACGTTAAGTGAAAATCCAAATTTATCAGCTACAGCTTGGATCTTTTTCATATACCAAGTGTCCATATTGATTCTATTAAATGGCCTAATGGCACCTTCTGCTATGGTTAATTTTCCATTTGGTATTACTAACTGAGGATCGGCGACTAATCTTGAACCTAGGCCGGTACAGGTTACGCAAGCACCATGAGGATTGTTGAAACTAAATGTACGTGGCTCAAGCTCAGGTATGTTAATTTCTGGATGATCGCTGCAAGCATATCTCAGACTGTATTGATGAAGTGAGTTATCATCGGCATTTACAACACTTAGACTGCCACCAGCAATATCTAGTGATTGCTCGATAGACTGGCTAAGTCGTGTGGAGCTATCTTTATTATTGACTAGTCGATCCACAACGATATCAATTGTATGTTTGAAATTCTTATCAAGTTCTGGAAATTCATCTAGAGCGTAAACTATTCCATCAACCCTTGTTCTAGCAAAACCAGCTTTTAGAAATTGTTCAGGAATATGCTCGAAAGAGCCCTTTTTATCTATTACTATTGGCGCTAATACCATTAACTTAGCATCCCTTGGCAAACTTGAAACTTTATCAACTATATCGCTAATAGTTTGCCTAGTTATTGGTTTGTTGCATATTGGACAATGGGGAATACCAATACGAGCATATAGAAGCCTTAGATAATCATATATCTCTGTTACCGTTGCGACTGTACTTCTTGGGTTTCTACTAGTAGACTTTTGATCAATACTAATTGCTGGGCTTAAGCCATCTATCTGATCTACATCAGGTTTTTCCATTAACCCTAGGAATTGCCTAGCATATGAGCTAAGAGACTCAACATACCTTCTTTGACCTTCAGCATAAATGGTATCAAACGCCAAACTAGATTTACCTGAGCCAGATAGTCCAGTAATTACCACTAATTTATTACGCGGAATCACTACATCTATATTCTTTAGATTATGTTCTCTGGCACCTTTAATAACTATCTTATTTTCATTCATAGAGTCGATCCATTATACAGAAAAACAGATATATTTTCCAGTATCTATCTTGTATTTTAGATATCCAAAGGCAGGATTGATTCTGCGTATAGTTTTAATTCTTCCAAAATATATCGTTGAGTTTTAGAACTATTTTCTAGCTGGCTTAGTTCCTGTAGTTTTAACAAGAATTTATTAAGCTGGCTATCTAAACCACCGCCGAATAGTTTTTGGTTTCTATAACTTTCATACATCGTTGACTCTTCGCTGGTTAACGCACGTGGATAATTATGAGCTTTGTATAAAAGTATCAGCTTATTTAAACGTTCATCCTTAAAGTATTTTTTACCCGAAGCTATTTCAGAAGATGGGATAGATCGAAACTTTTTTAAATTTAACTTATCCTGATCGGGAATAAATGATTGATACAAATTTGAATCAACCGAAATATTATTCTTGTTTTGTCTTGAATCATCAATTTTTTTAAATACTACTTTGGCTTTTTTTATGATTTGGCTTTTGAATTTATTAAAAATCTCTAGATTTGTTTCAATAGTCTTCATATCTAATTTTATTCTTATCTGTGAATCTTTATCCAATACATTTATAGGAGCCAGAGCTGGACACCTATTGGACTTAATGTTAAATAGGGGGAACGGTAAATCACTAGATTTTTGATTTAAATAGTCATTATATAAACTGTCTTCATTTTTTTCAGCGAAGTTCTTAGGACTTTGCCTTAAATCAAATACTAATTGGCTTTTAGCTTGCGTAGTTGCAATATAAATAACTGCAGTCGTCTTATTAAACTCATCAGGGTACCAGCCAAAAGTATATAATGCGGGTTTGTTTGAAGATAAGAGTTTAGTAGCAGCCGTTTTATCACTCATATTCTTCACCATATAATCAAAAAGCTTTGGTTGCTTTTGACAAATCAGGGTCGCTACCTGAACTAAAGCCTTAACGTCACCAAGTGCACTGTGAGCGGTTGTATGCTCAATATTGTTAGCCTTAGTTATGGCTCCCAAACTATTAGTTGGCTTACCTTTAGAATCCACTGGCCAGTTTACGTCACTGGGTCTTAGTGCCCTAGTAGCCCTAACAACATCCAATAGATCCATTCTTCTCTTGCCGTCTAAATAGTGCCACTCATAAGGATCGTAGAAATTTCTAAAGTTCATATATCTTATAAATTCATCGTCAAAAGCAACCGAGTTATAACCAACAAAGACAGTCTCTGGTAGTGCTATTTGACTATGAAAGATATCTAGGAATTCAGCCTCACTCAGACCGTTTGAAATAGCCATTTGAGGCGTAATTCCAGTTATTAAAATTGCGTCTATAGAAGGCAATACGTCACTACTTAGTTTGATTAAAAAATCAAAGGGCTCACCAATTATATTTAACTTCTTATCTGTCCTAATACCTGCAAACTGCATAATCCTATCTTCAGCTGGATTAAGCCCAGAGGTTTCCAAATCATAAAACAGGTAGCTGCTACTCATCTTTAAAATTCAACTACACCTAGATCGCTAATATAGATTTGATCGCCATCTTTTATTCCCATTTTATGAAGTTGTCTCATAATTCCCATCTTTTTCATTATATCGATGATTCTTTCAATAGACTGATTGTTAGAAAAATCAGTTCTGGAAGCAAATTTTTCAATTCTATGACCGGTAATTAGAAATCCGTTCGATTGTCTTTTAATATTCCAGCTGTTTTTATCTGGACTTAGTTTAATTATAGGTAACTCTTCTTCATTCCTTACTTTGATTTTATTTTGTTTCTGCCTCTCTGAAATCACAATCTTTTTAACTTCTTCAACTAAATCTTTAGTTCCAACATTAGTAACTGCAGAAATTGCAACTATTTTTGAATTTTTGGGTAATTTTTTTGTTAATTTATCTAATTTATCTTTTAATATTTTCGGGTCCAAATTATCAATTTTTGTTAATGCAATAACTTCTGGTTTTTTCGTCAA
>DATKHH010000075.1:0-4765 GCA_035510315.1 Candidatus Saccharimonadia bacterium
GTGGACGAGCCTAGTTGCTCATCAAGTCCAAAGCGTCCGTCCTTTTTTATTGGGCTTTTACTTTTTTCTTTTGAGGCACATAAAACACTACCCCGTTGCGTAATTGTAGCTTGAGATCTTGAGACAATGAAAATACAGTGAGTTTAATCTCTTATACGATCGCTACTTATCTAAGAACTTACCGGCGTAAGAACTAAGCACACCATTCATCATAGGCTGGTACTTGGTCTTGTGCTTCTTGGCATACTCCTTGAAAAGCTCTAGGCTACGCTTATCTACGGCAATAGTAATTTTTTTCTTCTCACCCCTACTTACTAATTCTTCTGGGGAGGGCAGGAAATCTCTTATGACAGTTGCGTCATCTAGAGCCTGCTCTATATCTGAAGGTGCGTTTGTATAATTAACTACGTTGCTCATATATCTTCTTTCCTTTCCGCCAATATCCGGCACCAAAGATGCGGATCTGGCCATTTCTTATTGTAAATCTAACGGTGGCTATGCCACCACGGACAGTTTTGCCTATGCAAAAATATCTCTTTTCTTTTGCTGAATGCCTTACGTCAATCAGGATAACTCTACTTTCATCGAAAAAAGCTTCTTGGGCTTCGTAGAATGATAGGCCGTGTTTGCTTATATTCTCAGCATTCTTGCTGTCATTCCATTCAAATCCTATACATACTATTATACATATAATTATATGTTATGCAACTCATATGTTACAAACACCTTCATAAGTCCGTTCTACCGAAGTTTTTTAGAGTTGCAGGGTAACCAAGTCCGGATTGGTGCCCCCGAGAGGAGTCGAACCTCTATCTTATCCTTAGGACGGATCTACTCTATCCATTGAGCTACAGGGGCAGTAGATAGATTGTAGTATGGTTTTAGTAATTACTCTAGTCTTTTCTTGGATATGTAATCTATGAGCGCTAAAATATATAGGACATGGCAAAACGGAAGCATTTTGATGATCAACTAGATGATGAAGAGGTCTTATTAGTTTTTAGAAAACACCCTATTGTTATGAGAAAGGGCCTTATATTCTCAATGGTAATATTGGTTTTTGGTGTTGTACCGTCTCTATTTAAACCAGAAATAAGCTTCTTTTTTATAGGTCTTGGTGTCGGTTTTGTTGCAGGACTCTTAGTTTTCTCGCCGTATTGGATAGCTTGGTATTATAGCGTCTACATTATTACTACTCAGAGACTTATTCAAATTACTCAAAAAGGCTTATTTCATAAAAGTGTTGTAGACATAGGGCTTAATCAAATACAGATGGTCAATTATGAAATTAATGGTTTTCAAGAGACATTACTTGGTTTTGGTACTATAATAATACAGACCTATATGGGTGATTTAACAATACATGACGCACACCATCCCAAGAAAGTTCAAAAAGAGATACTTGGAATTTTAAGAAATGCAGGTGTCATGGCAGTAGGACCACCTATAGGGAAGGATTTAGATTTTGAAGAAGATTCACTCGACTGACATAACAGGACCAATTAAGAAACTAAAAGATGCACTACCTTCGATATCCGGTAATGATGGTTCAAAGGATAACGAAGTACCTCAAGAGATACCAAGAATTACCAATGATACAGTATCAATTCATAGAGAAGACGTTTTAAAGAGTGCCAGGAAGTATATATATCCGCTTTCGCACTCCAAGAGTAAAATAGTAATAATAACTTCCAGTATAGTTATAGCTTTAGTAATTATATTTTTTAGTTACTGTACGCTAGCTCTATATAAGTTTCATACAACTTCACAATTTCTATATAAGGTTACTGAGGTAATACCATTCCCAGTAGCTCGAATTAATGGCCATTTTGTATCGTATAATAGCTATTTGTTTGAAATTGAACACTATATTCACTATTATCACGCAGAACAAGGAGTTAACTTTTCTAGTACGTCTGGCAAGCAACAACTCTCCAACTATGAACAGCAGGCCTTAAATAAGGTAGTTGATGATTCATACGTGGCAGATTTAGCGGCTCAATATCATATTAAGGTAACTAATTCCCAAGTGAATAATCAAATAAATATTGTTCAACAACAAAATAGGCTTGGAAGTAATCAAGCTCAGTTAGCTGATGTGCTTAAGACTTACTATGGCTGGTCAATAAATGATTTTAAAAGAGAGTTAAAATTGCAACTACTTACTCAGGATGTTGTATCCAGACTTGACACGTCAACTTGGGCACAAGCACGAAATGTTTTAGGTCAGCTTAACAAGGGAACTAGTTTTGCAACGCTTGCATCACAATACTCAGATGATACATCGACAAAATCTAATGGAGGCCAATACGTTGGAACTATTTCCAAAAATGACCCAAATATCCCAGTTCAAGTTATAACAGCACTATTTAGTCTAAAAGCTGGTCAATACTCTGGGATAATCAATACGGGTTATAGTCTAGAGATAGTTAAAAATATTAGTGTGCAAGATGGCCAAATAACTGCAGCCCATATATCCTTGAACTTCAAAGATATAAGTACTTTTATTGCACCTCTTCAGCAGCAGGGTAGTACAAAAATTTATATAAAATTTTAAGTATAATTGAAGAATAAAATGTGGTGCGGATACTGGGAGTCGGACCCAGCTCTTAGCCTTGGGAAGGCTACATACTAGCCGATGTACTACACCCGCAAACATGGAGCCGACAAGTGGAATCGAACCACTGACCTTCGCTTTACGAAAGCGCTGCTCTACCAACTGAGCTATGCCGGCATTTAGGTTTAGTATAACAAAAGTCAATAAATTGTGTTTTTACTCTTTAAATGGTATCATTTTCACAGTATTTAAGGGCTCGTAGTGTAGCGGTTAACACGCCTCCCTGTCACGGAGGAGATCGCCGGTTCAAGTCCGGTCGGGCCCGCCATTCCAGACAAAGGCATTGTTTTAAGCCTAAATAGCTCATTCAGCCCTGTTAATTTTGCTAAGTCTTTCGTTCCAGATTTAATTTCCTCGTAAGTCGGTAATTTGTCGAAAAGTACCCCTAAAAAGTTAGCTCTTTTTATTGGATCACTCTGTTTTAACAGTAGAAAATCCATATGTTCCAGAAAGTACCTGGCGTATTTCATTATGATCTCCTTATTAATTGGTTTAGTAGCTTGTTTTATTGTTTTTTGTTCTTCTAATTTATTAACCCTTTCTTCTAACTCTATTAATTCCTCCTCTACATATTTAATTGCTGTTTCACTTGTAAGAAATTTGATTTTGTCGGCGGTAACTTTAGCTTGTGCCTTAAGCTCGCTTATTTGCCGACTTAGATCGTCTTCCTCTTGGTTGGTTGTGCTGATACGTTTTTCCCAGGCTTCGTCAACTGCCGCCAGTACACTATCTATTTGGCTCTGGCTCAACTCTACATTCTTAACAAAGCTTTCTAGGGTTTCTTCAAGCACCTTTTTAGGGATACGAAAGTAATGACCACGCTTATCGCAGTGATAAGAGGCGTAATATGTACCATTACCTCCTCGATTTGAACTACCATAGAGGGGATTTCTGCATGTGGGACACATGATTACCTTGCGATAGGCGAATTCCTGATTTCTAGAGCCCTTAGGTACTTGATAGGCAGGTTCTATATGCCTTATTAGGTTTATGACACCCTCATGCTCAATAATGCTTAATTTGCCTCGATTTGCTTTATTGAAGGTGTCATACGACACCAAACCCTTAAACTTACACTTTATTGGTTGATCGTTAGTCCACTTTTCGCAGTTAACTCCAGCGTAAATAGGATTTTGAATATAATCCCAAAACCTTTTAACGTTGAGTTCTATCCCTCCAAACTGGCCAATAACCTGAGTGTGATCAGCTTGATTATGAAGGACTCTAGTTCTGGAAATATAGCCTAACTTATTTATCTCATCAACAATTTGATAATCGTTTAGTGTTCCTTCACATCTGAGATCAAACATCTTCCTGATGAATTTAGCTTCTGTAAGGTGGGGGACAAGAATAAATCTTTTACCGTTTGATGTATCTACTTTCTGGCTAATATAACCAAATGGTGGCTGACGCATCCAGTAGCCCATTTGGGTATAGCGTATCTCTGCGCCTATCATTCTGGACATGATGTCTCTAAGTTCGTCTTTGGCTCTCTCCGCTTCCAGATACTCAGTTTTCTGACTTGGCGAGTAAATACTCCAGTTATACTTAAAACCTAGATGTTCTAGAGTATTAACTTTATTCATACTAATGATTCCATAGATATCGACTAATTTAACTCCGTATCTTTCCAGCTGTAGTTTTAAATGGTCGTATGGTGAAGCACCGCCTCTTGTAAAGCGGTCTATAGATTTAATAATGAATAACTGTATGTCGTTTTTAGGGTCTTTACAGAAATTAATAGCTTTCTGCATGGGTTGTTCATTCTTTGAAGCAGATTCTAAGAAAATAAATATTTCTTTGATATGTATGTTATGTGCTTTAGCAAACTGTGCTATTTGTTCTTTTTGAGCCTCGGGAGAATCGCCATCCGTACCTTGCTTAATTGAAGATACCCTAATAGCTGCTACTGCGTTTTCAACAGACAAGTTTTCCAGCATAGCAGTATACCTTCACAATTTTGAGTATTCTTTGACCATCAGCTTGATCTTCGACCAACCGGTCAACGATTAAGTTCGCTAAAACCTTAATACGCTCTTCAGAGGTAGTGCCGAAATAATGGGGAAGAGCCGAGCTATTTTTGTTCTTTGATCCTTTAGGTCTAGACATATTACCCTCTGTTAAATCTACGTATACGTCTATTATAGT
>DATKHH010000076.1:0-10367 GCA_035510315.1 Candidatus Saccharimonadia bacterium
ATTCAATAGTTTAAGATATATAATTTAAATCTATAATGAAAAAAGAATTTATTTTAGATTCGAGTGAAGATACAATTGCTTTTGCTAGTAGGATTGGTAGTAAACTAAAGGGAGGCGAGTTAATAGAACTAGTTGGTGATCTAGGCAGTGGCAAAACGACTTTTGTTACTGGACTAGTTATGGGTGCTGGTAGTAATAGCAAAGTTACTAGCCCTTCTTTTGTAGTCAATAAAATATATAGGACACCTAAGTTTGATATCCAGCATTTTGATTTTTATAGACTAAATAGTCCTGGTCTGATTGAGTATGAAATAGCTGATATTCTAAGGGACAATAGAGTTGTTACAATAATTGAATGGGCCGATATTGTGCATGATATATTACCAGAAAATAGACTAAAGATTGAACTTAGTTTTTTACCCAGCGATAGTGAAAGAAAAATAACGCTTCACTTCCAAAATCAATCTAAGTATTTAATTTGAAAAGGATTTTAAAAAAATGCTATTTTTAACTATTAGAACGGACAAGCCACAAGCTGAACTTGCTATATATAATAATCAAAAACAGCTATACGTGCTAAGTTATTTAGCTGATCGACAGCTAGCAGAAACAATACATTCACAGATTTTGAAACTCTTAAAAAAGCTCAAATATGATTTAAGTGACCTAGATGGAATAGTAATATATAAAGGTCCTGGAAGCTTCACGGGTCTTAGAATTGGGTTTAGCGTTGCTAATGCTTTTGCATATGCATTTGATATAAAGATAATTGCAGAGTCGGGTAATGACTGGCAGGGCTTAGGAATTAAAAAGTTAATATCTAAAAAAGGTGCTCAACAAGTTTTTCCAAAGTACGGTTCAAAGGTGCATATTACCAAACCCAAAAAATGAATAAAATTTAAGCAACTTCATTGACTCTTACGGGACTAAAGCATATAGTTAATTTAAGGATTTTAGCCTGTTTTTTGTTGTTAGCTAGGTCCCCTGTGAAGAAATTAAATTTAAGCAATATACTAACGTAGGTGAGAAAGATTGTCTTGGTTTATGGCATTTATTACGTTAGTAATATCTAAATGAAAGGATTTTTATGTTTTTAATAAGTGCGATTCTTGCAATTGCTGGGCTTGGAGTTGGTTTTGGAGCCAACACAGTATTAAACAAAAAGAAGTCAGTAAGTGTTGATGCTGAAGCAAAGAAGGAACTTGATAAGGCAAAAAAAGAATCAGATAAATTACTTGAACAAGCACGTAGTGAAGCTGATTCTATCTTAGAGGTTGCAAAAAAAGAAGAATCAACCAGACGTCACGAAGTAAAGAATCTAGAGCAAAGACTTCTAGATAGAGAAGAGCAATTTGGTAAAAAACTCGATGACATAGACAAAAGAAGTGAATCCTTAAGAAAAGGTGAAGATGAGATTGACACATTAAAAGACGAAATAAGAAAGATTAGACATACTCAACAAGAAAAACTTGAGAAAATATCTAAGCTTACTAAGGTTGAAGCAGCTGAAAAATTAACAGCAATGACTGAAAAAGATATCAAGGAAGATTTGGTTGGTTTAATTAATAAACTTCAAAATGAAGCTAAAGAAACAGCAGAGGACGTAGCAGGAATGATTCTTGTATCTGCAATGGAGAGAATGGCCAGTGATGTAACTGCTGAACGAACCGTAACTACTGTTAAGCTTGAAGATGAAGAAATGAAGGGTCGGATTATTGGTAAAGAAGGTAGAAATATACAAGCACTTCAAAGAGCTACTGGAGTAGATATCATGGTTGATGATTCTCCTGGAGTTATTGTGCTTAGTTCATTTGATCCAATTAGACGGGAAGTTGCGAGACAGACTCTAGAGATGTTAATAAAGGACGGTAGAATTCAGCCAGCAAAAATTGAAGAATTAGTTGAAAAAGCCCAAAAAAATGTTCAAAAAGAAGTAGCTTTAGCTGGGGAAAATGCAGCAAGGGAAGTTGGCATTATAGGAATTCCAAAAGAGGTATTACAATTACTCGGTGAATTAAGATATCGAACTAGCTATGGGCAGAATGTATTAAAGCATAGCACTGAGATGGCACACATGGCTGGATTGATAGCAGAAGAACTTGGTGCTGATGTTAAGACTACCAAATATGCTGCTCTTGTCCATGATCTGGGTAAAGCTCTAACACATAAGATGGAAGGTAAACATCACCATATTAGCGGTGAAATGCTTAGAAAATATGGAGCTCCTGAAGCTGTTGCTCACGCAGCCGAAGCACATCATGATGATGTTGAAGCTACTACCGTTGAGGCATTAATTGTACGTGTAGTTGACGCTGTTAGCGCCTCAAGGCCAGGTGCCCGAAATATAAGTGCCGAGAATTTTGTTGAAAGAATGCGTGATTTAGAAAACGTTGCAAATGGTTTTGATGGAGTGGAGAAAGCTTATGCAATTACTGCCGGTCGTGAAGTTAGAGTATTCGTAAGGCCGCAAGAGATAGACGATCTATCTGCTATTAAATTAGCTAGAGATATATCTACAAAGATTGAGTCGACTATGCAATATCCTGGTACTATCAAAGTTAATGTAATAAGAGAAACTCGAGCAATAGAATTCGCTAAATAGAAATGAATATTCTATATCTTGGCGATATTATGGGTGAACCCGGTATAAGGGTAGTTGAAAACTTATTGCCAAAAATAAGAAAACAACATTCAGTTGATTTGGTAATTGCTCAGTCAGAAAATGTCTCTCAAGGTAAGGGCATATTGCCAAGTGACTATAAAAGACTTCAAACAGCTGGTGTAGATTTTTTTAGTGGGGGAAATTGGTCACTTTATCACAAAGAGACTGAAGTATTACTAGATAACCCTAAAGAGCCAATCATAAGACCATTAAATTACCCACTGGGCACTAAGGGTTTAGGTTATAAGTATATAGATACTAAATTTGGCAAAGTTTTAGTCGTTAGCCTGCTTGGAAAAATTGTTGGACGTGATGCTGATCTTTTGGTTGATAACCCTTTGAAAATCATTGATCAATTACTGATTCAAGAAAAAGATTCTGCTAAAATTGCTACGGTTGTAAATTTTCATGGTGACTATAGTAGCGAAAAAGTTGTAATTGGATATTATTTAGACGGCAGAGTTTCAGCTGTTATTGGAGATCATTGGCACGTTCCAACTGCTGATGCGATGATTTTACCTAAAGGCACAGCACATATAACGGATGTTGGTATGTGTGGTATTTTGCATTCCTCACTGGGCATCAGAACTGACGTTATTATTGACAGATGGCTAGATTCCAAAATCATTAAGAATCAGCTTGAAAACGATGGTGATACACAACTTAATTCCTTACTCTTTAGTGTTGACATAAAGACGGGTCTAGCAACTTCACTTGAGCCAATAAGAGTGATTAAAACGAACTAAATTATCTTTCGCTTTTTCCGTTGAAACCAAGTAATGCTATAAACACTGTTGCAAACATGTCTATAATAACGACTCTAATTGGCGGCAGACTGCTATTTATTGCTAGTAATGCTGCACTTCCAAGCCAGATAGTTATTATTACTCCGGCTGTGTAGGGATATTTAATAAATAATATAAAATCTTTAAACATTATCTTTCTCCTTCTGTTACCTTACTTAAACTATTATATCCTTTAATCTGACTCATAAATTTTTTAAACAGAGCTGGGTCTTTAATCGCTACACGCTCCAACCATTTAGTCACAATGTTGATTGCTCTGCCTGTAGAGATATTATTTGGTCTTTCAATCATTAGTTCTGGATGTTGATTTTCCAAGAGTGGAACTGCTGTTTTGAAAACCTGTGGCAATACTTGGTCTCTTCTGTCTAAACTTGCAACCAGTTTAACATAAGTCTGGATTGCTCTTAATATTTCAGTAGATTCCAAAGTTAACTCTATTCCAAATCGATTCTTTTCGTTCACTATACGGTTTATAAGGAAAATAATGTCTGGATTATTCATTAGTTGCTCTGACTCAGACTTAGTCATCTTATCTACGAAAGTTTTTTTAGCGAGGCCTCCAATTACTCTTGTTAAGTTCTCTGAAGCTTCACCATCCCTTAGTTCATTCAATTTAGTGAAGGCGTCATATAGGTCTGATGCAAACACTTTAAGAAATCTTCCAAATAGTTCTTCTATATCAAGTTTGTCGGAATAAATTTTGCCGTACTCTTTAATTAATCCAAAAAAAGCTGCTTTGTCTTTAGGTGCTGGAGCAGCAATTCCAAAATCAATCAGACCAACTTTTCCATTTTCAAGGAATTTAACATTGCCCGGATGTGGGTCTCCCTGAATTCTGTCCAAAGTAAACATTCCATAAAAGTATGCAATACCTAGGTTAATTAGTTGTTTGTCTAGGTCTGCACCCATAGTATCTTTAACATATTCAAAAGGATCTATGCCTTGCTCTTTTTGTCTCATAAGTTGTGCCGCTGAAATTCCACCGATATATTCTTGAACTATTATATTTGCTGTGCAAAGCTCTAAATAAGTTTTGGGAATCATTAAACTGTCACTATCTTTATATGCCTGATACAACTCATCAGCAAACTTAGCTTCAGCTGGATAATTTGTTTCATTTAAAGAGGCTCTTCTAAATTCTTTAATAGCCGTATCAGCATTAAGCGAAACATTACTATAGAGCTTATTAAAAAATTTCTTAGCGAAAATGCTAATTAATTTTAAATCAAATTGTAGAGTTTCTGTAACCAATGGTCTAAGAACCTTAATGATTATTGGTGAGCCATCTTTTAATTTTCCAAAGTAGACTTGCCCAAAGCTACCGGCCGCAAAAGGTTGAGGTTGAACCTGATATATTTCTGTTAGTTTTTCTGGAGACAACTCTTTACTTAAAAACTCGTCGATATTAATTATTTCAGTATCTAAATTTTCAAATATATTGAGTCTTGCTGGGCTTTGCCATTGCTTAAAAAATTCACTTTGCAACATGACACCCTGAAGAAATTTTATATATATTCCACCTAGGGACACTAGTTGGTTGCAAATATAATCGGCCATAACAGCGTTATCGCCTTTTCTTTGAAGATAAATTACTCTAGTGGCAATCTTAGCCATCTTAGCTGCGCGATGTCTTTTTATAGAGTTGATACTCTTGGGTTTCATCTTATGATCTGCCGAAACCAATTAGGAATAGAACGAGGGTTGATATCATAACTGTTGCATAAAGTTCAAAAACTTCTGTACCATTATGTATCGTAAACGACATAATAATTACTGCTATCCATATTAAGAGGATAGTAAAAAAGGTTGACGCATATTTCATAATATTATAATACCACAATTATACATAAAACGCTATACCTGTAGTTGTATCTAGTTTTTAGGACCTGGCTCAGTTATAATCATATAGAATCAATCGGGGTGTGGCGCAGCTGGCTAGCGCGCCTGGTTTGGGACCAGGAGGTCGGAGGTTCGAATCCTCTCACCCCGACCATTGTTTCGCTTACGATATAAAGTACTCAAAACTTTCAATGTTATACTTATTGTTATGCTAAATGTTGGTCTTACCTTGCTTGCTATATTCCTGCTCTTGTCCGTAAATGAATTACTCTGGCGAAAGAAAATATTTAGACATGAAGTATCAAGAAAGTTGATTCATATAATAGTTGCTGTTTTTGTTAGTTTTTGGCCATATTATTTAAGTTATAAGACCATTGGCCTAATAGCCATTGCTTTTCTAATTGTAGTAATACTATCTCGTCAATTTAAAATATTCATGAGCATAAATGACGTAAGCAGAACTTCTTATGGCGATATTTTTTTTGCACTCGGAATACTTGCACTAGCTATCTTTGCTCCAGCAAAAGCCATATTTACTATCGCACTTTTATGTGTTGGTTTATCTGATGGTTTAGCAGCAATCATTGGAGTCAAATATGGTAGAAATAATCGTTATAAAATCTTTCATAATTTCAAATCAATGACAGGCACCATAACAGTTGCTATTACTACTTTTGTTATATTAATTTTAGTAAATTATTTTCGAAGTATGCATTTACCTATAAACACTCTAATTATTGTCCCATTAGTGGTTGCTTTAGTGGAGAGTGTCTCAGTACTAGGGACTGATAATTTTTTTATTCCTATCAGTGTTTTAGTGATGATTAGTTTGTTATAGCTTAGCTTCTTTTTCTTTTGATCGAAACTCTTGCCAAACTCCATGTGCTCTTAGTGCATTAAATATTACTATAACGTCAACTATTTCTTGTAGTAGTGCACCATAGATTGGTCTTATTCTACCCGAAGCAAAAAGTATCATTAGCAGGATACTAATTATAATTCCTACTAGTATACTCTGTTTTGCAATATACAGGGTTCGTTTAGCTATCTCAACTGAGCTAGCTACTTTGCTTACATCGTCTAACATGATTACTACATCCGCTGACTCACTGGCTGCAGTTGAGCCTTTAGCACCCAGTGCAATACCAACGTCAGCAAGAGTTAATACTGGAGCATCGTTTACTCCATCACCAACAAAGGCAATAGGCCTTTCGGAAGTTTTCTCTATGGCAGACATCTTGTCAGCCGGTAGACAATTAGCTGCGATATTACTAATACCTAGTTTGTCACCAATCTTTTTAGCAACGTTTAGATTATCACCGGTGATTATTAGAAAATTCTTAATGCCAGTTTTTCTGAGTCTTGTCACTAGGTTACTGGCTTCATTTCGAATACTGTCCTCAAAATGTATTACGCCTGCAAGCTCTTTATTAATAGCAACATAACTTACCATCCCATGATCTTCTGGCTTAAAGTTTTTGGGAAAACGCACGTTGTCACTTTGCATTAATTCAAGCCTGCCAACAATTATATCTTTGCCCTTTATTTGCCCTCTTAGACCATTTCCAGCGAACTCTCTAACTTGTTTGGCACTCGGGATAGCTATTTTTCTATGAGTTGTAGCATCAACGATGGCTTGTGCTAAGACATGATTTGAATTTGATTCTAAACCAGCAGCACAAGCAAGAACAAAGCTACTCTTATGTTTATTAAATACTTCTACTTTAGTAAGAGTTGGTTTTCCATTAGTTAAAGTTCCAGTTTTATCAAAGGCTATAGTTCTGATAGCGGCAAGTTTTTCTAGTGAAGCACCATTTTTAACTATAATACCGTGTTTAGCAGACCTACTCATTCCCGATATTAGTGCAATTGGGGCAGCCAGCAGTAGCGGACAAGGTGTTGCCACCACAATCACTTCTAAGAATCTAATTGCGTGCCCTGATATTATCCATACCCCTCCAGCTATCATAAAGGCAATTATTGTAAAGGGAATACTATATCTGTCAGCTAATCTTACAAAAGGGGATTCACTATTAGTGGCTGCTCTAACAAGTTTAATAATTTGTTGATACTGACTATCGTCTTCATTTTTTAATACTTTGACAGTGATTGAACCATCCATGTTTATTGTTCCACTAAGAAGCGTGTCACTCGATGATTTATAAACAGGCATAGATTCTCCAGTAATCGCAGCTTCGTTCACATTGGTAGTACCAGATATTAATTTGCAATCAACTGGTACAACTTCACCTGGAAAAATATTTAGAGTTTGACCAACTCTCACTTCGGATATATTAATATCTAGTGTCTTCCCATCTTTGATTAAATGAGCAAGTTTTGGCTTGTTATCAAGTAAACTTTTTAATTCGTCTTTGGCTTTATCTTCAGCGTAATCTTCAAGTGCTTCACCACCACTTAGCATCAGAGCTATAATCATGCCAGTCCAATATTGACCCAATGCCACCGATGTAATCATCGCAGTAGCAGCGAGAATATCTATACCATACTTGCCGTCTCTAATTGTTGATAGCATATCCCAAAGTAGTGGCATGACAACCAAAATAACGCTTACGCCTAGTATCCAATTAGCAATTGAATGTTCGGAGACCCAAAAGTATAGAATTAAACTTACAAACGAACTAACAATGACAAAGCTAAGGAGCTTATATTTTTTCAAAAACTCTGACACTAATCTCACAAAACTTCCTTATTTTTTTAAACTATTCCTTTAATTATAACAGAGGTTTGGTATAATACTTTGAGCATAGCTTAGATGTAGTTTTTGCGGGATTCGTATAATGGCTAATATGCTAGCCTTCCAAGCTTGAGATGTCGGTTCGATTCCGTCATCCCGCACCATAATTTTGTGCCTCGGTAGCTCAGTTGGATAGAGCAGGAGACTTCTAAGCTCAAGGTCGCAGGTTCGAATCCTGCCCGGGGCACCAAGTATACGCTTGACTTCATAGGCTAATGTGCATATAATGTAATTACAATGAAAGCTTCGATAATTACAATTGGTAACTCAAAAGGTATACGTATACCCAAGCCATTACTTGAAGAGAGTGGGCTTATGGGAACAGTAGAGTTGAAGGCGATAAAAGGTGAAATTAAAATCATTCCAGCACCCATCGAGACTAAAACTAAGAAGGCTTTAAATGAGGAGTATGTATTAAGCCTCAGTAGCCTAAGCGATTGGGATACACCGGAGGAAGATAAAGCATGGACTCATTTACAGTAGGAGACGTGGTACTTGTTCCCTTTCCCTATGCAGATTTTTCAAAGTTTAAAAAACGCCCAGCCCTAGTTGTTGGTCTTGCTGATTTTGATAATCTAATACTTTGCCAAATTACATCTAGAAGAGATGCAAGCATAAAAGCCATTGCCCTTATAGACGATGAATTTACTAGAGGTAACTTGAGTATAAAAAGCTATATTCGACCTGACAAATTATTTACAATTGAAAGAAGTATTATAGAGAAGAAGATAGGTACGCTTAGTAAAACCAAAATTAAATCCGTCCAAGCCCACATTAGACAGATTTTTAACTAGCAACTGGGTAGCCATAAATTTCTTCGAGCATAGCGCACTCCTGCAACTACTTATTTGCTAGAATAGAAGCACATGAGCAAGCTATATAAATTTTCACCTATAAAAGACAAACATACACTCTTAGAAGCTGCAGAGTATGTAGTTAAAGAGCTAGGAATATTAAGCAAGCAATTGCTCAGCACAGGAGAGCCTGTTGGAAGCGTAAAAATATTCGCTCATTACGCGCAAGAGTATGAAGCTTTAAAAAAAATACTATACGCACTAGGCGAGCCTATATTTGATACGTACACCAGCAGCTATGTTCGACTTCGCGATCCTATAGCGTCTAACGACCAAGTTGTATCTATTTTAGGTGTTCGTATACCCGATCCGTACAGGTCTCAGGTTGGGTGTGGTGATTTTGTAATCGATGAAGATTATAAGCTATTCGAAAAAAAACACATCACAAACGACGATCCCACCAGTTTGGTACGAAAGGCAGTCGGTCACAGCCTTAACATGATAGAACTATGGCACCCTGATTTTGATGTGCTCGGTTATGTGCTGGCACCTGAATCCAAGTGGGCTGAAAACAGTTAAACGTTCTAGACCACAACGCTTAGCCTTAGATTCTAACTCGAATTGCAATTAGCCTTAGTGAAGACTTCTCGCGGTGTTCTGTAAGCTAGTCGTTTCCTCGGTCTAGTATTAAGTAGCTTAAGCACTTGGTCAAGCCGCTCTTGGGTAACTGCTAATCCTGGCTACAGTATCAATTTACATCTTCGTAAATAACCTAAAATAAAACATTACTTAAGATCGTATAATATATAAATGGCAACTATAGGCCTTTGCATAATTTCAAAAGAATATGATGATGATATACGGCGGATTATTAGAGATTACGCCAATTATTTTGATCAGATTTATATACAAATTAACGGCTCGGGTATCGTACCTGCGTCAAAGAATAAAATACATTTTAGTCAATTTAAATGGACAAATGATTTTGCTAAAGCCAGAAATGCGGTTTTAAAGGAAGTCACTACAGACTATTGGTTCTGGCTTGATACGGATGATTCAATCGAGAACCCAGAAAATATAGAAAATATTGTTAGAACTATGGAATCTAATAGTATCGATATAATGTATTTGCGATATATTACTGCCTATAATGCAATAGGCGAGCCCATTAGCATGCTTCTTCGCGAACGTATTATAAGAACAGCGCTAAACCTAAAGTGGAACGGCGCTTGTCATGAAACCGTTAGCTTAAGGTCAAGACTGAAAATTTTAATGGACTTGGGCGTAACAATAAAACACGCTGATAAAACTCAGGCGATGAACACAGCATCCTCAAAGCGAAACTTAAAAATACTACTGAATGAATATGCCAAGGGAAATAGAAAAGCGATGACTTTATTATATATTGCAGCTGAATATAACGTACTTAAAAACTTAACTGGCGCCGATAAGTATTACAACCGAGCACTTATAGCAACTAGGAGGAAGATCATAAAGTATTCGATATTAAG
>DATKHH010000077.1:0-6483 GCA_035510315.1 Candidatus Saccharimonadia bacterium
CAATTAGATTTTGTAGGAATAAATTATTATTTTACTAGGTACATAACTAATTTTAGGCAAAATAATCCAGATAAACCATTAAATGATATGGGTTGGTATATGGAGCCGAGTGGGATAGAGCCAGCTATTAAAAATATATGGAGAAAATATAAAAAGCCGATTGTCATAAGCGAAAATGGACTTGCAGACGCTAAGGATATACATCGCAAGTGGTGGCTAGAAGAGAATATGCATGCAATTAGCTCAGCTTTGTCAGATGGAGCTGACGTAATAGGATACTTACATTGGAGTTTACTCGATAATTTTGAATGGGCATATGGTTGGTGGCCAAAATTTGGACTTATCTCAGTTGACAGGGGTAACATGCAAAGGACGGTACGGGAGAGCGCAAAATACTACAGTGAACTAATACATAAAAGCATGTTGTAATGTTATATTGACAATAGTGCTAGTATTTGCTATAGTATAGTTTATGAATACTAGGCAAGAAGGAATTTCAGTCGGACAACGTCCGAAAAATTCTCGTGAGTATGGGCATAATATAAAGCTTCAACATAAGGTTAGGCAGGCAGTAGCAGTCATTGCTTTACTGGGTTCTTTTGGTACTGGATATTTTGCTAATAGCAATGCTGGACGATACTTTTTTGGCGCAATTACTGGACCAAGAGAGATAACGCTACCAGCTAGTGGATCGCCAGAGGGGGTAACCGTTGCCTTTACATCGTCAGAGATTATTCTGCCAAGTAGTTTGGTACCTCCGTTTGATGCTACTAGCTTAGCTGCCGACATTTTGAATGGTTCAAATCTAGGCAACGTTGACGAAGTTTCTGCAATTAATGCTGAACTGAGCCACGAATTCCCACAAGATGACCAATTTCCGCAGATTGGGCAGGCTATTACAGTGCAAAAAACTCCTGGCTCAGAAAGACTACATGCTATTGAGAAACAGTATGGTATTTTGTAGTGTTTAACACTTAAGTTATCCACTACATATAGTATGTATCTTGAATATTAGGTAAAACTGTGGAAAACTACACTTTAAAAGTGTAGTTTATTTAATTTTTCTACTTGCAGTGGTTATAACTCAACTGTATTATCAGGTCAGTGGGTAAAAGTGGGTAGTATAAGAAATGACTATTCAAAACAAAAAATAAAAATACCACTAATAAAAAATATGATGGATTACTTCGAAAGAAAATTGGACGACAAGAGGAGATTAACAATCCCGTCCGAACTTCGCGAGGAATTCAAGAGTGGAGCGGTAGTGACAAGAGGGTTCAAGAAATATCTTCATCTGTATCCAGTTTCTGTATGGAATGAGCTTATGGAACCAGCTTTACAAGGCGACATACTAGATGAAAGTATTGCTGATTTGAACGTTCAGTTTAGGACTGGTAAAACAGAGCAATCTCTAGACATGAAACAGGGACGCGTAGTTATTGAACAACACCTTTTAGATTATTCATCGATCAATAAGGATATTGTAGCGGTTCGTGCGGGGAGATATTGGCGTTTAACAGCTAGTTAGACACAATTTCTCTGTTTGCAGGTACATTAAAATTTAAAAACAAAAAATTAGCTTCGAGGTTAGCTATTTGGCAGTCAATAATGGATATTAGGGTACCATTCAAAAAGCCCTTGAACCTTGTATAAAAAACCTCCCAAAACTCCACCTCACACAAAAAAAGTCTCTAATCTTCGTTAAGTTTTAAAGAGTAGAATTTTAATTAATTCTTCGTAAGTCTTTAAGTAATCCTTTTCGAACAATAAAAACAAAAACACAATAAAAACAAAAAATTGACTGCTGAATAGGTGACCTTGCAAAAACAAAAACGCATGAAAAATATTCATCAAAACAAAAAAGACATACATATACCGGTACTTTTTAAAGAAGTGCTTACGTATCTAGATCCAAAGACAGGTAATTCATACCTGGATTTGACTGCAGGTTTTGGAGGACATGTAGAAAGAGTAGTATCGAAAACAAAAAACTCTAATGTTACTCTTATAGATCGAGATAATCAGGCAATTTCTTACTTAAAAGAAAAGTTTAGCGGGAAAAACTATGAGATTATGCATAGCGATTTCTTGAGCGCATCCAAGATGCTATTAAAAGAAAATCGAAAGTATGATCTGATTTTTGCAGATTTGGGAGTATCGTCACTGCACCTTAACGAAGCTAGTCGTGGTTTTAGCTTTCAATCTAGTGGTCCACTAGATATGAGAATGGACTTAAGTCAAAGTCTTAAAGCAGATCAAATTATAAATAACTATAAATTGTCTGATCTAGATCGTGTAATCCGAGACTATGGAGAAGAAGCTAAACACCGTAAAGTTGCTAACCTTATTGTTAATAATAGACCAATAAGTACTACAACAGAATTAGCACAAATTATAAGACAGGCATGGCCGGGGTATTCCAGGGTTCATCCTGCGACTAAAACCTTTCAAGCGATTAGGATCTTAGTTAATGATGAGCTAAATCAGTTAAAGGAAGCTTTACCTATTTGGGTAGATCTTTTGAATTCCGATGGAAGATTGGCAGTAATTAGTTTTCATAGCTTAGAGGATCGGATCATTAAACAATATTTTAGTGAAAATGCTGGTAATAACTATGATTCCAGACTAAAGCTTTTAACTCCAAAACCAATTACACCCAACCATGAAGAATTAGTTAAAAATCCGCGATCTCGTAGTGCAAAGTTACGAGTCGTAGCAAAATAAAAATAAAGAAAGGGGGGGCTTCGTGCCTATACAGGTCAAAAACCTCTCCAGGTCATATAAGGTAAAAGTCCGAGTAGGATAGAGGCCTATATGCCAGCTCACATTTACACTCTAAATGGGTGTAAATGTGGGTAATAAAAAATTAAAACAAAAAAAGGAAAATATGACATACTCGAATTCAATTAGTTTGAATAGAAAGAAATATTCAACAAGAAATCAAAATAGTACAACGTTTCAAGATAGAACTAAAACACTTGGTCCTATTTCGAATACTATTATGCTAATTATTTTAGCTTGTTTGTTGGGCCTTCTTTATCTCACACAAGTAACTAAAACGAATACATTTAGTTACCAGATTAACTCATTACAGACTCAGCAAGCCCAGCTTCAGACTCAGCATGATCAATTAGAAGTTGACTCAGCTAGATTACAATCTATTGAGAGGGTTGCGTCCAGTACAACCGCTCAGCAATTAGCTACTATTAACCCATCTGCCACAGTAGACAATTAGCAGGTATGTAAGGTCAATTTAAGGTACAATAAGGAGTACGAAATGACCATAATAGATTTGAATATTAATTCTCATGTAGCTTCAAGAATTTTCTTACTTGGATTAGTTAGTATTGTAGTTAGTACGATTATTACGCCCATATACACAAAAATTGCCTACAAAAGACAATGGTGGAAAAAACAAAGAACAGAGGCTTGGAGCGGGGGAGAGGCAGTAGTATATAACAAACTACATGCTGCTAAACATAAGGGCCATGTCCCGACAATGGCTGGGATAATTTTCATATTATCAATTCTTATAGTTAACACAATTTTTAATTTAGACAGAAGTCAAACGTGGTTGCCACTTGCTGCAATGGTTGGTTCTGGTGTAATCGGACTAATAGATGATGTGATAAATATAAGAGGACAAGGTCATGGCATAGCCGGCATGAGAACTAAATTAAAGTTATTTCTTCATAGCATGGTCGCATTTGTTGGTGGTTGGTGGTTTTATGCTAAATTAGGTGTGCATTCATTGTATATACCTGGACTGGGTAATTTACACGTCGGAATCTTCATAATACTTATTTTCTGGCTGGTTGTAATTGCTACCGCAAATGCTGTAAATATAAGTGATGGTTTGGATGGTCTAGCAGGAGGACTGTTAACTGCTTCGTTTAGTGCCTATAGCTTAATCTGTATTTTTGAAAATAAGTATAACTTAGCAGCTTTTTGTATAACAGTTGCCGGTGCATTAATTAGTTATACGTGGTTTAATATATTTCCTGCAAGATTCTTCATGGGCGATGTGGGAGCGTTTGGACTTGGGACGGCGTTAGGCGTAGTTGCCATGCTGACAAACACAATTTATGTATTACCAGTTATAGGCATTGTTTATGTGGCTGAGACAGGATCAGTTGTCATAAATCGTTTATCGAAGAAATTAAGAAAAGGGAAAAAAGTATTTCTTTCGTCGCCGATTCACCATCATTTTGAAGCAATTGGATGGCCTGAGACAAAGGTAACTATGCGTTTTTGGCTGATTGGACAGATAGGAGCTGTAGCTGGAATATTACTATTCTTGCTTAGGAATAGTCTATGAGGCCTAACTTTAATAGGGCGGGTAGTATAGACTCTATATCTAAGTTAAGAAAACACCGACCTGATTATGTTTTATTGGTTTTATGTTCATTACTATTAGTTATTGGGTTGATTACTATATATGCAATTAGCCCTGGGCTGACTAGATCTACTGGTGTATCAACCAACTACTATGTAGAAAAGCAATTGGTAGCCATATTAATCGGCATAGTTGGATTTATCATAGGTGCTGTTGTGTCTGTAGATATATGGAAGAAGTATTTAACTCCATTAATTGTACTATCCGTAATTGCAGCCTTAGCGGTTAGGGTAGTCGGTGTTAGGGTCAATGGAGCTTATAGATGGATACAAATTGGTGGTATGTCATTCCAACCGGTAGAGTTAATTAAATTTACAATTTTAATATGGATAGCAAATTTACTTGCCAGAACAATTAAAGAAAACGGAATAGGAAATATAAGTAAAAGTTTTAAACCTCTGGCAATAGCTTTGGTAATTGTTGGGGTTATAGTTGCGGGTTTACAGAGTGATTTAGGTTCGACTGCAGTTATTATTATGATGATGGCGACTATTTGCATAGTTGCTGGCTTTCCTCTTAAGAGAATAGCTGTAATCGGTGCGATAATTATCGCTATAGTATTTTTAGCGATTGTTGGAAGCAATTATAGAAGGGATAGATTGCTTACTTTCTTGCATCCGACCCAGAATTGTCAAACTAGCAGTACTGGTTACCAGGCTTGTCAGGCGATCATATCTGTGGGGTCTGGAGGTATTATAGGCAAGGGATTGGCTCGAGGGGTTCAGGTTAATGGATATTTGCCTGAAAGTGACAATGATACTATTTTTGCAGCTTACGCAGAACAATTCGGTTTTATTGGGACCACTTTACTAGTAATCGTATTTTTTGCCTTATTTAAGAGGATAAAAGATATTATGGAGAAAGCACCTAATAACTATACTCGCTTTATTGCTACAGGTGTATTAGCTTGGCTAGCAACTCAGACGATTATTAATGTTGGTGCAATGGTGGGTATATTGCCGTTGAAGGGAATCACTCTACCACTTATGAGTTATGGTGGCACTAGTATAGTATTTGTTATGTTGGCTTTAGGTACTGTTTTTAACATTTCTTACTATACTAGCTCTAGTCCGACATATTCAAACGAAACAATAGGAGGAAGTAATGAAAATATTACTTTGCGGGGGAGGAACAGGGGGGCACATAATGCCTATCCTAGCCATCGCTCATGAAATTAAAAAATTAGATCATAGCGTAGAAATAATATATGTTGGCGAGAAAGGAACGAAGTTTCCAGCTTTATTAGACGATAATACGGATATAGACCAAATATACAGGGTGTATGCTGGGAAATTCAGACGTTTCTATGGCGAATCTTTTAGCAGTCATTTATTAGATTGGAGTACGAATCTTAAAAATATAAGAGATATATGCTATGTAATTTTTGGGATATTTGAAAGCATACTTCTTCTTCGTAAGCTAAAACCCAATATTATTTTGATCAATGGATACGTTGGCCTACCTATTGGTCTTAGTGCAAGAATACTTCAGACTCCATTTATTACCCAAGATTCAAATGCGATGGGTAATTTAACAAATAAAATAGTAGGTAGATGGGCTAAAACTAACGCGGTAGCGTTTGATGCTGAATACTATAACTATCATCATAAAGATAGGATTAAAAAGGTTGGTATCCCACTAGACTCGAACTATAAATTGGTCAGCCAATTGGACGTTGTTGAGTTTAGGAGAGAATTAAAAATTCCAGAGAAATCAAGAGTGCTTCTCTTAATAGGTGGTAGTTTAGGGGCACAAGCCATAAATAAAGCATTTTCTTCTATATTTAATAAATTAATTGATAATTTTCCGGATATTTATATTATTCATCAAGTTGGAAGGGGCAAGCTTGGTGTTTATGATGGTATCAGGATACCAAGTAATATGAAAGTTTTAGAATTTATTGCTGAAGCTTATAAGTATTCAGGTGCAGCTGATGTAGTAATAGCCAGAGCAGGGGCTACCACTTTAGCTGAACTAGCAGTGCAGGGAAAAGCAGCTATTATTATTCCAAATCCGAAGTTGACAGCTGGGCATCAGCTTAAAAATGCCAATCAAATTTTAAAAAACGGTGCGGGCATAGTAATAGA
>DATKHH010000078.1:0-2857 GCA_035510315.1 Candidatus Saccharimonadia bacterium
AATTTACGTTGCTAAAAACATCTAGTATTAAATTTTCGATTTATACACAGTTTTTTTTAACATAAACGTGTTGACAAGCAATAAATCTATAGTTAATATACTCTTAGTACTTTGAATAAATAAAGTGCTCAAAAACAAAAATGACCTCGTAACAACGGCTTTCAATAAGCCGTTGTTCCTTAACAAAAACCGAAACTTTTAATCAAAAAAATTTAAAATTAACCCACGTAAAAACTACAAAACCGTGGGTTATTTTTATTACTTATTAATACAAACTGCGGCCTCGTATAGTGTTAGACAATAATTCTACTTGAAATTAGGTCATACAAACTGTTATATTGATGAAAATACATGAGTTTTAAAGGAGAACGTTAAATAGAAAAAAATTTACGCCTGAATAGTAATATTCGGGCAATTAGTCTTCGTGTTATCGATGAAAACGGAAGCCAGTTAGGAATACTTACTAAACAAGAAGCTTTGCGTCTAGCCGAGGAACGTGATTTAGATTTAGTTGAGATATCACCAAATGCCGAACCCCCTGTTGCAAAAATAGTTAATTGGGGCAAGTTTAACTATCAAAGAACGAAGCAATTACAAAAGAATAAACGTAATACAAAAGTGCTTGATGTTAAGCAAATAAGATTTGGTTTAAAGATTGGCCCTCACGATTTAGAAGTAAAACTTAAAAAGGCCAGTGAATTTCTAGATACTGGTCATAAAGTTAAATTTACGGTATTCTATAGAGGAAGAGAATTGGCCCATAAAGATATGGGTTTTCAATTAGCTGATAGGGTGATCAGTTATTACGGTGATAAGGTAATAATTGATCAATCACCTCAGTTATTCGGAAAACAGTTAAATTTTGTAGCAAGGAGTAGTAATCGTGCCCAAGTTAAAAACCCATAGTGGAACTAAAGATAGAATTAAAGTTACCAAGAAAGGTAAACTTCTTTCAGAGCACTCTATGACTAGCCATTTCCTTCAAAAAAAATCTAAATCTAGAAAAAGAAGACTAAGCAAATCAAACAATATAGTAGGTAGAAACAAGAAGTCTCTACGACAAAGATTAGGAATTTAACAATGCGTATAAAAAAAGGCGTAACAGCCCACAGAAAACATAAGAAAATTAGATCACAAACCAAAGGTATGACTCGATCAAATAGATCTAGTTATAGAAGAGGTAAGCAGGCAACCATTAAAGCGTTACAGTTTTCATACAGAGATCGTCGTAATAAAAAACGAACTCTAAGGTCAATATGGAATATTAGAATTAACGCTGCAGCAAAATTAAATGATACTACCTATAGTAAGTTAATAGCAGCAATGAAAACATCAAAAATTAACTTAAATCGTAAAGTTTTAAGTGAACTTGCTGTAAACGAACCCACCTCTTTTAAATCTATAGTTGATAAAGTTAAAATCTCAAAATAAAAAAGACTAGCTCTAAATCATTAGATACTAATCCTTTTAATTTGAGTCAGATTACCTATAAGCCGGGTTCTGTTTAGCTAATCATCTATCTAGTTTTATAGTCACCTATAAAATCAAGCGGATAAGCGACATTACTAGCGAGAAGCTAATCGTAAAGATATGTAATGCCTCCTTGCAGCAACCAGGGTTTACCACTTTCAATAGTCACCTATTGAAACTGTGAGCTTTTACCCCACTCTTTTCACCCTTACCTATAAAAGGCGGTATTGTTTCTGTGACACTTTCCCTGAGATCACTCTCGGTTGCCGTTAGCAACTGGTACTCTCTATGCTGCCCGGACTTTCCTCTTACCATCAAATATGGCAAGCGACTAGCCAATAATCTGACTACAGGTCCTATTATATCATTTTAAGAAGTTATACTTGCATCTAAACACTTATTTACTTCCGCATCTGCAAGCTTATTCAGTTCCCGTGGGACATGAGTGAGGGTTATGTTTTGAAAATGTGTCAGTAGATCTACAATTTGCCGATATATAGGCAGAAGTTCGCTGTTTTTAACCTTGTATACTCCCTTTAATTGATTTATTACGAGCAAGCTATCCATAAATATCAAAACACTATTAGATCCTAGCTCTAACGCATCTTCTAAGGCAAACAGTAACGCTTTGTACTCTGCTTGATTGTTAGTCGTAATCCCAAGATATACGCCTCTTTGCTTTATCACCTGATCATCAACGGTCATAAGTACATATCCAGATGCAGAAGGACCAGGATTCCCCCTTGAACCCCCATCAGCATATATTTTTAAAGAGTCTGTGGCTAAGTTAGAACTATTAATAGCCTTGTGAGGCTCTTTGTATTTTGTAAAATCAAAATATATTATTTTTATAAGTTGACTGTCACTGCTTAAATCACCAACTACCTTTAGGTTTAGTAATAGTTTTGGATCTTTTAGTTTAATTTGCTGATACTCTTGTGATATAAGTTTTCTAATTTTAGCTGCGCCAAAAACAACGTTAGAAGTATTAAAAAATTCTATGTCATCATTAACTGATATGTCATCCCTGTCATCTAATATACCTAATGCGCCGCTTTTATTTGCAATGATTTCTTCAATCAGTCTGTCATCAAGTTTTAAGAATTTCATCTATAGTGTATTTTAACATTAAGTTTTTTAGTTTATTCTATTTATTGTTCGGGGTGTAGCGCAGTTGGCTAGCGCGTACGGCTGGGGGCCGTGAGGTCGCAGGTTCAAGTCCTGTCACCCCGACCAGATGAGATTTTTTGTATTTCACAGCACTTTTTAAAGGTTTACAACCTCTTAAAAGTCACTACATTTGATCATATAAACCCAACACCATCTACGAGATGAGCTGAAATATTGCTGCTAACTGTTCACATATTTTACGATGTTATTATTATAA
>DATKHH010000079.1:0-3503 GCA_035510315.1 Candidatus Saccharimonadia bacterium
GTTTTTCACTTCTCACTTTGTTAAATAATATCATGTATTAATAGCTATCTACTAAGTGATGCTTGTTATAGCTTTAGCTTCTTCGTCAACTGGAGCATTTTTGAAAACAAATTTAGAGTACAAGATATAGTTCCATACCATTCCAACTAAAATTGCAGTTAACTTAGCTAGATTGAGCGTAATTGATTTTTCATCATGAAGTAGAGTTGCATTAGAAGAACTTTGAATTAGATGAGCGTATATTGGCCTAGTTAAATATATGACTGTAGTCTGTATTAGAATCACACTAAATCCAGTCACAACGAAGAACTTTGCGAATAGTTTCTTTGTAGGTTTATGCTTATGCCTAAAAACAATAAAGTGATTTAGAAAATAAGACAGAGTTATACCAACACTTACTGACACAGCGTTGGCCACCCAAACAGGAAAGTGAGCTACAAAAACCAGCGTATTCAGCACAGTCAAGTCGGCTACGCTATTTAAGGATCCAATACACAGGAACCTTATTTTCTTGTAATTCCACATTTTTTTAAGCATACTTATTACCGAGCATTTTACATGATGAGGTAGAAGAAGTGAAGATCGGAATAGCAATTCCCACCTATAATGAGGCGGGAAACATTGAAAAATTGGTTACCGAGATATACAGGCAGCTGAGTAAGTTGTCTAATCTCCAGGTAATGGTTTTGGTGATTGACGATGACTCTCCTGACGGTACCGCAGATATTGTCCGAAAAATTTCAAAGAAAATAAGTAACAAGAACTTTCAAGTGAATGTTCTTCAAAGGACGATGAAAGATGGTTTTGGTAGAGCATATATAGCTGGGTTCCATGAACTACTTAAGTCGAAGCCAGATTACATTATTCAGATGGATGCAGATTTATCACATAATCCCGTATATCTACCAGCGTTTGTTAAGGCCGCAAGCAAATATGATTTTATTGTTGGCTCTAGGTATGTTTCAGGTGGAGAAACGCCTGATTGGACTTTCTCAAGAAAAATACTTAGTAGAGCCGGAAACTTTTATACTCGTGCGATTTTGGGTAGTAAGATCTCTGACTACACTGGAGGTTTTAATATGTTCTCTACTCCGCTTATGAAGAGAATTGATCCCGATACAATCGATAGTGCTGGCTATGGTTTTCTGATCGATCTTAAATATAGAGGCATTAAGAATGCTTCCTCTGTCCACGAGATACCAATCGTATTCAATGACCGTCAGCACGGCACATCTAAGATGCCCAAATCAACAATAGTTAAAAATCTAATCCTTGTCCCACGTATCAAATTTCGTAAGAATGCTTCATGAGTATTCAAGGAAGCCCTCATGTATAGAAATCTAACCATAACCTTATGTCTACCTTGTCGTAATGAAGGTAATCATTTAAATAAAGTATATAAAAAGGTGCCAAAAATTGTTGATGAGATTATTGTTATAAGTAATAAATCAACAGACAATACAATCGAGGTTGCAAAAAAATTAGGTGTAACTGTTATAGAAGAAAGTAAAACCCTTGGTGGCATCGGCTATGGTTATGCCCATATAGCTGGAATCAAAAAAGCTACTAGCGACATAATAGTTGGAGCTGATGGGGACGGTACATATCCAATCGAGAACTTACCTAAGATAATTGACGAACTTATAGATAACAATAAAGATTTTCTGTCATGTAACCGTTACCCAATGAAAGATGGTACAAAGATACCAGCTAAACTTAAGTTGGGCGTATGGATGCTTAATACTGAAGTTAGATTATTAAACGGTATTAAGATAAAAGACATTCTCTCAGGCATGTGGGTTTTTAGAAGCTCGATAAGAAATGATTTGAAATTGACGGCAGGCGACTGGAATCTAAGCCCACAAATTAAAATAAATGCAGCAACAGCACCTAATATAAAGTTTGATGAATTTAGTATTGCCCAGCATCAAAGATGGGGTGATTCTCACCAAAAGTACTTCCAGACAGGTCTATCACATGCTAATTGGATCTTTAAAAACAGTCGCTTCTATCCAAAAGTAAAATAATAATACTTTAGGGCAGAAGCACTAAGAGACAATATAACCAAAATAACTATCAAGCTTGTTGCTTGCCTATAAGCAATTTTCGAATATACTAACCTAAGTTTTGGTAGTAGAAAAGCTATACCTATTAAAGCTGGTGCAGCTAGAGGAATAAAGTATCTACCTTGAAGTCCTCCAATAGTATCACCCCCAACTGAGGTTAAAGTTATGTAGAATGTAGTTAGCATTATGGCCACACTAGCTATTACGATGACAAATATGCTAGCTATTTTCAATTTTGATATTCTCTCTTTGAAACTTTCTGAAAGTAACACGGCTAATACTAAGCTGATAAAGCTAGCGAAAATACTAATGGCTGGTATCTGTACATAATTAAAGCCAAGCAATCCAAAGAATTGATTAAAGTAAGTATTGTCGTTAATTATGAATGTTCTAAACACGGCTGCGAGATAAGAGAAAATATGTGTACTTAAGAAATGCTCCTGCAACGTTGGATTTATTGTGTTCCAAACGTTCCCTGGTATAACAAGCCTAAGTGTATCTGTAATATTGCGCGTATCATAAGACCAAATACCAAACAATGTAAGACCTAACATGAGTATGCCTGCTTTTAATATCCTTGGTTTGTTAGGATTCGTACTGATAGTTTTATTTGGAACAAGTAATAATAAGAATATTAGCGGTAAATAAGTCGGTTTAAGTAATGGCACTGCAATTACACTAGTGCAAATAGCGATAATCTCGCTTCTCGTTAAACGATCAGATGAGACTAATGCTTTTAACACCATAGACACTAACAGTAAACTAACAGCTATAGTTAAAGAATCTGCCGTGATCATGGATGCCTGAAACAGAGACATTGGCAGTAACGCAACAGTGAAGATAATCCACTTCGTTCTACTATTTCTCAAAGCTCTGATGGCAAATCCGACTATCGCAATATAGAAGATTAGTCCCATTAGTCTCGCTAGATGAAGTGTATTGGCTACGTCGAGATTAAGGCTAATTCCTACTTTTAAGCCTAAAGAACTAGGTATATAAGCTATAGGTGAATATGGAGCAGTGTTAGAAAATACATAAAGAGTATTAGCTTTACCAATTTTCTGAGAACCAAGCTGTTTATAGCTACTAGGCTTATTGACCTGCCCTACTCCATTAGCGTTTACATGTGGGTGTGTAAGGTCTTGGTTTACATAACCTATTAGATTTATGAGTGAAGTTGGTAGCTGGCCGCCATAGCCTCCACCGTGAAATATACCGAAAAATTCTGGCTGCACATGGTTTTGTGATATTTGATAAGCTCTGCCAAGTTGTGTTGTTTCGTCAGCACCCCATAGTAAGGGCGTTGCAAAAACGAATATAAAACCAAATACTAGCGCTATAACTATAAATATATTGTGGGCATTCAGTCTTTCCGTAATTTTCTTTTTCATAATTTACTTGAAATGCTAGCGTTTATATTTACAGATTATAGTAATT
>DATKHH010000080.1:0-13051 GCA_035510315.1 Candidatus Saccharimonadia bacterium
ATTTTTATTTTTAGCTTTGGGGATGAGTAAAATAGTTTATCTCATTGACAACGTCTAGCAGAGCTTGCGCTTTAGTTTTTTCGTCGGGTATTTGTTGAGCGCATTCGTATGCTGATTTTAAAAGACTATCATCATCTGAGGCTCGTATTAGCATCATTAAAGTTTTAAATTTTTCTTGAGGTGTTTGCTCTAGCTGGCTAACTAGTGGTGCTAATTTCTGTAATGCTTCGTTCTTTATGCTAAGTAAATCAGTATCTTTATCTTGTGAAGGTGGTGGTGGGCTTGCAGGGTCGCTGGTTTGAGCTAGATAACTAGGAGTTGGCTTTATTATAGTTTGTGCTTGTGTTGGGTCTGGAAAAGTTGTAGGTGCGCTAAAAGTTTGATCTACGCTGTCATTATGTCCGTTAACTTCGGTTGTGTTTTGTGTATTGCCCTGAGTATTATCTTGCGTGTCGTTAAACATTTTCCACCCCCTATATATTAAGTAGCAATATATCATATAATGAAGGCAATAGTAAATAAAGATTAGGGGTAAAATGTTAGACGATTTGAAACTGATACATTCAAGAGATAAGCAAGATGCCCTAGGTGTTGCGGCAAAAAGTTGGCAGCAATATCTTCACAACTTTAATTTTGTTTCCACCAATTCAAAAAATTTTAAGAATCTCGTTATAGCTGGCATGGGCGGTTCAGGTTTGGCAGCAAAATTTTTTAAAAATTGGGCGTCATTAGATATTCCCGTTGAAGTAGTTCAGGATTATAATTTACCTGCTTATGTTAATGAGGATACCTTACTTGTTACTGTGAGTTACTCTGGTAATACTGAAGAAAATATAAGTATTATTAATCAAGCACTTGGCCTTAAAAGTAAGCCTACAGTCATTGCCATAACTGACGGCGGCAAATTATTAGAGATTGCAAAACAGAACAAACTTGCATTCATTCAACTGCCAGTTGGTTATCAACCTAGAATGACTTTTGGTTATCAACTTCGTGCCTTAGCTGAAATATCCCAACAACTTGGCTTGAGAAATAACCTGATCGAGCAACTTGAAGGTGCTGCAAAAAAATTAAGTCTAAAATTAACTAATTGGCAAGAGGTAAGAGCAACTAAGGATAATGCTGCAAAAAAATTGTCACTGGAGCTTGTTGGTAAATCAGTAGTTGTATATTCAAGTGCTATCAATTTTCCTGCAGCATATAAGTGGAAAATAAATTTTAATGAAAATGCCAAAAATATTGCTTGGGCTAATCAATTTCCTGAATTTGACCATAATGAATTTTTAGGCTGGACATCTCATCCAATTGATAAACCTTATTCGGTTATTGAACTTAGGAGTAGTTTTGATAACTCGCAGATTATCAAAAGATTTGAGATTACGGAGAAGCTTTTGTCCGGTCAAAAACCCGCCGCAGAGATTATTAATCTAGAGGGAGATACTTGGTTGGATCAAATGTTATTTGCCGTTGCATTGGGTGATTTTGTCAGTATTTATCTTGCTATTTTAAATAATGTAGATCCAACTCCGGTTGATATTATAGAAACTCTAAAAAAAGAACTTAACTAAAGTGATCCGTAAATAGATTCAGTCTATAAGCAGTCTTTAATTGTAGGATGAAATCATGAAAGTATTAGTTGTTGAAGATGAAGAGAAGTTAGCGAATAGCTTGCAGAGAGGCTTGAGAGCCGAAGGTTACGTAGTAGACGTTGCCGGGGATGGAGACCAGGCTTATATGCTTGTGAATGCTTACGAGTATGACGTTGTTTTACTGGATTGGATGATACCTGGGGATTATGATGGTCCGGGGCTAATCGGTAAGTGGCGCAAAGAGGATAAAAAATTTCCTATTTTAATGCTTACGGCAAAAGGCACTATAGGAGACAAAGTTAAAGGCTTAGATTTGGGAGTTGATGATTATTTGTCAAAACCGTTTTCATTTGATGAATTATTAGCTAGAGTACGTGCACTTCTTAGACGCCCCAAACAACATAGTGGCAACATTCTGTCTGCCAATAGTTTAAAGTTGGATGTAATAGCAAAGGAAGTTACAGCAAAAGATCAAAAAATACACGTGACTGCAAAGGAATTCCAACTGCTGGAGTACTTACTGACACACCAAGGAGAAGTTATAAGCAAAGAGAGGCTACTATCTCATGTCTGGGAAGATCAGGATAGAGTTCAACCAAATACTGTTGAGACATTCGTCGCTCACCTTCGCAGAAAACTTGGCTTAAGTAATTATATTGAGACTGTTAGGGGTTACGGATACGTTATAAGGTAGAGTTATGTTTAAATCAGCTAGAATCAAACTCACATTCTTTTACTTAGTTGGCATTGTAGTAGTTAGTTTCTTTACTAGTTATGGCATTAGAGTGCTAGCCCAGAATACCTTTGAGAATTCAAATGTTGATGCCCGCGGTGGCATAAGATCACTTATAAGAAGTGAAGTAGGCTTACCATTTGGATATAGCCCATTAATTCAATTGCAGGATAAGCAGGAAGATAAGGTGCATAAGCAGCTTTTAGTGTATACACTTTATTTTGATCTACTAGCAGTTGTGATTGGTGGTCCTTTAAGTTATTGGTTTGCTGGTCGGACACTAAAACCCATTGAAGAAGCACATGAAACTCAGGCAAAATTTGCGTCAGATGCAAGCCATGAACTGCGTACTCCGCTATCAGTTATGAAGACTGAAAATGAAGTTTTTTTAAGACAAAAAAATTTTTCTGAGACAGAAGCCAGAGAACAAATAACCAGTAACTTAGAAGAAATTCAGAGGCTAGAAAGTCTTACCAACAATTTATTAGCTTTGTCTGATTCGTCAAAATATGAAAAAATTAAGCTAAAATCTATTTCTGCTAGAGCGATTGTTAATAGCACCTTAGAGCAAATTGCTAAAACGCATAAAGATGATCAAAAACAGATAAGACTAGAAGTTAAAGACTTTAAAGTATACGGGAATCTAGAAAGTATGTCGCAGATTTTGTATATTTTTTTAGACAATGCGATAAAGTATAGTCCCAATAATAAAGAAATCAGATTAATTGGTGAACTAAAGGACGAATTTTATCACTTTTCCGTCATTGATCAGGGGAAAGGCATCGCAAAACAAGATATGCCACTTATTTTTGATAGGTTATATCGTGGTGACAAGAATCGCTCGAATAAAATTGCTGGACATGGTTTAGGTCTAGCATTGGCTAAAGAAATTGCTAAAGCTAACCATGCTGGTCTTAGCGTAAGTAATAATGCTGGTGATGGAGCCACTTTTAGCCTTATAGTGAGTACATTTAAAGACTAAATTAAGACATTCTTAATTATAAGTTTAGAAGTAAATTGTTATTTGAGAGACCTATCCACTAAAAGCAAGTAATCAGATATAATTATTCCCCTATGCTTGTGTCTGTAGATATTTCAGAAAAATCATTTGGTGATAAAGTCGTTTTTAAAGACTTGTCTTTTTCTATCCAAGAAGGGGAGAAGATAGGGTTAATCGGTCGAAATGGCTTAGGAAAAACAACTCTGTTTAATTTAATTACCGCTAAAGACAGTGATTATGCTGGAGAAATAATTATCAAGAAGGGCGTAACTATTATTAGCGGGAGGCAGGAACATCACGGACATGAAACAAAGTCAGTCTTAGAATATATTCAAGGAGACTTACCGGAATATGAAAAACTTACAAAAATAATCGATACTTACCCCAATGAAATGGGTACTGATCCCCATAAAATTCAGGCTTACTCAAATGCCTTAGAGCGATTTAGTCAACTTGGATATTTCAATATCGAAAACGATATATCAAAAGCAATGGATCTATATCAGATAGATAAGTCTAAAATTCACTCGCCCATAGGCTCTCTAAGCGGTGGGCAACTGCGTATGGTAGAGCTTATGAAAATTCAACGAAGTCGTGGCCATTTAGCACTAATAGACGAGCCAACTAATCACATGGATTATGTCGCTAAGGCAGCGTTCATCGAGTGGCTAGGTAGTGCTCCAGATGCTTTGGTGGTGATAACACATGACCGTGACGTATTAAAAAGGGTTGATAGAATAATAGAAATTAAGGATCACAAAGCCTATAGCTATAAGGGTAACTATGATGCCTATTTACGCAATAATACCAATAAAACTATTAATCAGGTTAATGAGTACGATCTATCTAGAAGAAGAATAGCCAATTTAAAAGAAGATGTAATTCGTTTTAGAAGATTAAAAGAGAGAGCCCGCGACCCAGGTACTATCCACCGATTTAAGTCGCAGGAACAAAAAGCAGTCGCAGAAATAAAAATATTAGAGGAAACAGTAAAACCCTCTTTTTGGATAGACCAAGAATCTACAGTCGGCATGAATGACAAATTAACGGCTGCTTATGATAAGCATAAGGCTAAAAACATTAAGGTTTACGTAACAAAAAAAGATAGTAATACTAGTGGGCGATTATTGATCCGGTTAAAAGAATTAAGCCTGGGCTATGATGACGTACCCCTCTTCAAAGATATTAGTTTTGCAGTCAGTGAGGGTGATAGATTAAAATTGCATGGTCGTAATGGTGTCGGTAAATCGACTATAGTTCAGGCGATAATGTCTCAAGCCAATAAAACTCCCTTAAACTCTGTTTGTTTTGATGGGTATATAGAGGTAGAAAATGATGTTAGGATTGGTTTGTATGAGCAAGAGATAAATCCCAAATATTTATCTATGACATTGAATGAAGCTCTAGAAAAGTTATTGAAATTAAATGGGCTACCAATCAACTCCCAAACCATAAATAAAATTCTGAGTAACTATCTATTTAACCCGACAACAGATGGATTAATGCTGGTCTCACGTTTAAGTGGTGGGCAAAAAGCACGCTTACAATTAATTTCCATGCTTATTAATAACCCCCAGATTTTGATTTTAGACGAGCCGACCAATCATCTAGATTTGCCAAGTGTCGAAGAATTGGAGAACGCTCTGAAGACCTACCACGGAACTATAATTTATATTTCACATGACAGTTATTTTGCTAATAAAATGGACGGAGAGGTTATTGATATTAATGATCATAAAATTGATCAACTTGAGTAGTTACTGTCATGGAATAGTCATCTTATTTGACAATTCGTTTTAAGAAGCTAATAGCTTAATCTCTAGTATAATAAGATCAGACCATGAAATCTGATATTGAAAAAGTAGTTCAAACTGTCTGCGAAAGCCTATATGGCGTAAGCATTTCATCCTCAATTGTAAGAACAGAGAAAAAATTTGGTGATTTTAGTTCAAATATAGCTATGCAACTTACAAAGCAGCTTAAAAGACCACCAATGGATATTGCGAAAGAAATTATACATGAAATAGAAGATAATAACATCTTCTCTAAGTTGGATGTATTAAAACCAGGATTCATTAATTTTACTGTGAAAGATGTAATGCTAATTGAGAGTTTAAAACTGACTAATGATTTGCAAAAATTCAATTCCTCCAAACAAATTCTAATTGAATATGGAGATCCAAACCCATTTAAAGAAATGCACTTAGGGCATATTTACACCGCTATTATTGGTGATACACTTGCAAGTTTACTGGAATCTAGTGGCGCTGATGTGAAAAGGCTTTGTTATCAAGGCGATGTAGGGCTGCATGTTGCTAAGGCAATTTACGTGGTGGGAGAATATATGAAATGGAACTTGGATGGTTTAGAAGAAGCCTATGCAAGTCACAGCTTAGGTTATTTTTATGCTAGTGGCGAGAAGGCATACAATGAAAATGAAACTGCGAAAACAAAGATTCAGGGAATAAACCAAAATATTTACAAAAAGGATAATGATATTGTTAATAAAATCTATGACTTAGGGAAAAAAATAAGTTATGAACGATTTGATAAAACCTTTGACGATATAGGCGTCTATTTTGATAAAAAATACTTTGAGAGTGAATCTAGCAAAATAGGCGAGAAGTTAGTCAGAGATAATATACCAAAAGTCTTTGAAAAAAGTGATGGAGCAGTAATATACAGAGGCGAGAAAGACGGACTTCATACGAGAGTATTTATAAATTCTCGTGGATTTACAACTTATGATGCAAAAGAGCTTGGTCTCACAGTGCTAAAACACGGTGATTTTCCAAAAGCAGATATATCAATAATTATTACCGCAGCTGAACAAGATGAGTATTTCAAAGTTGTCTTGGCAGCTCTTGCTAAGATTGATCCTAAATTGGCTCAAAAGACAATACATTTAAGTCACGGTTTTTTGAGTTTAACAAGCGGCAAAATGAGTAGCAGAACTGGAAAAGTTTTTACAGGAGCAGATTTAGTAAGTCAGGTGCATCAAATGGTTGATTTAAAGTATAAAGACTCAAAAGTTAAAAAAGAAATATTTCTTGCTGCACTTAGGTACACATTTCTTAGACAAAGAATAGGCATAGATATAGTATTTGACGTTGAACAGTCAATAGCACTTGAAGGTAATTCAGGACCATACCTACAATATGCTCATGCTAGAGCTTGTAGCATCTTAGCTAAAGCTAAAAATATTGACACTAAATTTGGTGATAAGACTTTACAATCTGACGAAAGAGATCTAGTCGTTAAAATATGTGATTTCCCTGATGTGATTTTGGAGGCGACTAAACTCTATCTGCCACATCAAATATGTACTTATTTGTTTGAGTTAGCTAAGGAATTTAATAGCTTCTATGAGAAAAACAGGGTTATTGACGATCCGAGAATGAATCTTAGGTTAGCGATAGCCAGATCTTACAAAGACGTATTGGAAGAGGGTTTGCGTCTACTACATATACCATCACCTGAAAGTATGTAATAATTAGCAAAGCTAGGAGTTAATGATATGGCGATGAATACTAAGGAAAAAATTAGGCAAGCAAATAGTAAAATAATTAATAATTTAAAACCAACTAAGCATGCACATGGTTTTGTGGATTTTATTAGAGGTTACGGAGTTATTGCAATCGCCATAGGTTTGTTTTTAGGTACTAGTTTAAAAACGGTAGTTGATTCGGTAGTTCAAAATATAGTTAACCCTGTAGTAGCGGTTATTACTGGGAATGTAAGCATATCTAAAGCAACCATTTGTATTAGATCAATTGATGGCGTATGTAAAAATAGCATGAACTATGGTTTGGTTATAGGCAGTGTTATAGAGTTTATTATCGCTGCCGTTATCATATATTTAATTGTTAAGTTATTTAGGCTTGATAAACTTGATAAGAAAAAAGATTAGTCGCATGCATATTTCAGAGGATGAGCTTAAAAAGAAGCTAACACCTGAACAATACAGAGCTTTACGTGAAGGTGGTACCGAAACTCCCTTTAGTGGCAAGTATGTTTATAACAAGGAAGATGGTATTTACGTTTGCTTAGTTTGTGGTGCTAGTTTATTTAGTAGTAGCGATAAACATGATACAAATACACCTGGTCTGATTGGCTGGCCAAGTTTTTCAGATGTTTTGGATAGTAAAAATATCGAGCTTTTTGATGATGACAATCATGGAATGCATCGTATTGAAGTTAAATGTAAAAATTGTGGTAGTCATTTAGGTCATTTGTTTGAAGATGCCTCAATGCCGGGCGGGAAACACTATTGCATTAACTCAGTTGGTTTAGATTTTAAACCCAAAAAATGAAAAACAGTAATCTGTTAATATATAGAACATGACTGATAAAGACGACTTTCCATCTAAATTACTTTGGGTAGACCTAGAGATGACTGGTTTAGATCCAGAAAAAGATCTAATACTTGAAATTGCGGCTGAAATAACAGATTTCAATTTTAAGACTTTATCGACGTATGAAACTCGAATCAAGCATCCCGCGGATAAAGTTGTTAAGCTTATAAAAGCAAATAACTGGTACCGCGATCAAGTTCCTGAGAACCGAGATGATTTTTTAAAGCATTTGGATGAAGGAAAATTGCCAAGTGTAGCCGAAGAAGAATTAGTTGATTTTATTCAACCGTATTTTGGAGGCGAACCAGCTGTTCTTGCAGGTAATTCGATACACAATGACAGAAATTTCATAAAGCACTATTTACCAAAGTTTGATCTAAAACTTCACTATAGGATGGTGGATGTCAGTTCTTGGAAAGTAGTTATGAATGCTAAATACGGTGTAGTTTTTGATAAAGACTCCACTCATAGGGCATTTGATGATATCCAAGCTTCAATAGCAGAGCTACAATACTATCTTGATTGGTTCAAAACTAAAAATAAATAGAAATGCCAAAGGAGATAAACTTTTTTAAGTTAAACAAAAGACTAGTTTCTTTAAAAGATGTTTTGGTATCAGAACCATATGAGGAAGGGTTAGTAGTTTACGTTACCAACGATGAGATGTTTGCCCTTGTGACTAAAAATAAGGATCCAATCAATTTAAGTCTTAGATGTGATAAAAACCTTGGATTGTTGCTTCAAAAAAAATACGAAAGTGTTATGTCAGGGCATAGACTAAATAAAAATAAGTGGATAACGTTGGTACTTAGCGGTCAACTTTCGTTAGATGATATTTATGATCTAATTGTGCATTCGTATAATCTTGCTAAGGAAATAAAATAGACTTTTTTAAAAATATCTAGACTTATTAGCGTAAAATGATCTATAGAGATGGATGCAGTAGAAGATATTAAAGCTAGGTTGAGTATAGAGGATGTTATATCTGAATATGTTCAATTGAAGCGTGCTGGAAGAAATTTCAAGGGACTGAGTCCGTTTGCAGTTGAGAAAACTCCGAGCTTTATGGTTAGCCCGGAAAAACAAATATGGCATGATTTCTCTTCAGGCAAGGGTGGCAATATGTTCTCTTTTATTATGGATATAGAGGGTGTGGATTTTAAGACTGCGCTTGAAATTTTGGCAAGAAAGGCTGGGATTGACCTTTCTAAATATGATAGAGGCTCTTCTGGATTGCTAGTGAAACGCAAACAAAGGCTCTATGAAATCTTGGAGCTAGCGACCAAATTTTATCAAGTGCAACTAACAAATAATAAATCAGTCCTTGAATACGTTTTTAAAGTCAGGGGTCTAGACAAGCAAACGGTGCTTGACTTTAAGTTGGGTTATTCACCAAATAATGGTAGTGCATTACTTCAGTTTTTACTTAAAAAAAGTTTTACTACTAAGGAGCTACAAGATGCGGGCATAATAACCAGAAGCTACTCTAAACCTATGGACATGTTCAGAGGCAGACTTATGATTCCACTATGTGATGGTCAGGGAAGAGTTGTTGGCTTTACTGCTAGACTACTGGACGATGAGCCAAGCTCACCAAAATATATAAATACTCCCCAGACTATCATCTATGATAAGAGTAGGCTTGTTTTTGGATTACACCTAGCCAAAGAGAGTATCAGAAAATCTAATTTTGTTGTTATCGTTGAGGGAAACTTGGATGTTATTTCTTCGCACAAAGTAGGGGTTAAGCAGGTAGTAGCTACCTCAGGCACAGCAGTTACTGAACAGCATTTAAAAATCTTAACTAATCTAACATCTGACATTAGACTTGCATTTGATCAAGATAGTGCGGGCTTAGTAGCTGCTGAGAGAGCTATACCTATAGCTTCAAAAGCCAGAATAAATTTGAGTATGGTAGTTATTAATTCTGCGAAAGACCCGGATGAGTTGATAAAAAAATCTCCTGAATCTTGGAAGAAGGTGATTAATAAACCAATCTACGGAATTGATTGGTTAATTAACATCTATTCTGAAAAGTTAGATCTGACTCAAGCAAGAGATAAACGAAAGTTTAGCGACATAATATTACCGACTATCAATAAATTATCTGATCCCGTGGAACAGGATCATTACTACACCAAAGTTGCTCAAGTTCTCAATGTAGAAAAAACTTCACTGCTAAGTAAATCTAATAAGTTTTACGCGGCAATTGATGAAAAACTAAAATCATCAAGGAATATGAAACCCCTCGATACTGCTGAGGTTATAGAACAACTAAAGAATCAAAACCAATTACTTGCCATTTGTCTAAATAATCCAGATCTAAGAGAGCTGCTAGTGGATATTACACCGGAAATGTTTTTAGATGCTAGTTCAATAACTCTACTTCGATTTTTAAAGTCCAATCAAGATTACACACCAGAACAAGACAGTATGACGTCATTGAATAATATCTCAGATTATGTTAAAATGTTAATGTTACAGTACGAGACACTATATCAAGATCTCAGTAAAGTAGAATTGGGTTACGAATCCAAACACTTACGAGATAGTCTAATAAGAAAATTCGTTAAAACACAAAAAGACAGGCTATCTTTAGCCATGCAGGAAGCAAATCAAGACAAAACTCAGAATCTTCTTCATGAAGCAAGAAAGCTGGACCAATTATTAAAGACAACGGGGGAATAGATTAATGGTTAAGAAAAATGTTCCAATAGATGATAGTAATGAACAAGATGATATTGAATTAAAAAAGAAAAAATTATTTGATAAGGCAAAAGCTGATAGTACAATCGATCAGGCAGAAATTTTTAAACTAGTTCCAGATATACCCGAAAATGTTGAAAAGCTGGACGAAATATACACTGAGCTTACTGATGCTGGGGTAGTTATATCTGGTCTTGCACAGCCAACAACTGGTGATTTTAATGACGAATGGATGACTGAAGGAACTGAAGAAGAAGTGAATTTGGAAGCAGCGAATTTCTTTGATGATATATCAGATGATTCAGTACGATTGTATTTAAGAGAAATAGGAAAAATTCCATTGCTTTCATCTGAAGAAGAACTTGAACTCGCGAAAAAAGTTGTGGCTGGTGATAAGAGAGCCAAAGATAAAATGGCTGAAGCTAACATGCGTCTAGTAGTTAGTATTGCTAAAAGATACGTTGGAAGAGGTTTAGACTTACTTGATTTAATACAGGAGGGCAATACGGGTTTGCTGCGTGCGGTCGAGAAGTTTGATCCTGATAAAGGATTTAAATTTTCAACGTATGCTACATGGTGGATTAGACAAGCTATTACTCGAGCAATCGCTGATCAAGCAAGAACTATTAGAATTCCTGTTCATATGGTCGAAACAATAAATAAATTATTAAGAACACAAAGAAGACTAACACAAGAGTTAAACCGAGAGCCAACTAATGAAGAAATTGCTGAAGCAATGGAAATTGATGTTGACAAAGTTGAACACATAATGAAGATCAAGCAAGATATTTCAAGTCTTGATGCAAGCGTCCATGAAGATGAAGAGGATTCTGTACTAGGTGATTTTATTGAAGATGAAGACACTATTAGTCCCGAAGAATCTGCAACCAATCAGTTGTTAAAGGAACATGTCAAAGATATGCTCGGAGGTTTGACTGAAAGAGAACAAAAGATAATAAAGTTACGTTTTGGTTTAGAGGATGGAAAAAATTATACTCTTGAGGAAGTAGGGCAGGAATTTAGCGTTACGAGAGAAAGAATTCGTCAGATTGAAGCGAAAGCTCTTGCAAAACTCAGAAAACACAAAGATGCAAAAAAACTTCACGACTATCTAAAATAAGTAGCACCCTAAGGTACCAATTATAGGTATTTTACAGATTCAGATATAATATGTAAGTAGATGGTCAATGGAATGAAGAGATTTGTAATAATCGATGGCAAGAGTGTCTTTTACCGTGGCTATTATGCTATGCCAGATCTTAAAACTAAAGATGGTATACCGACTGGTGGAGTCTATGGCTTTGCTGTTATGGCGTTAGAGGTTTTAAGAAAATTAAAACCAGACTATGTGTGTGTCGCGTGGGATAAACCAAAGACTAATATCAGGAAACGATTAGAATTATATTCCAAATACAAGGCAGGCAGAAAACCTGCTCCCGCGGATTTTTATCAACAAATTCCGATTTTACACGAACTTTTGGATGCATTTGGCTGGCCTTTATATGAGCTGGATGATTATGAAGCTGATGACATAATGGGTACTTTAGCACTTCAGGCTACTAAAAAAGATATTGAGACAATGTTAGTTACCTCTGATCTTGACGTCTTGCAGTTGATCAGTAGCCATACCAAAGCGTATATATTAAAGACTGGTCTTAGCAATATTGAACAATATGACGTGGCTTTTTTTGAAAAAAAACATGGTATTAAAGTTGAACAATTTTTAGATTATAAGTCACTTGTTGGTGATGCATCAGACAATATTCCGGGTGTGCCAGGAATAGGCAACAAATCAGCGGTTGAATTATTAAATCAGTACCCAACTCTAGATGATATTTACACTAACCTTGCTTTAATCAAATCAACCCTAGTAAGTAAATTAGAGGCTGGCAGAAAATCGGCATACATGAGTCACAAGCTGGCAGAAATATGGTTAGATGCCCCAATTGAGTTAGATCTACAAGCGGTTGATGGAAGTAAGTCTAAGCCAGAAGATATTAAAAAAATATTGTCGAATTTGGAATTTAGGTCACTAATAAACCGATTACCTGAAGTCTTTAAAGTCGACGGTAATTATTTATCGACTGTGGATATTGACATCAAAATACCAAAAGCAGTAGTTATAGACAGTGATGAGAAACTACAACAACTTAAAGTATCCGAAGAAGACAAGTTAGTTATTCATTCCAGAGCTAGAGGTAAACACGGTGAAAATCCCAAAGTTTTGTTGATTGATGATACCAGTAATTGTTACGTAGTCTTAGTTGATAAGATTAAGATAGACACTCTAAAAGACAAATTTTCTTACATATTTAAATCCGATAGGGGAGTTATTGGATATGATCTGAAGAATTCGCTGGAAATTGGATATGCCCTAGGATTTGAAATTGGTTTTGTTGAACATGATGTATTAATTGGTGCGTTTTTGTTAAATCCATTAAATAGAGTTTCTAGTATTACTCAATTGGCTCAGATCAATTTGAATTATCAGGCTTCATCCTTAGACGATTTGGATGAAATTGATTTTATACAAAAAGCACCTGAAATCACCGGAGTTATACGGCAAATTGCTAAACTTCAAGTTGCAGAAATGGCTAAACTAAAAAAAATAAATTCGTTGGCGAAGGATATTGAGTGGAAAATAATACCAATATTAGCAGAAATGGAA
>DATKHH010000081.1:0-11868 GCA_035510315.1 Candidatus Saccharimonadia bacterium
AGATATAACTTTTAATAGCTTGCTTCTTAGAAACAATGAACACCTTGTGTCCATAGCTAAAACCATAAAAATTAAACTCCCAAAAGAATTACAGGAGAACATAAAGAAAACAAAAGATGCCTTCGGCGAACTTTGGGATTCCGATACCAATCAATTCTATTCACGAAATTTTTATACTAATAATCTAATTATAGAACCCTCTATTGGATCACTGATGCCTCTTTACTCAGGTTACAGTGACAAAGGCAAGCTCGACAAGATTGTTAAATGCCTAGAAGATCAGAACTTATACGGCTGTAACTATCCGATTCCTAGTGTGCCTTTAAACTCTAAGTGGTTTAGTGAGACTGAGTATTGGCAAGGCCCAACTTGGGTTAATGCCAATTGGCTCATCATCGATGGTCTACTTAGAAATAACTACATAGATATTGCAGAGGTTTTAAAAGAAACTACCTTAGACATGGTCGATAATAGCGGTATATACGACTATTACAACCCAATTAATGGTCATGGTGTCGGAATAAAAGATTTCTCTTGGACAGCAGCACTCAGTTTAGATCTAGCTAAAAACTATAAAAAAACTTAAATATCTTCGTCTGGTTTATCTAGTAGTAGTGGTTCGACGCTAGGTTTAGAATCAGCTATTTTAATAATGTCCTTGTCTACTTTTTTTAATTCATGGTGGGCTCTATTGTAATGATTAACAGTAGTACCCAAACTTAAGCCAAGTTTTTGCATAAACTGTTCGAAACCAGATATATGTTTTCCAAGCTCTCCTACTCTTATAAAGATTTCCTTAGCATGCTCTTCAATCTGAAGTGAACGAAGACCCTGCATAACTGTTTGAAGATAAGCCATAAAACTAGTAGGGCTTACTATGATTACGTGTTTATCTCTAAACGCATACTCAATTAAATCTCTTGAACTAGTTCCAGTAATACCTACTTTTGTGATTAATAGCTCATAATATACAGCCTCGCTCGGTATGAACATAAAAGCAAAGTCCATTGTATTTTCTTTTGGTCTTATGTATTTTGATGTTTCATCTATCCGATTCTTTAAATCAGCCTTGAACTGTTTACTTAAGAGCTCTTTTTGAGTTTTATCTGACTCATTGACTAAACGATTGTAATTTTCCAATGAAAATTTTGAATCAATTGGCAAAATCTTATTCTTATCTAAAAATATTACAGCATCTACTGTTTCGCCATCCTTAAAACGGTATTGCATTTTGTATCTATCTGGTGGCAGAACGTTTTGAAGTAAAGTTTCTAAATAATATTCTCCCAAAACTCCTCTTTGTTTTGGATTTTGTAGTACATTTTGGAGGGTCTTAAGTTCTCCAGCAACATCAACAACTCTTTTGTTAGTCTCATCTAATTTCACTAGCTTTTCTGTAACTTGACTTATAAGTTTTGAACTCTCAGAAAACTGGCGATGCATTGAATCTTTCATCGAAGCTTCATTTTTATCTAGTCTTTCCGTGAGTTTATTTTGAAGACCATCTTTTAAAAGATTGATCGCTTGATTAAGCTGATTCAAATCTTCCTTAATTAGAAGTGCTGATGAACTACCATTCTTCTGATTTTTTGAAAACAATACGTATACGAGTAAAGCCACAAAACCAATAGCCAATATAATGATTACCCATAACATAAGTATTATTATATCAGTTAAGTGATCATACTAAGTTTTTATTTGAGATTGAAAACAAGATATACTGTTATTGACATTGGGAGTTGGCCAAGCGGTAAGGCACTGGGTTCTGGTCCCAGGATCGGGGGTTCGAATCCCTCACTCCCAGCCAACCCTTGTTATTTACTATACTTTATGTTATTATAAGTATATGGAATTTTATGATACTAGGCCAGAAGGTTGGGTGGAAGACATAGCTCTAGCTGAGTTTGAAGCCCGAAGACAAGTAAGGTTTGAAGAAGTAGTAAACTCTTCACCATTTCCAACCTATACAAAATCAGACTTTATGTATTTTTGGCCAAGAATGGGAGCAGCACAAAGCTGGGGACGTCTTATAAGAACTAAAGAAAGAAATCCGGATCTACCAATGCAATTTATTTCGATCACTGAGGAAGAATCGGTTTTACAAGGAGACATTAGAGAAGCTCTAGCTTGGTTAAAATCAAACGGACAGAGTAATACAGTAGTTACAAAAATATTTGAACGTATCATTAAAGATGAAGATTCAAATCCAAACCGCTAAGTCAATTGACGATCATGTATCTGGTGCCAAAATGCTAATATACGCTGCTGTTTTCTACTGCTAAGATCAATTGTATCCATATTTTCGGCAACATCTTTGATAGTTAAATCGATAGATTCAGGCTCAATGCTCACTCTAATAGGTACAGGTGCATGATCATGTATTCTATGCCACACGACTAGCATATGCTGTTTTTTTTGTATTATGGTCGGGATAATACTAATAATACTACCAACAGATATGCCTACACGTTCACGCTCAAAGCCTGCGACTAGACAGGTTACGCCATTTATCAAAAATATAATTAAAGAAAGCAGATTTACGTCGGTGTAAAACAAGCCAAAGTAAGTTGGGTATAGAAAACCTATAACGCCAACTGTGGTTAAGATAAATCCAAATAATTTAAAGGTAATCTTGGTATTTTTGTCTCTAAGATAAGAAAATATTGAAAAGTTTAATAGAAACAGTGCCGTAATTAAACTCACCATGGCAGTCATTCCACTTGGCAATATTGAAGATCCATAGACAGTATATCGTGGCGAAATAAGACCGATCCAACTTGTCACACTTACAAATAAGCTGAGATATGCAATTGAAAAATACATGGCTCTTTATACTCCTTCTTCCTTATGTTTAATATAAACTAAAACACTAAGTATTTCTGTAAAAAATATCACACATTTTTATTTTAAATTGCCCTAAAGAACTTATCAATAGATAAAACGTTGTTATACTTAAAAAATGCATACAACTGAAATAATTTTAATAATTCTTGGCGTACTTTCGATAATTGCTGCAATCCCTCAACTGATAACACTTATAAAAAGAAGAAAATCAGATCAATTCAATTTGTTTAGTTGGTTTGTCTGGCTTGGATATCAAACAACCTCTTGTTTCTATTCATATGCAATCCACGCATATGCATATTTCTTTATAAATATAATGTGGACTATATTCTATGCTACTATGGTTATAATAATCATTAAGCATAGACGCACTAAAATTTAGATCAGCGTTTCTTTCTGTGTCCTTTACCTAAAAAAAGCAGGACAGCTACGCTATTTAGTTTCATTACGCTCAAAATATACAACTAGATAGCAAATTGATGTATATTTACTTTATGCACTATCTGGGTCTTAGAAACAAATATGAACGCAGGCAAAACGCTAGTCAGCAACAAAAGACTAAGTACATAGTATTTTTAGACAAACTAACTTTCATTGTAGGTATCGTCGGACCACTTACCGTAATACCCCAGATTTACTCTATATTCAGTACCCAAAATGCCAGTGGCGTATCACTTACAACTTGGGTACTAATTACAATTGCTACCTTTCCTTGGATACTTTATGGTATTGCACACAAAGAGATAAATATTATTGTTAGCTTCATCCTTTGGGAATTTGTTAATGTCGGAGTAATTGTTGGAGTGTTAATGTATGGCAAAGTATAGTTTAGGTTACAATATCACTATATGTCTGCACTAAGTGATTTGATTTTGTGGATCTGGCTAGTTTTTTGGGTGTATTGGTTAGTCTCAGCAACTAGGTCCAAAAAAAATATTAGGTCAACGAGATTTAATAAAGCTTGGAGTTTTCGCTTTGTCATAATCTTAATGGTAGTGTTTTTCTTTCCAAGCTTTTATAAAGACTATCAGGTTACAAATAACGAACTTCTAATAGTTATAGGTTTTTGTCTATTTCTATTAGGTCTCGCTTTATCTATGTGGGCACGTTTGCATATAGGTAGAAACTGGGGTATGCCAATGACCAAGAAAGAACATCCTCAGCTCGTAACTTCTGGACCATATAAATTCATTCGTCATCCAATTTACAGCGGGCTTTTACTTGCTTTCTTAGGATCAGGGCTTGCAGGCAATACATTTTGGTTAACTTTTTTAGCTTTTTCGCTTATCTATTTTATATACAGTGCCAAAATAGAAGAAAAAAATATGACGAGCGAGTTTGGCAAAACCTACTTAGATTACAAAGACAAAACAAAGATGTTAATTCCTTTTGTACTTTGATAGTCTACGAAGATTTAGCGCTTCTTCGAAACGAATACGCATAGTGGAGTCCACTACATACAATTGCTATTAATAAGAAAAGTCCAATATTCGTCCCTGGTCCTGTGTTTGGCAAAGTAGTTGTAGTCTTTTTAGTATTGTTAGAGGTAGGCCCAGGAGGAGGTGTAGTTGGAGATGATGCAAAAGTGACGTTTTGGAATACGTCATCACCTGATGCATCGCCAAAAGTAATCTGACAAGTATCCCCTGCTGCGATTTGTGCAGCCGTTGGAGGACATGGATAGTTTGCGGCATCAGTCGTTGCACTACCACCACTGCTATCAGTGCCTGCTGCAGGAGGACCTACTGTACCCGTATGAACTACAAAAGGAGTGGCAGCAAGGTTCCCACTTGAATCAGTGGTTACAACGTAAGGCAAAGGGTTAGAGCAACCAACCGGAACCGTGTTTCCAAACGCCATTACTGTTGGCTGGTTAGCATCACTATTACATTCAAGTATTGCTCCAGTCGCTTTATCGGCAAGACCAGAAGCCGATACACTGATTGTCTGACCGTTTGTCAAACCACTACTAGGAGAAGCATTCAAAACTCCAGCAGCTTTGGCGATACCCAAAAAAGCCAAGACACTTAGTACCACCAAAACTGGTAGAAATCGATTTAAAACTTTATTTATGATCATTTCTTGCTTCCTGTCAAATCTTATGTTCTTATAAGTATAATCACTATAATACTATTTTTGCAAGCATAAGCGGCTTTACATAAATTAATTAAGAAAATGCTATTTGACTACGCTAAGAGTTTTAAAAGCTGAGATCGAAGGGCTAGCATTTGCACTTCCGCCATAGCTAGCAACAACCTTGTAACTACCTGGTGCCAATTTCTTACTTGTTAGAGCGCAAGTTTTTGTAGATCCTTTAGTAAATGAGATTCTACAAACTAGTATATTAGAAGCTTTTATAGTTACACTGCCTGATGCGAGGGAAGGTGCAAGGGTAACTGATATTCTTTCAGATTGTTCTTTACCATACGTTAATCTAGCAGAAGATAATCTAAGAGTCATTGTTGACTTAGCTTTTAACACACTCAAAGATCCGCCAGTTGTTGAACTAGAGCTAACATAGTTTGAAGCTACCCCATCATTACCATAGTTACCATCTCCATTATAGGTAGCGATAAGTCTATTACTACCAGCATTTAAACTTGTTGCAGACAAATTACAAGATCCAGCACCGAACATTACAGTAATACTACATAGAGTTTTACCAGATTCTTTAACAGTAGCAGTGCCGTCTACTTCATTCTTATTTTCACCCGAAGGCAACACAGTTACTGACACTCTTTCAGATTGTTCACTTCCATAAGTAAGCTTTGGACTCGACAGTGCTATAGAAGTAGTAGTAGAGATAGGACTAAACGTTATGGGTTGAGGATTTGGATCTTCGTAAGATGCTCCTGTTTGACCATCCAAGACACCTACAAGAATCTCACATGTTGCACCAGCTTTAATTTGAGCAGCTGTTGGAGGGCATGGATAGTCTTGTGCTTCGTCATATGCAGTGCCACTTTTTGCTCCGTTGGGAGGACCGGTAATGCCAGTCACTATTGTAAAGGTCTGAGTAAAATCACCACTGCTATCTGTCTCAAAAGTTTGATTGGGCGCTGAACATGATACAGGAACATTAGCAAAACTTAAGCCATCCAACTCTACTGTAGGTTGTGGGTTACCGCTTGCAGTTTTGGCAGTACTACACTCCAATATAGATCCAGGAGAAGTAGGATAGTAGTTTGAGCCAGTTACAGTTATTTGATCACCACTTACAAGATTAGTGGTGCCAGGGGTAACGATAAAACTAGGTCCGCTTGCAGCTCGAGCTATACCATACAAACTAAACATACCGACTAACACTAGTATTGAAACTAGCAGGTATTTCTTAATAAAAACTTCATAAAACTTAGGTGAAATCATAAAGTCTCCTTTTTCTCAATTATGCACCAGATATTTAATTTTGCAAGCATAAGTGATTTAGTCATATAGGTTATAAATTTAACTATGACTGAGTGATTTACTCTTTGTCTTTGATAATTTCATGAGTTAAACTATCTAAAGACTATGGACGAACAAAATACAGACGATAAGTCACCAGAACAAGCACCTAATACGCCATATAATCAAGTAACTCAGCCATTTCAACAAGATTTTAACCAACAACCGAGCCAGCAAGCAGTTGTAGGTAACCCTGTTTCAAATCCACAACAACAACCATTTAAACCCAAAGATTATAAAAAACGTAGCGGAGTAACAAGTCATAAAATAAGAAGTCTGTTAATACTTCTAGGCTTAGTAGCCATTTTGATATTAGCTGTAAAATATTTCAACAAGCCGGCATATAAAGCTCCAACAAACACCCCAGCGGAAAATAGCCAAGTGCATGCTTGGCAAAGCCAATATGGGACTAACCTTACAACACTCAAAACTAACCTAAATGGTGCCGTAAGTGTGGTCGCTAGCTTAGATTACTCAGCACTCGAAACTACCTGTAAACAACTTGAGTCCGAGGTCACTTCAGATTTAAATCTGCCAGCTATACCACTTGCTTCCGCTCAGGCAAATCTAAGTGCTGGGTTAAAATATTTACAACAAGGTAGTCAGCTATGCATTAGCGGCGCTGCAATTTATCTAAATAAAGCAGACAATGGCAGCTACAGTCTTACAGTCCAAGCCTTAAATGATGTAACAACGTTTGATAGCAACTTACAGCTTGGATTAACACAAATTAACTACGCAATTGCTGCTATCGATAAATGATCTTAAAACTTAATTGATAAGTGGTGTCGTATTACCCGGTCTGCTATATATATAAAAGCCTAAAATACCAGCTGTTATTGCCGATAATCCACCGACAGCCAGACCTATTCGAGGATTAGAGTGGTCACTTATAAAACCAATTATTGGTCCACCTATTGGTGTTGTCCCAAGAAATGCAATAGTCCAAAGTGACATAACCCGTCCACGCATAGTCGGTTCACTAGTGAGTTGGAGAGTAGTGTTACCAAGAGCTATAAATAGAATCGACAACGCACCTACAAACACCAAAATAACTAACGCACTAATCAAGGTTGGCATAATTGAAGTTATTAAAATACTAAAACCAAATAATATAGCTATCCAAATCAACTGAGTTTCTTTACTTACAGAATGACTGGCAGTATATAAGCCGCCCAAAACAGCACCGATGCCAGTAGCAACCATCATAGCTGAATAGGTCCCGGCATTGCCATGTAGCGTAATTGTTGCGAAAAGTGGAAATACTACTGGGAACTCATAAGCAAATGTTCCTATAATTAACATCATTAATAGGGTGACCTTGAGCTTTGGTATACTCCAAACATACCTTAAACCGGCCCGAATTTGACCTGGTTCTCTATCTGAAATAGGCGCCGGATGAAGTTCTTTACTGCGCATTAGGAAAAGAGCATATAAAACAGCCAGGTATGAAATCGCATTTACAATGAAACAAGTCCCAATTCCAAGCGTTGCTATAAGAATCCCAGCGATTGATGGACCAATTACCCTGGCCGCATTAACCATTGTCGAATTAAGTGTTATAGCATTCTTTAGATTTTTATGACCAACCATCTCAATAACAAATGACTGTCTAGCAGGGCTATCCACTACATTGACTAGACCTAGACTTACAGCCAGACAGTAAACCATCCATAGATGTATTTGGTGGCTAACGACAAGTAAACCAAGAATTAAAGCCAGCAAACCAAAAAGAGTCTGAGTTACATAAAGTATGTTTCGTTTATTAAATCTGTCGGCTATAACACCTCCCCAAGCCCCAAAGATTAGTATCGGTAAAAATTGAGCAGCAATAACTAGACCTAACTGCGTACCCGAACGAGTAAGTAGTAGTACCAGCCAAGAAATAGCAATCGTCTGCATCCAAGTACCAGTGAGTGAGATACCTTGGCCAATCACAAACAATCTAAAATTACGTACCTCCAACGAGGAAAATGTTTTTCTAATATACTCCACTAACGTCCTTTTTTTATTAACTTTACTCTACTTACTTTCCAGCAATGCTTCTTCCTGCTCCTCATCATTCTCTATTCTATTTGCCTGTTTATCTATGTGTTTTAATATCTTTCTTAGTGTCCCGTTTTGTTTGTTTGACACAACCGCATTTGCCGCTAGGAGCAAAAGCTGTAAGTCGTTTTCTATATCAAGTAAGAACTGGCTTGCAGATGGTGGTTGTGAGATACGTAGTATCAATATAAAGGCCAATGAGGCCCAAAAAAACCACATATTACCTGTGCCATTAGTTACTATTGTCGCTACTTTTTGATTAAAAGTCTTCTTCTTAGCGTCTTTATCTTCCATTTTAACCCCTCCAGGTTTAACTATTTTATTTAACAAGCCTAATTATAAGCTATAGTATTTTAGCTAAATAAACTTTGTCTTAATTTATCTTACCTAATCGACCTATATTCTAATTCCGCAGCCCGTTTAGATAATACTATCTGCCACAACTGGATTCCTCGAGTTGTAAAATTAGCAGCACAAGCTAGTAAATAGAATTTCCACATACGATAAAATCTTTCATCATAACGATCTTTATCAAGTGCCTTATACCCAGAGTTAAAATTCTTCCACCAAGCTCTCAGAGTCTTAGCATAATCTGGACCAAAATTATGCCAATCTTCCATAATAAATACCCCCGTAAAACTATCAGCTATACCCTTAATTGATGGTAAAACACCACCAGGGAATATATATTTATCAATCCATGGATCATTACCGTCACTTGGAGAGTTAGCACCAATGGTATGAAGTAGTAATATTCCATCATCTTTAAGTAAATGCTCACAAGTTTTCATAAAAACTCTGTAATTAGCTGGGCCAACGTGTTCGAACATGCCAATAGAGACAATCCTATCAAAAGGCTTCAGTTTTAGCTGTCTATAATCTTTGACTAAAATATCAACTTTTTGACCCTTAACAAGTTGTCTTGCATATGATGCCTGTTCTTTCGAAAGAGTATTGCCAACACAGCTAACTCCATAATGTTTGGCGGCATAATGAACAAAACTGCCCCAACCACATCCGATATCAAGTACTCGCATGCCTGGCTTTAGTTTAAGTTTTTTACAAATCAAATCTAACTTAGCATTTTGAGCATCATCTAGTGTCCTTGCTCCATCCCAATAACCACAACTATAGACCATGGTAGAACCTAGCATAGTCTTATAAAGATCATTACCAATATCATAATGATGTTTTACGTTTTTTAACGACCTGGCAATAGATTGTGTATTAATAAGTTTTGCAATAGCGACACTTTTAGCTAGTTGTAATTTATTACGAATAGAGATTTCAAGATTAAGCCTAAATGCTCTTTGAAATAGCTGTTCAAGATCTTTAGCATCCCACCAACCATCCATATATGCTTCACCCACTCCAAGCGAACCTTGTGATAGAGCTCTACGATACAACCGATCATCATGGACCTGAATATCCCAAGCGTTTTTTCCGTTTATTTTAATCCCAGCTGGTTTTAATAGTCGCTCTACCTGAAATCTGTAGCTATCTGCCATGTATTTATATTATCACGCAAAATATAATTGTCGAATCAACCTAAACTATGTTGCTTTGTTCAATATTTAAGAGTTAAATACAATTACATTAACTAGGGAGTTTACGCTATGGCCAATCTCATTGTAACGATTGTAATATTATTAATCATTATTGGCTTTAGTTGTCTTAAGATTATTAAACAATATCAACAAGGCGTGGTATTTAGGCTAGGTAAAATTAGAAGTGACGTAAAACAACCAGGCGTTTGTTTTATCATCCCATTTGTTGATAGCCTGCGTAAAATTGATTTAAGAACTGTTACCTTGCCAGTAGATTCACAAAAAGTCATTACAAAAGATAATGTTTCCATAGACGTAGCGGCTGTGGCTTATTACCAAGTTTCAGATGCAGTTAAATCGGTAGTTGCAATTGCGGATGTATTATCAGCAATCTATCAAATAGCTCAAACAACTGTTAGAAATATTGTCGGACAAAATGTACTTGATGATGTGCTAAGCCAAACAGTCAAGATTAATCTAGCTATTAAAGCCATCTTAGATAAAACTACTGAAAAATGGGGAGTTTATGTTAGTATGGTCGAACTTAAAGATATACAACTACCAGAAAGTATGCAAAGCGCCATGTCAGCTGCAGCACAAGCTGAGAGAGAAAAACGAGCCAAAATAATAGCAGCTGAAGGTGAACAGCTCAGTGCTGCCGCTCTTGCCAAAGCAGCTGATGTCATTTCTAAACACCCTATAGCTTTGCAGCTTCGAAATCTTCAAGTTTTATCTGAAATTGCATCAGATAAAAATAGCACAATTGTATTCCCTGCTCAATTTATGGATACAGTAGCTAGTGTCAAACAATTCATGAGTAAAGAAGTGAGCGGAAAATAACTTAAACCTAATCCTCTAGATATGATTATTCATAAATGCTAGAGTCATCTTCCAAGCATCAGTTGCAGCGGCTTCATTATATGCAAACGAGTTTGTGTCATTGAAAAACGCATGTCCGCAATCTTTATAAACCTTCGCGGTAAAATCAACACCAGCTTGTTTCATTTGGGTTTTAAGGTCTGGTAACTCCGTCATCAAGCCTTCATCGTTCTCGCCATAAAATGCTAAAATTGGACATTTAATCTTGCTAAGTTCATCCGCTGAAAAATTCGCATGGCCATAAAATGGTACTGCAAATTTTAGATTTGGTTGATTAACAGCTAAGCTATAGCAATACGTACCACCAAAACAAAATCCTGTTACACCTACATTTTGATTGATCTCTTTTTGGTCAACTAAAAATCTGTAACATTCCAAAACCCTTCCAATTGTTTTCTGTCCAAATTCTGGAGCTTGCATCGGCGTCATAAGTGCGCGCAGTTTTGGTTGAGTCTCAGAACGAGTTTTAGGATTAAAAAGCTTGCTTTGAAGGTCACCGGCAAGTTTATCGGTGATGCCGAGTTCACTTAGCAAACTTGGTGCAAGTACTAAAAAACCTTCCTTTGCAAAGCGATCAGCTATAGATTTAGTATGCTCTACCAATCCCCAAACTTCATGAATGACAATTAAGCCGCCTTTAACTTCACCTTGTGGTTTAGCTAAATATGCAGAAAACTGCTGGTTGTTATATGTAAGTTCAATCATATTCCCCATAATGGTCTATTATAGCGATGATTTAAAATAAAATCACGTCTTAGTTATAATTAATAGTCATGTTTGATGTTTTGCAGTCTTATTTTTTGTAATATCAATTGTAATAATGTTAGGTAGGCAGCTAACTAGCAACAAACCGAAACCGAGTGCGCCGATCATCTGCCCAATAAATAAAAAATGTATAATCTTTATAATAGAAAGCAGCCCTATTAGCGAACCCAAAATCTCAAGTATTAAAAGGCTAACAGATTGAATAGTTTTAAGTCGCAAAACAAACCAAATTGATATAAAAAACTCATATGCAAATAGTGCAATACCAAGATCATCGTGAATATCAGAAAAGGTAAAACTAAAGTGTCTTGGGAAAGTACTTATTAAAACTAGAAAATTTAAA
>DATKHH010000082.1:0-2638 GCA_035510315.1 Candidatus Saccharimonadia bacterium
ATATTATGGTTATTCTCTGCCACAACCGTTTAGTAATAAAAAATAGTGGGACAGGTGCAATTAAGATTAAGTATGCGCCAAGTGGATCAGCGCCACGAAGTGTTGATTGTATTCGATGAAACCTTAAATTTTGATCAATTGTCTGATAAGCCGGAATAGTGTTAGCGCCATATCCAAAATGGCTTAAAAAATTTAGTGGTAAAAATATTTGTGCAATACCAAACACAATGACTAATAGCGCAGGTATTAGAAGAAGTTGTTTCCAGTACTTTTTAAAAAAGTCATTATAACAAGTAATTACCAAACAAATTAAAAAGATTAAAAAAAATCTGAGATCGATTATTAAACCTGCAGACAGAGCCGCTGCATTAACAGATTTTGTCTCATAACCCCAAATGCCAATCACCAAACAAATAATGCCAAAAATCACTATTAGTATCGTTAGCTTGTCTCTTATGAGAAAACTCAGAAGCTGTTTCTTTTTTAAAACAAGATAACTTGTTGGAAATATTAGTAGTACTAAGACTATTTCTTTCCAAACCCTAAACAGATCCAAGTGACCAAAATTACTGCCTAGCCAGGTAGTTAGAAATTCATGAAACGGTAAAACAACTAAGATAAAAGCTATTACAACAGTTATGAGTCTGCTTGCGCGTGTTGTTAAAGTTTTATTCATAAGTGTTACAATTTATTATATCCTATGAAAAGTAATGCAACCCTTATATATAATTTATTTTTGGTAGTAGGTGACTTTGTAACTTTAGTGCTTGCATTTGTTATTGCATACGTACTTAGAGTATCTATAGACCATCATAGAGTTGCACATCAAATTAGTGCCTTAAATTATTTCCAAGCTTTTGTTGTTTTACTTCCGCTTTGGATTATAGTATTTGCACTTATTGGACTATATGAGAATAACATTAGCGAAAAAAGATTCAGCGAGATTGGCAAATTATTTGTCGGATCACTGCTTGGTATACTTCTGGTCATTGGCTATAGCTATGGCTTTAATAAAGTTATATTTCCCGCACACCTAGTAGCAGTCTATAGCTTCATATTATCTTTTGGTTTGCTTCTAATATTTCGCTCTCTTGCAAGGAACATAAAATATTTTATGTTCAAAAAAGGTTTTGCTATAACCAACCTACTGATTGTTGGAGATACAGAAATGACGCACACTTTAGTTGAATCACTGTTTGATTATAAAACATCAGGTTATAAAATAATCGGCATTGTAGGCCCTAAAAGTCATCAAAAAGATGATTACAAATCTATACCCATCTTTGATACGTTTGAACAGGCATACGATAAACTAGGTGTTGAGCGAATTCACAGTATCGTTCAAACTGAACTATATAGTAGTACTACAAAAAATAATGATGTGCTTACTTACGCCCAAACTAACCACTGTGCTTATCGTTTTATTCCTGGTAATAGTGAGTTATTTATAGGTAACATTGCTGTTGAGTTATTTAGATCTTCTATACCAGTCATCGCAGTTCACCAAACCCCTCTAATTGGATGGGGTAGAATAGCTAAAAGATTATTTGATATACTTTTCTCACTAATAGTTTTGATTATATTATCTCCTATACTTATACTAATTTCTCTGTTAATTATATTATTTAATCCAGGGACAATACTTTTCTCGCAAGAGAGAATTACCAGATTTAATACAACCTTTAAGGTTTATAAATTTAGAACTATGAAACGAAAACTTAGCGGACGAGATCCAGTTACAGTGTTTAAAGAAATGCAAAGACCGGATCTAGTTGAAGCGTTTTTAGCTGCCAAGAAACTCGATAACGATCCTAGAATAACTAGACTAGGTGGTTTTATTCGTAAATATAGCCTAGATGAATTACCTCAACTTATTAACATAATTAAAGGAGATATCAGTTTAGTTGGCCCCCGAGCGATAGTCCCAGGAGAATTAAAATACTACAAAGATAAGGATTCTCTGCTTCTTAGTATAAAAACAGGCGTTACTGGTCTCGCACAAGTTAGTGGTAGAAGCGATCTAGACTATTATGAAAGAGCTCAGCTTGATCTTTATTATGTTCAAAACTGGAGTTTTTGGTTAGATTTAACAATCCTATTAAAGACCATTAGGGTAGTATTTGACCGCATTGGTGTTAAGTAATATGAAAGATCTCTCTAAATTAAAAGTTGCAATAGTTTGCGACTGGCTAACTGGTATTGGAGGAGCTGAAAGGGTTGTTTTGGAACTACACAAAATGTTCCCCAAAGCCCCCATTTACACCTCACAATATGATCCAAAAACAATTGATTGGTTTAGGGATGCTGATGTTAGAACACTTTGGTTACAACACTTACCAAAAAGCCTTAAGAAATTTTTACCACCACTAAGGGCCATTGCTTTTAGGCAACTCAATTTAAGCAACTATGACCTCGTAATTTCTTCAAGTGGCGCTGAAGCTAAGGCAGTAAAAACAGGCCCTAAAACTATTCATATTTGTTATTGTCACTCACCTACACACTATTATTGGATTAAATATGATGAATACTTAAAAAATCCAGGCTTTGGAAAACTGGATTTTTTAGCAAGGATTGGACTTAAAATTTTGGTCAATCCTCTAAAAAAATTAGATTATAAAGCGACGCAGGGTCCAGATGT